>JBEGNF010000045.1:0-36677 GCA_041182625.1 Pseudomonadota bacterium | reverse complement strand
GCGCTGACGCAGCGGTATAACTACTTTTATGAGGCTGCGACAAACATACTAAAAGCATTCACCAATCTGTGGTCATCACTGGTTTCAAATATATGACAATCATTCTTTCCCGATATCTGCAAAAAGTATTGGGATCAGTTTCGTAAACTACCTCATCCGGCAAAGAAATTTCAGCATTTCCTCACTTGGCGTATTCGGCCAGGGTTTATCCCATTCGGTCGGTGCGTTTTCCTGCTTGACGATGCCGCCGCGGCCAGTGTTGGAGCTATGATAAATCTGTTGAATCAGCCGGGTTTTGCGGCTGCGGCAGTCGGCCTCGACCAGAAATTTTGCTGACATCGCATCTTCCGGAGTGCGCTTGCCAAAGTCCAGCAAAAACCAGGCCGTCGGGTACTTTCCATAGCGGATGGTGTCGAAATCCACGTAGAACAAATCGCGTTTTTCTGTCGTGGTCAGCAGAGACCATTCGGCGTGCGCTAAGGGTGCTGTGAGTATTGATGCGAGCAGTGTGGTGAGGCTTGCAGCGTTGAGCAGCGCGCGGGACATCTGGTTTTTCATGATCAGTCTTGTTTTGTGCCGGCGGCATCGAGTTCTTTTTTCCAGGCCTCAGATTGCAGTCGCTGTTTTTCTTCAAATTCTTTTTCGTCTTTTTCGGTCTGCTCGCGGAAGGCTTTGTGTTCCTCTGCGATCTGTTCCAGCTTGCGCTCCATATCATTGACCCGCTTGGTGCTGTGCTGTTCATCCAGCTCGACGCCGAGTGTGAGCGCCAGATAGATCCATACAGGCGTTGAGATCAGCAGCAGAAGGGACCACCAAACGGCGATAAAGCGCGAGAGCAGCAATAGCGATAACGCTAAAGATGCCACGCCCATCCCAAACAAGCCCAGTTCGATCACGAGCCACCCCGATTAACGATTAACCATTCGTGTCACTGCACGGATGATAAGACTACCCTGAATTTCTTTGCCCTTGCGTATATGGCGATGTTTTAAATTTATTAACATCGATATACTGGCGTTAACCAGCTGCGCTGGTTGATAATGCGGAGACAAGAATACCTATAAATGAGGAGACAAGCATGGCAAATCCCGTCATTGGTTTTATTGGTGTTGGTCTTATGGGTGCAGGCATGGCGAAGAATATCGTCAGCAAAGGCTACCCTCTGGTCATCATGGGCCACAAAAACCGCGAGCCCATTGAACGGCTAAAGCAGTTGGGCGCGACAGAGGCAAAGACTCCTCGCGAACTGGCAGCGCAGTGCGACATCGTTCACCTGTGCGTGACCGCGTCGCCTCAGGTCGAGGCCGTGATGAATGGTCCGGACGGCATCTTCGCATCGGGGCGCAAGGGGCTGATCATCATCGATTGCTCGACCTCGAACCCGGTCTCCACGATGGCGCTGGCCGAGGCGGCAGAATCCCACGGCATGACGTTCATCGATGCCCCGCTGGGCAGAACCCCGAACGAAGCCGAGGCAGGCACACTGGATACCATGGTGGGTGCAGATCCTGAGACCTTTGCGAAGGTCAAGCCTGTGCTCGACTGCTGGGCGGGCAATGTGGTGCATCTCGGTGCGGTTGGACTCGGCCACAAGATGAAGCTAATTAACAACTTCATCGCGATGGGTTATGCGGCACTGTTCTCGGAGGCGCTCGGTATCGCTCGCAAGGCGGGGCTGTCAAAAGAGCAGTTCCATGCAGTGATCGGCAGCAGTCGGATGCGCAACGGGTTTTATGACACTTTCATGAAGTGGACGATGGAAGGTGATGAGAGCGCGCACCGTTTCACTATCAGCAATGCACATAAAGACATGCGCTATCTGTCTAGCCTGGCGACCGAGATCGGTGCGCTGCACCCAATTCAGTCCATGGTGAAGAATTCTTTCGCTGGCATGGAAGCGGCGGGGCAGGCGCAGCGTTATGTGCCGATGCTGGCTGATTTTGTGGCGACGCTGAACGGACTCGAGCCATCGCAGAAACAGAAATGACGTATCCCGGGCCGGTAGTCAGCGCCGAATGGCTGGCAGAGCATCTTGATGATCCCTCGGTGCGGATTGTCGATGCAACGGTGCATCTTCCTGATACTGGGCGCAATGCCAAAGCAGAGTATGTGCAGGAGCATATTCCCGGCGCGGGATTTTTCGATCTGGATGTGATCGCTGATCCGGTCAATCCCTTGCCGCGCAAATTTCCGCCGAGTGAGGTGTTCGCTCTTGAGGTAGGTAAGCTGGGCATTGGTAACGACACACACGTGGTCGCCTACGACACGCCCGGGCTCTACAGTGCGGCGCGCGTCTGGTGGCTGTTTCGTCAGTACGGTTACGACAAGGTATCGGTGCTCGATGGCGGCCTGAAGTACTGGAAGATGCGAGGTTTGCCGGTGCAGGCGGGTGCGCGGGAATGCTCGCCGGTTAATTTTTCCGTCAGGTCAGAGCGCGATTTGCTCGCGCTATGGCCTCAAGTGCTGGAGGCCTCGCGTAGTGAGGCCTCGCAGGTGATCGATGCGCGTACGCCGGGGCGCTTTGCCGGGACAGAGCAAGATCGTTACCCGGGTACGCGAGCAGGGCACATACCGAACAGCCTCAATCTCTACTGGGCTGATCTGCTCGAGGCAGACTCCCGCAAATTGCTGCCTGAGAGCGAGTTACGCGAGCGCTTCGACAAGGCGGGTATCCGTTGGGACAAGCCAGTGACTGCCACGTGCGGCTCAGGACTGACCGCGTGCATTTTGGCGCTGGGTCTTCACCTGTGTGGCAAGGATGACTGGCGGGTGTATGACGGATCGTGGGATGAGTGGGGTCGTCGGCAGGATTTGCCGGTGCAGCCGTGAATCGACGGCGTTCAGCCGACCGCCGTCTCCAGCGATCTCGCCATGCGCTCACCCAGTTCGGTGATCATATAGCCGCCGCGCGTGAAGCGTATGAAGCCCATACTGATCATTTTGTGGCGCTGCTTCTCGCTGATCCGAGACACAGCGTTGCTCTGCCCGTGATTTAGGGCGAGCAGCAATTCGATGTCCTCGGTCGCGATGATGTTCATGATGGCTGAGTAGTGTTGACTTCACTGGATGTGAATATCAGGGATTACAGCGCGCACAATACGCGTGCTGCTGCCGTAGTGGAGATATCGACAGAAGCTCGGTGATCTTTACCCGGGGCTCTTGTCTTGCGACTCGGAGGTGGTCCGGCTGCTAGGCGGCGTTGTCAGGGCCTGCCACGAGTGCTCGTGTAGATGCGATGCGCAGCCCGGGCAGAACTCAGCCAGCACCTGTTCTGGTATTGACGAGGGATCGGTAGCGGCGGGCCGGCGATCAGACTGCAACTCAAGGCGTGGTTCACCACAGCCCGGGCATTCGACGACGTAATGCGCAGCCTCGAAATCCTCCACCATCCGCAACAGCGTATCGAAGCGTTGCGCTTCTGCGCTGCCGGCGACGGGTTCGCTTTCGAAATAGACTTCCATCTCGCGAAGCGCGCATTCGTATTCGCTGCGGCTGCAGATTGGTTTTGGCAACATGGCTTACCTCCGTAGGCCGTCCCTGTTTTGTGGTGTGGCAGAGCGGCTAATGTAAAATACTGTACAAATGTACAGTATTTGGTCCTCGGTGGGCAAGCCCTTGCAGGGCGTAAGCGATGTTTTGTAACGCTGACCATCATGCATATATGGCAATGGTGGCCTTGCATGTGGGGTAAGGCAAAACCCGCATCAAAAGAATAACCATCAAAATCGTGACGGAGGAAGCCATGACCTCGACCGCAAGTACTCACTCGCCTAGCGGATGGGACTCTATCGATGCGCTTCATGAAGTCGGGGAGGCGACCGAGCATTGGGCGCGCACCTTCAATCAGGGCGACCCGTCTGCCATTGTCAGTTTGTATATGGAGGATGCTGTGCTCTGGGGTACGGTCGCCACAGAGTTGCTGACCGGGCAGCAGGCGATACGTGATTATTTTGCCAGGGCTTGCGTGCCTGGCGCGCTGCCGCGTGTGCAGATCGAGCAGCAGCATGTGCGCATCATGGGTGATGTCGCGGTGAACTCGGGCGCGTATCTGTTTCGGGTGATCGAGCAGGGGCGAGAGCGAAAGTTACCTGCGCGTTTCTCTATGGTCTGGCGCAAAACGTCTCAGGGCTGGCGGCTCGTCGATCATCACTCCTCCGCCCAACCGATCATCTGAATTTGCCGGTCGGCTCAGCGAATTCGTTCCGGCCTGACGAAATGGCCCAAATCCCAGCGACCCTCTAGCGGTACGCGGTCTTCACCGAAGGACTTGCGGCCGAGTCCGTGATACCTGCCTTGGTAGAGCTCGCCGGTATAGCGGTCGCCATTTGCGTAAGAAATCGTCCCTCGTCCGTGCGGCAGATCGTTTTTCATCGGACCCGTGTAACGGCTGCCATCGGCAAAGGTGTATACACCTTGACCGCTCGCCTTGCCATGACGGAGTTCACCGTCATAGCGGTCACCGTTCGCATACAGCAAGGTACCCGTGGGTGCAGGGCGGTTGTCAGTGAATTCTGCGATCAGCTGGGTGCCATTCGCAAAGGTCACGGTGCCACGTCCGTTGAACTTGTTGTTCCGGAATGGGCCCTCGTAGACATCACCGTTCGCGTAGTAATACCTGCCCCAGCCGTGGCGATTGGTTTTCTTGATGTCGCCGACATACTTGTCGCCGTTCAGATAATAGGTCGTCTCGCAGCCGCTCAGTAGTACGACCAGACAGACCAGCAGCAGGATTCTCAGTTTCATAGGATGGCCCGAGAGGCGCTATGCCGGCTCATCGTGAATGCTGACTTGCTCACGCATGCGACGCCCCCGGCGAGAAAAACATTAACCCTTCTATGTATCGACAGGGGCTGAGGAAGCTGAAGGGAGGCGGAGCCTATCCGTTCCTGTCATGTGGGTCTGGCGTTTAGCGATGACCCCCGGCGCCAGTCTGATGGCCAGATCATGGCGGCAGTCCGACGCTTGCCCGCACCACGGGTCAGAGAACGGACGCCGCGAAAAACGCTATTCCGGCGAAGGCCGGAACCCATCAGCACGCGGGCACTGCTGATGTTAGATAGCGCAAGCAAAGGGCCTTGCTGATTATCAATCTGGCATCTACCATTCCTCTCCAAAAAATTGACCGCAGTCAATTTTTCCATGTAAACCTGAGGTTTTCTCATCAGAAATTGCATTTGGGAATGCATAATTGCTGCTACGCAAAACATAGCAATTCCCCTGCCAAGATGACTTCTCCCTCCAGCCACACCTTCGCCCCGAGCTCCCGCATGGTTGATGAGACTGTGCATGAGCACTTGTCGCAATTCACGATGGGGCTGTCGCCGATTTCGCTTGCGCTGGCCTGCGCCGACTGGGCTATGCATCTGGCCACTTCGCCGGGTCGGCAGATGGAGTTGGCGCAGCGCGCGATGCAGCTGGTTCAGGAAGAGATGCAGTCTGCTGCGAGACGTTCGGCTGGCATTGCCGCCGACGAAGAAAAAGATACACGCTTCAGTGACCCCGCATGGTCGCAGTGGCCGTTCAGCATGCTGAAAGATAGTTTCAAGGCGGGTGATGCATGGTGGAGGGATGCGACGCAGGTCGATGGCATGTCAGAACACCGGCAGCACATGGTGAGTTTTTTTGCGCGGCAGTGGATGGATGCGATGTCGCCCTCCAACTGGGCGCTGACAAATCCTGAAGTCTTCCGCAAAGCCTGGGAGACTGGTGGGCAAAGTATGTTGCAGGGGCTTCAGCTCTTTTTGCAAGACATGCAGCAGTCCCATCTGCCCGCCGACCGGGCCAACCCTGACCATCTGAATCCTTTGCCCTATGCCGTCGGCAAAGAGGTTGCAGTCACGCCCGGCAAGGTGGTGTTCCGTAATCATTTGTTCGAGCTGATCCAGTATGTCGCTACGACGGAGCAAGTCGCTGCCGAGCCATTGCTGATTATTCCGTCGCCGATCATGAAGTACTACATCATGGATTTGTCACCACACAATTCCATGGTGCGCTATCTCGTCTCGCAGGGCTACACGGTGTTCATGATCTCCTGGCGCAATCCGGATGCCAGTGATCGCGATCTCGGTATGGATGATTATCTGCAGGCTGGTGTGATGCAGGCCATGCGAAAAACGAGCGAATTGTCCGGCTCAGGTGCGATCCATGCGATGGGTTACTGCCTGGGTGGCACCTTCCTCGCCATTGTTGCGGCACTGATGGGTGCGAATGAGTTTGCCGTTGACGAGGCGAACAAAAAAACAGCAGGGCAGCTGACCATGCCCACGCTGCGCAGCGTGACACTGCTGGCAGCGCAGACTGATTTCTCCGAAGCTGGCGAGCTGGGCATCTTCATTGATGACGATCAGCTCAAGACCTTACGCGAGCAGGTCTCACGCACCGGTTATCTGTCAGGTCGCCAAATGGCCGGTACCTTTCAGTTCCTGCATTCAAAAGACCTGATTTGGTCGCGTAACACCCAGCGTTACCTGATGGGTGTCGACGAGACAGGTAGCGATCTCATGAGCTGGAACGCAGACACTACGCGCCTTCCACAGCGCATGCATTCAGAGTATCTTGACACTTTGTTTCTGCGCGATGATCTGACCGAGGGTCATTACAAAGTCGCGGGCGTTCCGGTGGCGCTGAAGAATCTCAAAATCCCCCTGCTGGTGGTGGGCACGGTGCGTGACCACGTTTCACCCTGGCGCTCGGTCTACAAGATTCATTTGTTCACCGACACTGACACGACTTTTATTCTCGCAGCCGGTGGTCACAATGCCGGCATCGTGTCCGAACCTGGACATCCAAAGCGCGGCTATCAGATCAGCCGTGCGCAGGCAGGACATGACTGGGTCGATCCGGATAAATGGATCGCCAATGCACCGCGACGAGACGGCTCCTGGTGGGAAGCCTGGAGCCAGTGGCTCTCCGAACAAAGCAGTGCCCGCATTCCGGCACGTGTGATCAACAAGCAAGCTGTCGTGTGCGACGCACCCGGCGACTATGTCATGGTGCGTTATGCTGACTGAGAACCGATCCTATCCCCCTTTTCGCGGGCTGTTCAGTCTGGAGGGCAAGAAGGGCTTGATACTTGGCATCGCCAATGATCACAGCATTGCCTGGGGCTGTGCCAAGCTGGCGCGCGTGATGGGCGCAGACATCGTTGCGACCTGCTTGAATGACAAAGCGCGCAGCTATGTCGAGCCACTGACCAAGCCCCTTGGCATCGATCTATTGAACTGCAATGTCGAAGATGCCGATGCGCTGGAGTTGCTGGTTACGCAGGCGATTGACAAACTGGGCTCGCTGGATTTCGTGATTCACTCGATTGCCTGGGCGCCTCTCGAAGATTTGCATGGCCGGGTGATTGACAGTTCAAGTGCTGGTTTTGCGCGAGCGATGGAGGTCTCCTGTCACTCCTTCGCTACGCTGGCCAAGTTGTGTGCGCCGCACATGCCCGAAGGCGGCAGTCTGCTGACCATGACCTATCTGGGTGCTGATGAGGCTGTGCCACACTACGGGCTGATGGGTCCAGTCAAAGCGGCGCTTGAATCGCTGGTGCGTTACATGGCACTGGAACTGGGCCCGCAAAAGATACGTGTGCATGCCGTATCACCCGGACCGATACCCACGCGCGCTGCCTCGGGCATTGCGTCGTTTGACGAACTGATGCAGACAGCGATCCGCAAATCGCCCCTGGGCCGGCTGGTGACGCTGGATGAAGTGGCGCAGCTGTGCGCCTTCTTGTGTACCGATGCTTCCTCAGGCATGACCGGCCAAACCATTTACGTGGATGCCGGATGCCATGCAGTGGACTGATTGTCCACGTTTGCTGAAATCTCCATGAACAAGACACCCGATCTCGATATCATCGAAAACTATACCTTCGACGAACTGTCCATCGGACAGAGCGCCACGCTCACCCGCAACCTCACGCTGGAGGACATACGTGCGTTTGCGGCCGTCTCGGGCGACACGAATCCGGCACACCTCGATCCGGAATATGCGAACGATACCTTGTTCCATGGCGTGATTGCCCACGGTATGTGGGGCGGGGCGCTGATTTCAGCAGTGCTCGGGACGCAGTTTCCTGGTCCAGGCACCATCTATCTGCAGCAAGACCTGCACTTCACGAAGCCTGTTCGCATTGGCGACACGCTGACCGTCACCGTCACCGTCCGCGCCAAGGATGAGATCAAGAAGCGGGTCGAGCTCGATTGCGACGTCCGTAATCAAAAAGGGGATTCGGTACTGAACGGCCTGGCAAAAGTGATCGCGCCCGCGCAGAAAGTGCGTCGTCCGAAGATCGCCGTACCGCAGATACAGCTGTTCGATCCCGAATCGCGTCTGAAGGCATTGCTGTCGATGGCCGACACGCTGGAGGCGGTACGTTGCGCGGTCGTGCACCCATGCGATGCCGAATCACTCGCCGGTGCGATGGATGCGGCGGCACGCGGACTGATTATTCCCGTGTTGGTCGGGCCGGCAGAAAAAATACGCGCCGCCGCGCTCGAGGCGGGTATCGACATCAGCAACGCCGAGGTGGTGGCCGTCCCACATAGCCATGCCGCTGCCGACAAAGCGGCGGCGATGGCGGCCGCAGGCGAGGTCGAGATTCTGATGAAAGGCAGCCTGCACACGGATGAGTTGCTGCACGCGGTGCTGGCTCAGCCTGGCCTGCGAACTGGCCGTCGCATGTCCCATGTGTTCCGTTTCGATGTGCCGATGTATCCCAAGCCGCTGCTGGTCACTGATGCGGCGCTGAATATTTCGCCGTCGCTGGCCGACAAAGCAGACATCATCCAGAATGCGATCGACTTTGCGCGGATGATGGGCAATGAGCGACCCAAAGTCGCGATACTGTCGGCGGTGGAGACGGTTAATCCCGCCATCCCCTCCACGCTGGATGCGGCGGCGCTGTGCAAGATGGCCGAGCGCGGCCAGATACGCGGCGGTACCTTAGATGGCCCGCTGGCATTCGACAATGCGATCTCGGCGCATGCCGCCCAGATCAAGCACATCGTATCGCCAGTCGCGGGGGATGCAGACGTTCTGGCAGTGCCTGATCTTGAATCCGGCAACATGCTGGCCAAGCAGCTCGAATATCTCGCGGGAGCAGTCGGCGCTGGTCTGGTGCTCGGTGCGCGCGTGCCGATTGCGCTGACCAGTCGTGCCGATGGCCCTGCGACACGTACCGCCTCGGTGCTGATTGCGTTGCTGAGCGCGCATCAGGCTCGACAAGACCCGCTGCGACGCGAGCAGTTGCGTGAGCAAACGCTTCACAAGCGCTGATCGAGATCGATACGATGGCGATACTTGCGGTCAATGCCGGCTCTTCATCGCTGAAATTCTCACTCCATCAGCTCGCCGGGGGCGAAGTACAAGCGCCTGTCTTAACTGGCAACATCGACGGCCTGGAGCCGGGTGGCTCGCCACTGATGCGCTGGAAGCACCAGGGCAGGCGTCAGTCAAGACCACTGAGTGGTAGCCAGCCAGCGAGTGCTGACTCGTTTTCAAGAGCGTTGAGCGAATTGCGCGCGCTCTTGTCGACTGAATTACCTATGCCGCCGCTGCAGGCGGTCGCGCATCGTGTCGTGCATGGCGGCGCGCGGTACATCCACAGCGTGACTGTAACGACAGCGGTACTCGACGAGCTAGAAAAGCTTAACAGCCTCGCACCCCTGCATCAGCCACACAATCTGGCGGGGATCCGCGCATTTGCCGAAGCGTTTGCCGGCGTTCCGCAGATTGCCTGTTTTGACACAGCGTTTCATGCGAGCGCACCAGAGCTGCACCAGCAATTCGCGCTGCCGGCCAGCATGGGGCGTGAGGGCGTGCGGCGCTATGGTTTCCATGGACTCTCTTACCAGTACATCATCGGCGCTCTGCAAGCGCAGAGCGCGCGCGCACAGGGCAGGGTGTTGATGGCGCATCTGGGTAATGGTGCAAGCCTGTGCGCGGCGCGCGAGGGTAAAAGCATTGCCTCTACCATGGGGTTTTCTGCACTTGACGGCTTGATGATGGGTACGCGCTCGGGTGCGATCGATCCCGGTGTGCTGCTGTATTGGCTCGAGCAGGGATGGGACCATCGCCGCATCGAGAAGACGCTCTACAAAGAAAGCGGTTTGCTGGGCGTGTCCGGTATATCAGCCGACATGCGCACACTGCGTGCCAGCGACGATCCTGCGGCACGCGCCGCCATTCATCTGTTCACGCATCGCGTCGTGCGCGAAAGCGGTGCCATGATTGCCTGTCTGCGGGGACTGGACCTGATCGCTTTCAGCGGCGGTATTGGCGAGCATGATGCAGAACTGCGCGAGCAGGTCTGCACCGACTTGCAGTGGCTGGGCGTGCGCATTGATCAACACAAGAACCGGGCGGCCACGGGCGAATTGATCGCGTCTGTGCACCAGCCTGACAGCAGCGTGGAAATCTGGGTCGTACCTACCGATGAAGGCCGGGTGGCGGCACGCGAAGCGGCTGCAATTATCAGGGGGAGACAAAGGTAATGGGTGATATTTCTCATGCTGCAGTAAGACCCGTGGGGCAACACTCGGCAGACGGCGTAATAGCGTTCATCTACCGCTGGCTGTTCGATCATGAGTTCGCGCCGGGCTTTCATCGTCAGGTCGAGCGTGCAATTGCCCTGCTGATTCTGATCAGCGTCGCGGCTATTGTGCTCGAGCACATACCCGAGATCTATCTGCCCCACGCGCAGTCCTTCCACTGGTTTGATGTGATCACGGTCGCGATATTCTCGGTTGAGTACCTGCTTCGTCTGTACACGGCGCCTGTGCATCCCGAGTTCGCTGGTCATCGTTTTCCGCGCCTGCGTTACGCATTCAGCTTTTATGCCTTGGTCGATCTGGTTGCGATTCTTCCGTTTTATTTTTCTCAGTTCTTCACCGTCGATGTCGAGATGCTGCGCGTGCTACGGCTCTTGCGGCTGATGCGTATCTTTAAGCTGTCGCGCGAATTGGTGCCGGCATGGACCGAGTTTCAGTCCTTGAACGCCGGCAGATCCTTTCGCGCCAAGGTCTACGCGCTGCTGGAGCCAACTGGCCACTCTGGCCGCTTGCATATCTTTGTCGATAATTTCATCGTCTTCTGGATTGCACTGTCTATCGTTTGCGTGGTGCTTGAGAGCGTCGACTCCATCCAACATTTGTTTGCTGCACAGTTCGCCTGGATTGATGTAATCGCTTTTACGATCTTTACGGTCGAGTATCTGGCGCGTGTCTATACAGCACCTGAGAATCCTGATTTTCGTGATCGTTATCTGCCAAGGTGGGCGCATGTTCGCAGTGGGCAGGCGATCATTGATCTGCTGACGATTCTTCCATTCCTGCTTGAGCGTTTCCTGCCGTTCGATCTTGATCTGCGCTTCCTGCGCGTGTTCCGGTTACTGCGCATGCTAAAGCTGACGCGCTACACCTCGGCGACGACGACACTGCTCAAGGTCATCGGACGCGAGTGGCAGATCATCCTGGCATCGGTGTTCGTGATGCTGTTGCTGGTGGTTCTGACAGCCAGTCTTGGGTACTTGTTCGAGCATGATGCGCAGCCGGATAAATTCGAGAATATTCCGCAATCGATCTACTGGGCGGTCGTCACATTAGCCTCCGTGGGCTACGGTGATATCTCTCCGGTCACGCCGATGGGCCGGGCGCTGACCGTGGTGCTGGCGCTGGTGGGTATTGGTATTTTCGCGATCCCCGCCGGTCTGCTCGCCTCAGCGTTCACCGACCAGCTGCGTATTGATCGCGAGTCTTTCAGGCATTTGCTGCAACAAGCTTATGCAGATGGCGCAATCAATCTGAAAGAAAAAGAAGAGATCGTCGCTGAGGCCGAGCGGTTGCACCTCTCCGATCAGGAATTCAATCGTTTGCTGGTCGAGGCCAAGGCCGAGTTCGACAAATCGATGACCGAGCAGGAGCTGAGTTTCGGTCAGCTGATGCTCGACGCGAACGCCCACCCGGAGTTCGCCGCCGAGCAATTCAGAATCCTGGTCGCGCAGCAGAGTTTGCTGCTGAAAGCTACGGGCGTACATTTGATGCAGGACAAGCTCGCCAAGAGCGATAATCCAGATGAACTGACCCACCGGGTCATGCAGACCATTGCGGACTATCAGAAATCTCGCTCCGCGAACGATTAATCAGCGGGACGGTGCTGGCTGGATCAGGTACTTGGTCAGCTCGAACACAGGCAGCATCGCCAGCCCACCGGCCACCCCAATCATCCACAGCATCGTGGACAAGCTCTCAAACCGAAAAGCTGCGGCCAGCGGTGCCCAGCAGGTGACCAGCCACAGGGCGGTTGCGGTCACGGCCACCACCCACACGGTGGTCGGTGTCACCTGAGAGAGAATTCTCTTGCCACTTCGGTCTGCTTGGCGAGCGGGCAGTATCAGCGCTGCATTCGCAGTCACCAGCATCACAAAGGCCACCGCCCGTGCGATGCCGGGATCGAACAGTCCAAGCATCTGCTGATAAAGCAGAAACACTGCCAGCGTGGTCAGGCTTCCGTACACCAGACTGTGCAGCACTTGTCTGCGAGAGAGCAATGTTTCGCGTGTGCTGCGCGGAGGGCTCGACATCAGATCGGCCGGTCCTGCCTCTGCTTCGAACACCAAGGAGCAGGCGGGATCAATCACCAGCTCAAGAAAGGCGATATGCAGCGGCGTGAGCAGCAGCGGCAGTCCGAACAATACCGGCAGCATCGCCAGCCCAGCGATGGGTACATGGACCGCGAGCGTGTAGACCATCGCCTGACGCATGTTTGCGTAGGTGCGCCGGCCCATACGTATCGCCTCGACAATGGACGCAAAATCATCATGCAGCAGCACCAGAGATGCCGCTTCACGGGCGACATCGGTGCCGCGTTGTCCCATCGCGATGCCTATGTGTGCTGCCTTCAGCGCGGGCGCATCGTTCACCCCGTCACCGGTCATGGCAACGACTTCCCGCTGTGCCTTGAGCGCTTCCACCAGTGCCAGTTTTTGCTCCGGCTTGACACGAGCAAAGATATTCACGCGACTCGCATGTGTGGCGAGCGTTGCGGCATCCATGCGGGCAATGTCATCGCCCGTGAGTATTTCTTCATGCGGCAGCCCCGCCTGCCGGGCGATGGCAGCCGCCGTGTGCGGATGATCTCCGGTAATCATTACCACGCGTATGCCGGCACGCATGCACTGGGCCATGGCATCTGGTACTTCGGGCCTCAAGGGATCGGCCAGCGCGGCCAGCCCTAACCATTCAAACTGAAACTCACGCTGATGCTCGGGCCAGGGTTGATTCGCAGGGTGCAGGGCTTTGGCCACGGCAATCACCCTGAGCCCCATGCCGGCCAGCGACTCCGCTTCCTGCATTGCCTGCTGTCGTTGTTCCTGACTCAACCGGCAGAGAAGCGCGATAGCCTCAGGTGCGCCTTTTGCTGCAACGATGTCATGGGCCTGCGCAGAGCGCCAGACATGGCTCATCGCCAGCAGCGCGGGGGTGAGCTCGTATTCTCTTGCCAGCACCCGCGGATCGGGTTCACTGCCGGTCCTTGGAGAACGCCTGCCGGATAACTGATGGAAAGCCTTTTCCATGGGATCGTGCGGCTGGCTCTCGCTGGCCAGTACCGCATAATCGACCAGTTCATCGAAGCTGTCGGGAAGTCGTGCAGGCGTGACCGCGTCCAGCATCAGTCGCTGTCCGGGAATGCACAGCGCCGCGACCTGCATGCGGTTTTGCGTGAGCGTGCCGGTTTTGTCCACACACAGCACCGTCGTCTCACCCAATGACTCGATCGCATGAAGCCGGCGCGTGAGCACCTGTGCGGCGGCCAGCCGTCGTGCCGCCAGCGCAAAGAACACGATCATGATCACAGCAAATTCCTGTGGCAGCAGCGCCATGGCCAATCCTATCCCCGCGAGCACGCCCTCCAGCAGGCCGCTGCGCAACCACCAGAACAGGGCAATCAGCAGCAGCGACAAGAGCACACCAATCACCGCCAGGCGCTGCGTAAGGCGGTTCATTTCCTCGCGTAGTGGGGATGTCTGCAGGCTGATTTCTTCCAGCGACTGGCCGATGCGGCCCATCTCGGTGCGCTGGCCGGTTGCAGTCACGATGGCCATGCCCTGTCCCGCGACGACGAGGGTGCCCGCATAAACGGTATCCTCGGCCGCCTTGCTGACGGCAACCGACTCGCCGGTAAGCATGGACTCGTCAGTGGCCAGCTCGTGTGCGCTGAGTAATCTGGCGTCAGCCGGCACGCGGTCGCCCTCGGCCAGCAATAGGCAGTCCTCTCGCACCAGCTCACGCCCTGCAATGCGCACCTCGCGGCCGTCGCGCAAGACCAGTGCGCGGGGGCTGGAAAGATCCCGTAACGCCGCCAGCGCATTGTCGGTGCGCCGCTCCTGCAGCACGGTGACACTCATGATGATCAGCACAAAGCCTAGCAAGGTCAGCGCCTCGCCGCGGTCACCCATGATCAGATAAATGCCGCCCGCGACCAGTAGCAACAGGAACATCGGCTCTTTGAGCACATCGCGCACGATCCCGAACAGCGCACGGCGCTGGCGCTGGCCAAGTTCGTTCAGACCATCGGTTTGCAGACGTTGCGCTGCTGTGGCAGAAGAGAGTCCGGCAGGAAACAGTCCGGTATCCTGTTGCTTGGTATCATTCATTGTCAGCGTAGTCGGGCGGCGTGAGTTGGGCTGGCCGGAGGGCGCACCACACAGGAGCTAGCATGTCTGAATCCGGATTTCACGTCCATGGCCCTCATGACCACGAGGTTGAGCACGCGGCTCACAACGGCTCGACCGGCATGGCAGTTGCGACTGCATTACTCGCCACAGTCGGCGCGCTGTTCTCCTACATGGGAGGCTACACGCAAGCCAACGCTGCGCTATTCAAGAATAACGCAGCGATCAAAAAGACTGAAGCCTCTAATCAATGGAATTACTATCAGGCAAAGAGCAGCAAGCAGAACCTCGCTGAGCTCTCGCTGGATGTCGTCTCGCAGCCCGAGCGACGTCAGCGCTATGCCGAATCCATCGAGCGTTACAAGACAGAGAAAGGCGAGATCAAGGCCAAAGCCGAGGCGTTGGAGAAGGAATCTAGCGACTGGGATGAGAAATCCGAGCAGCAGATGCACCAGCATCATCGCTGGGCGCAGGCGACCACGGCGATTCAGGTGTCGATCGCACTGGCAGCCATCGCCCTGCTGACTCGACGTCGCGGGATGGAACTGGCCATGTATGGTCTTGCTGGTTTCGGTGTGGTGCTGGGTGTGATGGCGTATCTGCACCTTTGATCCTCGCAATGCATCACGGCACGCAGCCAGTCAGGTGATCATCCAATGAAACTCAGTTTTCTCGGCGCCGCCGGCACAGTCACCGGCTCTAAAACTCTGATCGAGCATCAAGGCAAACGCCTACTGATCGACTGCGGCTTGTTCCAGGGCTTCAAGAACCTGCGGCTGATGAACTGGGAGGGCTGGCCTTTTGATCCGCTCACCCTGGATGCCGTCGTGCTCACGCATGCGCATCTCGACCATAGCGGCGCTCTGCCACTGCTGATCCGCAATGGTTTCAAAGGACCGATCTACGCGACAGCCGCCACTACAGAACTGTGTGGTTTGCTGTTACCGGACAGCGGCCACCTGCAGGAAGATGATGCAAATTTTGCGAATCGTCATAAATCATCCCGTCATAGCCCCGCGCTACCGCTGTACACCGAGGAAGATGCGCGCCATGCGCTGAAATTTTTCAGGCCGGTGGAGCCGGGGCAGGTGGTGAATGTCGGCCCGATCAACCTGCGATTACGTCCGTCGGGTCACATTCTGGGTGCCTGCTCGGCAGAGCTGCGCACGGCGCGCGGCAGCGTGTTGTTCTCGGGGGATGTGGGCAGACCTGATGATCTGGTGATGCAACCACCCGAGCCCATCGAGCATGCGGATTACCTGGTGGTGGAATCGACCTATGGTGACCGTCTGCATGAATCCTACGACGGCGGCGCGGAATTGGCCGACGCGATTACCCGGACCGCCGCGCGTGGGGGTATCGTACTCGTGCCATCTTTCGCGGTGGGGCGCGCGCAGAATCTGCTGTACGAGATTTTTCTGTTGAAGCGCGCAGGACGCATCCCCGATTTACCCGTGTTTCTTGACAGCCCGATGGCGATTGATTCCATGCATATTTACCAGCGCCACCGGCGGGAACACCGGCTTTCGGCGGATGATTGCAAGGGCATGTCACACATCGCGAAGATCTGCCGTACGGTACAAGAGTCGCGCGAACTGGATCAGCAACGCTACCCGGCCATCATCATCTCGGCCAGTGGCATGGCGACCGGTGGACGGGTCTTGCATCATTTGCGCGCACTGGGCCCCGATCATCGCAACAGCATCGTTTTTGCCGGATATCAAGCCGGCGGCACACGCGGCGCGCGGCTGGTGGCCGGCGAACGCTCCGTGCGCATCTTTGGCGAAGACGTGCGCATCAATGCAGAAGTCATCTCTCTGGCTGGCATGTCCGCGCATGCCGATGCCGCTCAGCTGATCGACTGGATGAAAACAGCGCCAAAAGCACCGCGCCATGTGTTCATCAATCACGGCGAAGCAAACGCTGCGGAGGCGCTGCGCATTCGTATCGGACGGGAGCTGCACTGGGACGCGAGTGTCCCGCTCTTGGGACAGCGGGTCGAGATCGCCGCGCTCTGAACCAGCACCACGCGTGCGGTGCATCAGCCTAGCGCTTGACCGTCATCGGGAAGTCCCGCAGCAGCTTCTGGCATAGCGCTTCCTTTCCCATCGCTTTTGATTTGCTGTCGAAAGTCTGCTGGCCTTTGATGAACAGCTCTTTCGACGCGCCTTTGCCGATCTTTTCCATGCACACTTGAGAGTCCTGCTGGAAGCGCCAGGCGTAATATCCGAAGGGGCATTCCGTGCGTGCCTTGGTGAACAGGCCATCCATCTTGATCAGGTCTTCGCACTGTTGTGCGCTGGCGGACTGGGTGCTCAGCAAAGTGATCAGCATGACCAGCGCAGTCAGTGAAGAGCGCGAGGTTTTTTTATTTGGGTACATGGCGTAGGGTCAGGACGGGTACTCAGTCAGGAGTGTACCGAAAGACCTTGGATGGGTAGGGTCGGCATCATCGCAGGCGATGTCAGCGATCGAGCGGCGCCTGCCCCGATGGTCTGCGCGGCCGTGGCAGCAACTCGCACTACAATAAGCCTCATGGACACCGAACCGCACTTCCAACTTTCCATGCTGGACCTCGTGCCCGTGCGCGAGGGCGCCAGCATTGCCGATGCGCTCTGGCAGGCCCAGCGCACGGCGCAGCATGCCGAGTCATTGGGATTTACCCGCTACTGGGTCGCAGAACATCACAACCTGCAAGGCATTGCCAGCTCGGCCACTGCGGTACTCGTCGGACATATCGCCAGTGGAACGCATCGCATACGCGTGGGCTCGGGCGGCATCATGCTGCCCAACCATGCGCCTCTGACCGTGGCCGAGGCATTCGGCACACTGGCCGAGTTGTATCCGGGCCGGATTGATCTGGGCCTGGGTCGAGCGCCCGGTACCGACCCCATGACGATGCGCGCGTTGCGCCGCGACCGCGTCGAAACCGAAGAAGATTTTCCGCGTGATGTCGCTGAGCTCCAGCGTCTGCTCGCACCCACGGTACCGGGTCAGCGCGTGGTGGCGATGCCGGGTGCGGGCACCCAAGTCCCCATCTGGCTGCTTGGCTCGAGCTTGTTTTCTGCGTCGCTGGCAGCTGAGCGAGGTCTGCCATTTGCCTTTGCGTCGCATTTTGCGCCGCGTTTCCTGCTGCAAGCGGCGAATCTTTACCGAAGCCGTTTCCAGCCTTCTGACGTGCTCGACAAGCCTTACCTGATGATCGGCGTGCCGCTGGTCGCGGCGCCTACCGATGAAGAAGCCGAGTATCTCGCTAGCAGCATGTTCCGGCGCGTGCTGGGCATACTAACCGGCGACCGTCGGCCATTGCAGCCGCCCGAGCGAGATGTCATGGATCGATTGTCTCCTGACGAGCAGCAGGGAATTGCCGGTTTTTTAGGTGCCGCCGTGATCGGTGGTCCGGAAACAGTGAGAGAAGGTTTGATGCAATTGCAGCAGGCCACGGGTGCAGACGAGATCATCCTCACCTGTGATGTTTATGACCCCGAGCTGCGCTGGCGTTCAATGAGCATTGCCGCCGAATGCGTCGCGTTAGCGATGGCCTAAGGCGAAGCAGGGCTCGCCATCCCATGGGTGCTTTTTCAGCGCCTTGCTATTGAAATCTGACTTTGAATCGGTCGCGGCAATCCTCCGACATCACCTGAAACTGACGATAGTTTTTCGCGTTGCGTGAGGCATTCAACACGCACGCTTCGTAAGTTTTTGGGCCGTTGTTGCACGCGGTCAGCGCCATGACCAGACTAAGTGGGATGACGCTGCAGAGCCTGAAGATCCTGGTAACTTTCATGGTGCAGCGAAAAGTGCCTCGGACGGATGTCTACGGCAGCATTTTTTATATTCGCAAATATTTTAGCCAGAATTTTTATTTTTTGCGCTGAACCCGGGTGCAAAGTCAGCGCGTTGGCTCAGTCTTGGCCAGTGGTGCCCGTCTCACTCTCTGAGGGAGTCAGTCCGTAGGGGCGGACCAGTGGCCACACATGGGCGGGCACCATCGATTTCATGCGCGCCGGCTGTTCTCGCCGCAAATGAACGACAGTTTCGATGGCTTTCATTTCCACGCGCGCGCGCGCGAATTCCAGCCCGCGAGGACCAAGGCGCGGCATGAGCCAGCCGACCACCGGGCGCGCCATTGAGGCATTTTTCGCAGCGGCAGACCACCGGCAGCGCGCAGTGTGTTCTGCAAAAAGCCGCGCACCGCGCCAGCGCGCCGGCCAGCGCTGCCTGGCTGGCTGAGGGTGATTTCGTCGCCTAGCAAATCCAGCATCTGCTGCCCGCGCGCATTGCGCACCAAGAGCCATTGCTGACCTTCTCCGCCCATGTAACCCACGGTGATATCGGCCAGCGTATTCGTGTAGTCGACGCACGTCTTGCAGGTCAGCGGAAAAAAATCTGCGGGTAAATCCGACAGCGGTAGCTGCAAAAAAGGGATCGCGCGGCGACGACCATCGTCATAACGAAGCTCGACGTGATAGTCGGCACGAAATTCCAGATAGGTGATGCGTTCCGGTTCTGGTTCGAGCAGCGACAGAAAGCGATGAAAATTCTCGGTGGTCGTGTTGTCCGAACACGGCGTGCCGATCACGAACAACTGCTCAAGGCCAAGCTCGCGCTCTAGCGCGCGCAACGCGTATACCTGACAGGGAATACCGATGACGGCCAGCCGCTTCACGCCGCTGCGAATCGCTGGCTCCAGTAACGAGAGCAGCGGTGCATAGCCCATCCGCATGCCACGACATTGCGCAAGATCCGACGCGCGAGTGACCAGCACGGGCTCGGGTTTCCATTTGTCAGCCGCATCTGGTTTGACCGTCAGCACGCCATCCACTGCGCCGGTTTCCAGCAGACGCTCTGCGAGCCGGGTCGTGATACCTGTCCACTGCGCGCCCTGCGAGGGCGTCTTCAGCGTCGCCCTGTGCATCCCCTGCAAGACGCCGAAGTGCGGCTCATGCTCGCGTGCCGCTTGTCGGCTTCTTCCATGCGCCTGCATTTCCAGTGCCGGGTAGTCGGGGCGAATGAACTGACAGGCACGGCCGCAGCGCTTCGGGTCCTCCGAGCGGGAGATGCCGCAATCCGTGCACAAGCTCCGAAATGGCGAGGCTTGCGGTGATGGCGGTGAGGAAGGGGCAATCGGCGGCATGGGATCCGAAAAATGTTTCCGCTTATTAAATAGTCGAGCTCGCAGCCTGTCCACAGTTTTCGTGGAAAAGTCTGTGGATCATTGTCCGGGAATTGAATTAAATAATTGATTTCATTAAATAAATTGAACTTGGGCGACATCAGCTCAAAGAGGAAAAACCCTGCGGCTTATCAGTTTACTGCAAGAAAAACTTGCCTTCTGGTGCAAACATAAACGAGAATGATTCGCATTAATTATGTTTCGATAAGTCAATGCAACTTTTAAGGGGACAAGTTTTCATGGGTAGTTCGAGCGCCTCAGGCCATTCAGTCGGACCGGCTGGGCTGACCATTCTGGCATTGGCGGCAAGCGCGCTATGTGCTCAGACTGCGGCGCAGACCGGCGCTGAGGAGACTGCGGAACGCAGTCTGCCACGCGTGGACGTGATCGGCACCGCGAACAGCGTGAGCCACAGTCCCGGGTCAGCGCAGGTGATCGATGCAGCGACGCTGGAAGAAAGCCGGGTCTTCAATGTGAATGAAGCCCTGCGCAAGGTACCGGGGATCCATGTGCGCGATGAAGAGGGCGTGGGATTGCGACCCAACATCGGCATGCGCGGGCAGAATCCGACTCGCTCGACCAAGACCTTGCTGTTGGAGGATGGTCTACCGCTTTCTTTTGCGCCCTATGGGGATAATGCGAGCTACTACCATCCGCCAATCGATCGCTATGACGCCATCGAAATCAGCAAGGGTAGTCAGGTCATACGCTTTGGCCCCCAGACAGCGGGCGGGGTGATCAACTACATCACGCCGATGCCGCAACAGGAGCGAGCAGGTTTCGTCGGTTTTGCTGCAGGGTCGCGCGGCTACCTGAATGGCCACCTGATGGCGACCGGGAATGGCGCGATGGTCGACCTGTATCACAAGGAATCCGACGGCGCGCGCGAAAACATGCACAGTCGGCTGGATGACCTGAATTTCAAATGGGTCGGGCGTCTGAATGATGATCAGAACATCACGCTGCGCGCGAGTCATTTTCGCGAACACTCCCAGCTGACCTACTCCGGGCTGACTCAGGCCGAGTATGCGGCCAATCCGCGCCAGAACCCATTTCGGAATGATTATTTCGATGCCAACCGCACGGGTCTGTCTGCCACGCATGAGTGGAAACTGAATGCCGACCGTCGCTTGCTCACCAGCGTCTACGGTGCCTACTTTGATCGAGACTGGTGGCGACAGGCGTCGGCCTCGACAGATTGCCGCCCGGTGAATCTCGTCAGCTGCCAGGTGGACGGGCGCCTTCGCGCTTATACCACCCTTGGCATCGACAGCCGTTTGTTCCAGAAGCATGCAAGCTTCGGGCTGCAGCATGATCTCGAGGTCGGAGTGAAGCTGCAGTCAGAAGTACAACAGCGCCGGCAGGAGCGCTACTCGTCCTATACGAATTACGTCAGCAGTACGGCCATGAGCGTGATCGAGAACCAGGAGCGCCGTACGCAGGCGATATCAGCATTTGCGTCGAATCGCACGCAGGTCAATGAGCGTCTTGCCGTTACGCCCATCCTGCGCGTTGAGCAGATCAACTACCAGCGGAATCTGTTCGTCACCAGTGCCTCGGCAACGCCAACATCGGGCAATACGAGCTTCACTGAATTCGTGCCTGGTGTGGGCGCGACGTACGAGTTGGACAGCAGCTCACAGATGTACGGTGGCGTACACAAGGGATTCAGCCCGCCGCGCGTCGAGGATGCAATCAACAGTAACGGGGGCTCGGTGAATCTCAATGCCGAGAGCAGTATCAACGCCGAGTTGGGACTGCGTTCCTCACTGACCAAGGATGTTCGCTTCGACGTGGCAGTGTTTCGTAATGATTTCAGCAATCTGGTGCAGGTCGGAAGCATCGCGGGAGGGTCCACCGCTTACTCGGAAGGCAAGGCGCTGTTTCAGGGCTTGGAACTGGCGGGGCAGGCAGACAGGCTCACGAGCGCAGTGGACGGCAACGTGTTCGCGCGCATTGCACTCACCTGGCTGCCGACCGCAGAGCAGAAATCTGCGTTCAACAGCCCAACATCGACGACGGCAGTCGTCAATCAGTCGGGCAAGCGATTGCCTTACGCGCCAGAACATCTACTGACACTAACGCTCGGCTACCGTGCGCCGCAGTTCTGGAACGCTCGCGTTGAATACGTTCATGTGAGCGAGCAATACGCGAGCTTTGATAATCAGACGGCGCCCAGTGCCGATGGTCAAAAAGGATTGATCGATGCCTATGGCCTCTGGAATGCTGTGCTTAATTACACGGTGGGGCAGGCGAATTTTTTTGTTGCAGGAAAAAATCTGGGCAATGCCACTTACATCGTCGACCGCACGCGCGGCATACAAGTTGGCATGCCCCGGACATTACAGGTGGGTATGAAGTACGCATTCTGATCAGTACCGCTTTACTGTGGCGACCCCGTCACCCTGCGCAATATCACTCTCCTCCGCTGTGCGCGGGTGTGACGGGGAATTTTTCAGCGGCGTTGAGCACCCTCGGGCAGCAAGTACGCGCTTTGCCATTCTGCGGATGAAAAAAACGCATCATTTTTCACAAAGGCGATCAGCATATCGGTCGCATCCACGCCCCAGAAGCACTGAGCATTGACCACGGCAGTCGGTACGCCAAACACGCCGGCCGCGATCGCAGCTTCGCCATTGGCAATCAGACGCGCTTTGATTTCATTCGACTGCAGTGCTTCGTCGCGAACGCAAAGCTCGTCGAGCAGCGAATTCCAGTGCGTGCTTTCGTCAGGCAAATGACCTTCTTGCCAGACAAAACGGAATAGCCGGTCCACCACCTCGGGTGAATTATTCAGGGCGATTGACAAACGCAGCAGCGGCAGTGGATTGAAAGGATGCCGGGACGGCAGTCGCATCGCAATATGATGCCGGTGCGCGATCCACAGGCAATGCGCATACGTCCATCCGCGCTTCGGTGGTATTTCGACCGGTCCTTTGTTGTCCCAGTGCTTGAGCAGGCCAGCGAACAGCACAGGATGGGGCTGAATGAGAAACGCCGGCGCTTCACGGCGCAAACGCTGCCACTGAAGATAAGCGAAAGGTGAAATGAAATCGAAGTACCAGTCAATCTGCGCGCCAGCAGGAGGTGATGCGGGCGAGGTGGGGTGATCGGTCATTACTTATTGCTTTCGGCAGGGAAGCAATACGTCGGCATCTCGCAATCCGTGCACGCGCATTGGTTGCGCACGAAGGCCATGCACTTGCCGGGGCCGCGCGTTTCTATCATGCCTTGTGTGATCGGATTGCTCGGATTGGCGCATTCTGCTTGCAGGCGCTCTTCCAGCGACGCTTTCTGTTCCTTGCTGAGCGTGCCCGTGCGCACGGCATGCACGAATTCCATCCGGCCGCCGTTATCGATGGCCATCGGCCGGTCGGTCGATTTGTCAGCCGCCGAGGCGTTCCCCAGCAGGAGCGCCTGCAGCACGGCGGCCAACATCAAGGATCTCATCCGATCATTCCAGCATGTCGGCCCAGATGCTGCGGGCCCAGGTGTTGGCATGGCGTCCTTCCAGTTCGGTGGGCGCGGAAGAAAGCCCGCCCGATCCCTGCACCACCTTGAAAGTCTGCTCGGCGGCGACATACTCATGCACGCTGGCGACGTGGATCACATGGCGGTCATCGACATAGCTGTAGCAGGTATTGGTCAGCATGGGCGACGGATTGATCTCCAGGCCGCTGAGTTGTGCGACGACGGCGGCTGCGGCGACTTTCGCGTGGTTGTTTGCCATGTGTCCGCTCTTGGGCATGAGCTGCGCCACTTGTATCGCATCGCCAATCACGAATACATCTTTTGCGACGGAAGATTCGAAGCTCTGATAATTCACGCCGCACCAGCGATTGTTCGCCATGTTTGCCAGACCCGTTTGCAGCGCGATCTTCCCGGCGCGCATCTGAGGCAGCGCGTTGATCACGTTCGCCTTCACATCTTCCTGCACATCAAATTTGATCAATCCGTCTTTTGGCGACACCGCAACAGCCTTGTGCTGGTTCCGGTACTCGACGATGCCCTTGTACTGGTCTTCCCAGACTTTTTTGAAAAGCGCGGGCTTGGACACCACATCCTGGTTGGCATCGAGCACCAGTACCTTGCTCTTCGGTTTAAAGTTCTTGACATACCAGGCGACCTGACACGCGCGCTCGTACGGGCCGGGCGGGCAGCGGAAAGGCGCTTCCGGAATCGTGATCGCATACACGCCACCATCCGGCATGGCTTCGAGTTGCCGGCGCAGCGCCAGCGTCTCGGGGCCGGCTCTCCAAGCCTGAAGAATCTGGCCAGAGGCCTGTGCGTCGGCGAGTCCTTCGATGCTGGCCATGTTCAGGTCGATGCCGGGCGAAAGCACCAGCTTGTCGTAGCTGAGCGTGCTGCCGCTGGCCAGCGTGATGATGCGCGCTTTCGTGTCAATCGATGCCGCCAGATCATGCACCATGGTGATGCCGTGGTTCTTGCTCAGCGTCGAGTAGGGGCGGCTGATGTCGGCCAGCTTTCGGCTACCGCCAAGAACGAGGTTGGACATCGGGCAGGAGATGAATTCCTTGTCTGGTTCGACCAGGGTCACATCCAATGTGTGGCCGGATAGCAGGCGGATGTATTTGGCAGCGGTCGCGCCGCCATAGCCGCCGCCGATGACCACCACCTTCGCACCGCGCATGGCGAACGCGGATACGGGGCCGGATAGCAGGGCCAGCGCAGTGCCGGCTCTCAGAAAATCTCTGCGGTCCATGGTTTGCTCCTCAGGGCTTCTGGCTGGCGAAATACGCTGCCAGCAACCGGATCTGTTCGTCGGAATAGCCCTTGGCCAGCTGGTGCATGATGGTCGCTTGTCGCTCGCCGGATTTGAACGCCTTCATTTGTGCTTCGATATAGTCTGCCCTCAGGCCGGTGAGTCCTGGCACGGATCCTTCCGGGACGCCCTTGCCCTGGGTGCCGTGACAGTTGGCGCACGTAGCGGCGAGGCTTTGGGTGTAGAGGGTTTGCTGGTCGACGGCGAGTGCGGTGCCTGCAGAGCACAGCGCCCATGCAAGCACTACGGGCCCGAGCAGGGTCGCGGTCGATGTGTTGTGATTCATCTGCTATCTCCTGCGGAATGACGCCGCGCGCAGTAGGGAAAAGCCGGAGTCCGGAACGAAGTGGATCGCGAGCAGGAGGCAGGCACAGGGGTAACCGATGCGCTGAGTCAGCCGCGCGCTCCGATTGTAACCGTAAATTTTTCGGCTGATATACTGCGTCGCTCTGTCTGACGCATGAATTAATCCCCCGGGAGCCTGACCCTGATGAAAAAAATTTCACTGATGCTCGCCGCCTTGACCATGTCGGCGGCCGCGCATGCCGAATGGAGCCGTGTCGAGAATCCATCCAAGGAATATGCGCTGTACATCGACAAGGAGACACTCCAGCCGTCTGGTGTTGGCACTATGCTGCTGTGGCACTTGCTCGACTACACGATCGCTCAGGATTATGACGGCACGCCGTATCTGTCCACCAAAGGTCAGATCGAATACGACTGCGAGAAGGGTGTCAAGCGCGACCAGATGCACCTTCGACACAAGGATGGCATGGGTAACAGCAATCTGGTTCATGTAGCGTACAAACCGGGTCCATGGGGGCCGCCCGCAGCGGGCACGCATGAGCAGACATTGATGCGTCTGGTGTGCAAAGGCGGCTGACGCGGAGCCGGGACGATGAGCCTGCGTGGAAAATTCGGACGCATTCAGCCCGCGCCGGAAAACTTCATTCCCGATGCGCTGATCGACGACATCCGCTCGAACGGACTGGATGACGGCCGACGCCGGTTTCTGTGGCAGAGCTTTGCGGCTGCCAGCGCCGCCTTGGTATCCGGTAGCGCGCTGGCCGCGGCAGATCATCCGGGCGGCGAGGGCGATCCCGCGATACTGAAGCTCCCGAAGCACAGCACTAGCCTCGGCAACCCGGTGGCGCATCTGCCATATGGTCAGCCATCCAAGCACGAAGCCAACCTGCAGCGACGCGAATCTCCCGGGCTCACGCGCCGTCGCGAGAGCAGTATCGCATTCACGCCATTACAGGGACTGTTCGGCATCATCACCCCGAGCGGCCTGCACTTCGAGCGCCACCACGCCGGCTGGCATGACATTGATCCTTCGTCCCACCGGTTGATGATCCACGGACTCGTGTCGACGCCGAAGGTCTACACGTTGGGCGACTTGATGCGATTGCCCTCGGTGTCGCGCATGCATTTCATCGAATGCGGCGCGAACACGGCGATGGACTGGGCCTCGCCCGCCGTGCCCTCGGTGCAGTACACGCACGGCATGCTCTCTTGCTGCGAGTTCACCGGCGTGCCACTGTCGCTGCTGCTGGAAGACTGCGGCATCGACAAGAAAAACGCCAAATTCATTCTCGCCGAGGGCGCTGACGGTGCCAGCCTGACACGAACGATTCCGATCGAGCGCGCGCTGGATGACGCGATCGTTGCCTGGGGCATGAATGGCGAGATGCTGCGCCCCGAGAACGGTTACCCTTTGCGTTTGGTGGTGCCGGGCGCTCAGGGCGTGTGCTGGGTGAAATGGCTACGGCGTCTCGACGTTGGTGATGCGCCTTATGCGACGCGAGAAGAATCCACGCAGTACACGGACCTCATGCCCGATGGCCTGTCGCGTCAGTACTCGCTGATTCAGGAATGCAAATCAGTGATCACCACACCTTCCGGCGGACAGCGCCTGATGGACAAAGGCTTCTACAACATCACCGGACTGGCGTGGTCAGGGCGAGGCAAGATCACGCGGGTAGATGTCTCGGTCGATGGCGGCAAGCAGTGGAAGACCGCGCGACTCGAATCCCCGGTACTGACCAAATGCCTGACGCGCTTTAACATGGATTGGGTGTGGGATGGCAAGCCGGCGATTCTGCAATCACGCGCAATCGATGAGACCGGCTACGTGCAGCCAAAAATGGCCGAGCTACGCGCGGTGCGCGGCACGCGCTCGGTGTATCACAACAACGCGATCCAGTCGTGGCGAGTCGAAGCCGCAGGCGAGGTGGTCAATGTCCAGATCTCGTAAATCTGCGCTGCTGTTTCTTGCGCTCGGCGCAATGATGACAAGCGCCTCTGTTACGGCAGAGACTTATCCGAATACCGGCCGCCGCGCGACTGTCGCTGAGATCGCAGCATGGGATATCGATGTGCGGCCGGATTTTCGTGGTCTGCCGCCTGGTTCTGGCAGCGTCGCACAGGGTATGAAACTCTGGGAGACCAAATGCGCGAACTGTCACGGCGCGTTTGGCGAATCACCGGCAGCGTTCCCGCCGATAGTGGGCGGTACGACGCGAGAGGATATGGCCAGTGGCCGGGCCGCCGGGCTCATCGCTGCAACCGAGAATGCGAAAACCACGATGATGAAACTGGCCACGGTATCGACCTTGTGGGATTACATTCGCCGCGCGATGCCCTTCGATGCGCCCAAGAGCCTCTCGGTGAATGAGGTCTATTCAGCGACCGCTTATATCCTGAATCTCGCGGACATCGTGCCCGCAGATTTCACGCTGACCGACAAAACAATTCGCGATGTGCAGGGCAAAATGCCCAACCGAGCCGGTATGACGCTGAACCACGGCATGCGCGATGTCAACGGCAAACCGGATGTGCTCAGCGAGGCATGCATGAGCGGATGCAAGGTGGATGAGGCCTCGCTCGTCGTTCTGCCGCCCTCAGGCAGAGGGCTGAACGGCAACCTCGCCGATCAGAATCGCGCCTGGGGTCCGGTGCGCGGCGTGGATACCGCCGGCCGCAAGTAAGCGTGCCTGCGTCATGGCGATTTAGGTGGCACAATGCGGCCTCGATTCCGATACAAAAAAATATTCAGGGAGACAAGACGTGGAACACAGCCGGCGTGACGCCATGCGCATTGCCTCTGCGCTTGCGCTCGCATTTGGCGCCGGGCTGCTGAAGCCGTCGGATGTGTTTGCCGAGGATGATGCGGACGATGCTGGTATCACCCGCTCCGCCGACAACATTCCTTGGGGCTCTGACTGGAACGGTGCGGTGTACTCCGCCAAGAGCCTTGAAGCCTTCGTGATCGCCATGAATGGGGACACCACTACCCCGAATACGCCGCGCACGGTAGTCGAGCGGGGCAAAGTGCCTGGGTTGTTCCTCGCCAAACCTGGAGAACTGCTCATCGAGGCACCCGAGCTTGCGGAGAACGGCACCAATGTTCCTGTCACGCTGACGAGCAAGATTCCCAACACGGATTTCATCGCATTGCTAGCGGACCTGAATCCGAATCCTGTCTGCGTTGGTTTCCACGTGATGCCGGATAACGACCCTTCTTACGCCGTCCGGATCAAGGTGGCTGAAACATCGAATCTCGTCGCGGTCGCGCGCTCCGGTGGCAAATGGTTCTATTCGCTCAGGGATATTACCGTGATGATAGGGGGCTGCCTTGGGTGAGCCGATGCGCGTTCGCGCTGTCAAGAGTGGTGAGTTCGTCGAGGTCAAGGTGCTGATGAAGCACCGGATGCTGAGCCGCTTGTCATGGGGTACCGATGGCCGCTTGATCCTTCCGCACTTTATCCAGACGGTGCGCGGCACCTGCAACGGCCGCCCCGTGCTCCATGTGAATTTTGGCGGGTCGGTTGCGCGAGATCCTTATTTTTCGTTCAAGTTCAAAGGCGGCAAAGTCGGCGACAAGATTGTGATCAGCTGGGTGGATACGGAGGGTGATACGCGGACTGATGAGACCATCGTAAGCTGAAGACTCATAAGCTTTTGATCGCGAATTATTTTTCATGCTGCGTTTGTGTATATCTTGAGGGAGATGATTTTTTGGCAAGTCCTGAAATAACAAAGGCTTAAGTGAATTTCACAATCATGTAAGAAAGAATTTTTGCGACGCACCATGCGTGAAAAATTCAAAAAAAATGTAGGCATGTTTTGCGATGTGAATAATGTTGATGAAGTGCCAATAACCGCAGAAATGGGCTTTCTTGATTTTGCGAAATAACGGTGCTATATAGACACAAGCGTAAATTTTCAGCCTGAAAAGTTAACGCTTTTCAGGCATTTAATACCGACGCGGAATGAGCGCGCCCTGCAGTTCCAACCCTACGGGAAAATGCAGATCAGCGACGTAAGGCATGAGCACAATGCCAACCTGTTTCAAAGAAATGATAAGTAATCATTGGCTCAAGTTGCAGTGAAACCAAGTAAAAGAGGAGAGTAAAACATGGCAATCAGTTTTAATCTGAACGGCTCGACGGTATCCGTCCAGGCCGAGCCGGATACCCCACTGCTGTGGGTGATCCGCGATGAAGTGGGCCTGACCGGCACCAAGTTCGGCTGCGGCGCAGCACTGTGCGGTGCGTGCACCGTGCATCTGAACGGTACGCCGATCCGTTCCTGCCAGACGCCGGTATCGGCTGTCGCTGGCAAGAAGGTTGCCACCGTCGAATCGCTGTCCGCAGACAGCTCGCACCCGCTGCAGAAGGCCTGGATCAAGCACCAGGTTCCTCAGTGCGGCTACTGCCAGTCCGGTCAGCTGATGAGCGCTGCAGCTCTGCTGTCGAAGAACAAGAACCCGAGCGATGCTGACATCGACAACGCGATGAGCGGAAATCTGTGCCGCTGCGGTACCTATAACCGCATTCGTGCTGCGATCAAAGACGCTGCTGCAGAAATGCGCCGCGCTTAAGGTAGAGGAGACAAACAAAATGACAACGAATCGTCGCGATTTTCTGAAAACGTCTGCAGCCGCATCTGGCGTGGCCGTGCTCAGCATGTATGTGCCGGGCTTCGGTGGCCAAGAAGCACAGGCCGCTGGCTCGCTGCACACCCCGAACGTCTGGGTGCACATTGCAGATGACAACACCATCACTCTGCTGTCCCACATGTCCGAAATGGGCCAGGGCGTTCACACCTCGCTGCCGATGCTTATCGCAGAGGAACTGAACGTCGACGTGAACTCCGTCCAGGTTGCGACCGCACCTGCGAATCCTGCTTACGTGAACGGCCTGCTCGGTGCACAGATCACCGGTGGTTCCACCGCCATTCGTGACGCGTGGGAAAAGCTGCGCGTCGGCGGCGCTCAAGTGCGCACCATGCTGGTCCAGGCAGCTGCTGCCAAGTGGGGCGTGGATGCTTCCTCCCTGACCGCCGCTAACGGCGTCGTCTCGGGCGGTGGCAAGCGCGCTACCTACGGCGAGCTGGCCGCTGCGGCTTCCGCACTGCCAGTGCCAAAAGACGTTCAGCTGAAAGACCCGTCGCAGTTCCGTATCGTCGGCAAACCGCTGAACCGTCTGGACACCCCGGCGAAGGTCAATGGCACCGCTGAGTTCGGTATCGACGCCAAGCTCCCCGGCATGGTTTACGCCTCCATCGAGCAGACCCCGGTCATCGGTGGCAAGCCTGTCAGCTTTGACGGCGCCAAGGCCAAGAGCATGCCTGGCGTTATCGATGTCGTGCAGATCAGCGATGGCGTGGCTGTGGTGGCCGACACTTACTGGCACGCGTTCAACGCCCGCAAGAAGGGCCTGAAAGTGCAGTGGGATGACGGCGCAGGCGCGTCGCTGTCGACCGCAGGCATGTGGGCTGCCATCAAGGCCGCCGACAAAGAGATCAAGCCAATCAAGATTCGTCCGGACGTCGGTGACGCTGCTGGCGCAATCGCTGGCGCTAAAAAAGTTGTCAAGGCCAGCTACACCACCGGCCTGATGGCTCACCAACCGCTCGAGCCGATGAACATGATCGCCAACGTGAGCGGCGACAAGTGCGAACTGATCGGACCGACGCAGTTCCAGCAAGGCGCGCAGGGCACGGCGGCTGCTGTTCTGGGCATCAAGCCTGAGAACATCACCGTCCGTACCACCTACCTGGGTGGTGGCTTCGGCCGTCGTATCGAGCTCGACTTCATCTCGCAAGCCGTTCAGGTCTCGAAGGCAGTCGGCCGTCCGGTCAAGGTGCTGTGGAACCGCGAAGACGACATGAAGCACGACTTCTATCGTCCGATGGGCCTCAATCGCCTCGAGGCTGGCCTCGACGCATCGGGCAACGTCGTCGGCATGAAGTTCCAGCTGACCTCGCAGTCGATCACTCAGCGTGCATTCGGTCTGCCGAAGAACACGCTCGATCCGTTCATGGTCGAGGCTTCGGTGCCGCTGTACGCCGTGCCGAACACCCAGCACGACGTGATCATTCATGACACCGGCTTCCGCGTCGGTTACCTGCGCGCTGTGTCGCACACCATGAACTGCTTCGCCAACGAGTCGTTCATCGATGAGCTGGCGCTGGCTGCAGGCAAAGATCCGCTGCAGTTCCGCATGGACATGGTGAGCAACGAGCCGCGCATCGCCAACGTGCTGAAGATCGCTGCCGAGAAAGCTGGCTGGGGCCGCAAGCTGCCCAAGGGCCGCGGTCTGGGCATTGCAATCATGGAAGGCTACGGCACCTACATGGCGCAAGTAGCCGAGGTGTCGGTCTCCGAGGGTAACGTCAAGGTTCACAAGGTCTGGATCGCTTCCGACCAGGGCCGTATGGTGAACCCGGAGATCGTTCGTCAGCAGCTGGAGTCGGGCGTGATCTACGGTCTGTCGGGTGCTCTGTACACCCACAACACCGTGGCGAATGGCCGCGTTCAGCAGTCGAACTTCAACGACTTCCCCCCGATTCGTCAGAACCAGTCGCCAGTGATCGATATCACGCTGGTGGACAGCTCCGAGAAGCCGGGCGGTGTGGGCGAGCCTTCGACATCGCTGATCGGACCCGCAGTTGCCAACGCGATCTTCGCAGCCTCTGGCAAGCGCATCCGCTCGATGCCGCTCGCACAGGGCCTGAAGTCCGCTTGATGTAGTAATGCATCAAAAGCTCCCTGCCCGAAAGGGTGGGGAGCTTTTTTTTTCTGTGAAAATTTGTCGCTATGGACAGTATTGATCTGGAAGTACTCAAGACCTGCGCCGACTGGCTCGCCGCTGGCAAACAATGCGAACTCGTTACGATCACCAAGACCTGGGGATCGAGCCCGCGCCCGGAAGGTGCGACCCTGGGCATCTGCGAGGATGGGCATGTGGTCGGATCGGTATCTGGCGGCTGTATCGAAGATGATCTGATTGATCGCGCGCGTCGCGAAGGATTGAACCGTACCCAACCCGAGGTGGTCACCTACGGCATCACTGCCGATGAGGCGCATCGCTTCGGTCTGCCCTGTGGCGGCACCATTCAGCTGGTGATCGAGCCGCTATCTGCACAGAGCATGGTGCCTGAGCTGATCGCCCAACTGGGCACTGGCGAGCTGGTATCGCGTCGCCTTGATCTGCAAAGCGGTGCGGTTACGCTCGGCCCGGCCAAACCTGGCATGAGCCTGCAAGTCTCTGAAACTGCGATGACGACCATCCACGGGCCGCGCTGGAGGCTGCTGATCATCGGCGCCGGACAATTGTCTCGTTTCCTGGCGCAGATCGCGGTCGGCATGGATTACGCGGTCACCGTGTGCGATCCTCGTGAAGAATATCGTGAAGGCTGGCATGTCGATGGCGTGCAAGTGGTGCACGCGATGCCAGACGATCTCGTGATGGAGATGAGGCTTGATAGCCGAAGCGCCGTCGTGGCACTCACGCATGACCCTAAGCTTGACGATCTCGCGCTGATGGAAGCGCTGAAATCCGAGGCTTTTTATGTCGGTGCAATCGGCTCGCGCTCGAACGATCGCAAGCGCCGCGAACGCCTGCTGGACTTCGACCTGACGACCGAGCAACTCGACAAATTGCACGGTCCGATCGGCATCTATATCGGCAGCAAGACACCCTCAGAGATCGCCATCTCCATCCTCGCTGAGATGACCGCCGTCAAGAACGGTGTGCCGTTGCCGGACGAGATGAAGGTTGGCCATGCAAAAGAATCGGCGCAGCTTGAAGCTAGCCCGGACGCTTGTCTGCTGGATCCCGCGCAGCGCATTGTCTGACTGTCGCCCTGATTGACACGCTCGGCGGCTCTCGGGCCGCCGTGTTTTTTTTCCTCGTTGTTTTCGCTGCCTGCCTCCCGACCATGGACCATGCCTCTCCCGGACGACCCGATACACCTTGCGTCGCTGTCTGCTCCACCACCTTCGACGATATATGCCGGGGATGCGGACGCACGGTGGTCGAGGTTGCCGAATGGGTATTCATGTCGGACGACGACAAAGAAAAAGTCTGGCAGCGCATCACGGCGCAAGGCTACCCGCGCAGGAACACCTGAAATTGCGATCGCATCCGCCCGTAGAGGGCCGATGTCGCCCAGCGCTGGACCTTCACTGGATTAAGGGACGATAACGGCGCACCGTGGTGGCTCTCGTCAGCGCGCTTCCGGGCAGGCTGGCGCCGCAAGTCGGGCGCGATCTGCAATCCATCCGCATCAAAGGCACACTCGCCCGCCGGCTGGTAGTCTTGTGGCTTCACCTGGTTCGCCAGTTAAGGTCCCGCCGTCAATAATTATCAATATTAAAATTTATGACAGGCCGGCAAGTGCTGTAACCTGCTTGTCATATTCGCTGGATATATTGCCGGCGTGAATACTTCCCTGATGCCCACCCGAGCCGAGGCTTTGCCGACTATGAGCGCCAGCATTCCCAACAGTTCGGCCATGCATCCCGCGCAGCCCGGCCTGACGCACGCTGCCAGTGCAGCCAAGTGGCAGGACTCGCTCTTCCACGCGCTCACCTTCAGCTTCGCCGCGCTGGTGTTGGCCACCCTGATGGGGATCGTGATCTCACTGATCTTCGGCGCATGGCCGGCGTTTGAGCACTTTGGTCCCGGTTTTATCACCCGCATCGAATGGGATCCGGTGAACGAAGAATACGGCGCGCTGATCGCCATCGCCGGCACCCTGATCACCTCTCTGATCGCGCTATTGTTTGCCGTGCCTATCAGTTTTGGCATCGCGCTGTTTTTGACCGAGATTTGTCCTGTCTGGCTCAAGCGCCCGCTGGGCACCGCGGTGGAATTGCTGGCCGGAGTGCCCAGTATTATTTACGGCATGTGGGGCTTGTTCATCTTTGCGCCGCTGTTCGCCGACCATGTCCAGCCCCTGCTGCAAAACACGCTTGGGGAGGTGCCCGTGCTTGGCGCACTCTTTAGCGGCCCGATGATGGGGATTGGCATGCTGACCGCCGGGCTCATCCTCTCAGTGATGATCATTCCTTTCATCGCCTCGGTAATGCGCGATGTATTTGATACTTGCCCATCGGTGCTCAAAGAATCTGCTTATGCGCTGGGCTGCACCCGTTGGGAAGTCGTACGAAAAATCGTGCTGCCCTACACTCGGGTGGGCGTGGTCGGTGGTGTGATGCTGGGTCTGGGCCGGGCGCTGGGCGAGACGATGGCGATTACCTTTGTGATTGGTAATGCACACAAGCTCTCATGGTCACTATTCGCCGCGGGTAACAGCATCGCCTCGACACTCGCGAATGAATTTGCCGAAGCCGAGGCCGGCTTGCACATGAGCTCATTGTTTGCGCTGGGACTGATCTTGTTTGTGATTACCTTCATTGTGCTCGCGGCGGCCAAGCTGATGCTGCTCCAGTTGACTAAACGCGAGGGCACCAAATAATGAGCTCCCACGTTCTTCGGTCGGACAATCCAATCTACCGTCGTCGACTGTTCTGGCACCGCGCAGGCATATTGTTATCGGTAGTCGCGATGGCCATTGGCCTGTCGGCACTATTGTGGATACTCGCTGTGCTACTCATCAACGGCTTGGGTGCAGTGGACCTGCATATGTTCACGCATACGACACCGGCACCCGGCACCGAGGGCGGTGGTCTGATGAACGCTATCGTCGGTAGCCTGCTGATGGTCGGCGTGGCAACCCTGATCAGCACACCCATCGGCATTTTTGCTGGCGTCTACCTTGCCGAGTACGGCGAGCAAAGCCGTTTCGCACAGGTGACGCGTTTCGTGACGGACATCATGCTCTCAGCGCCGTCAATCGTCATCGGCTTGTTTGTTTATGCAATCTATGTTGCCAACACCAAGCATTTTTCCGGTTGGGCCGGCAGCTTTGCGATTTCGCTGATCGCCATACCGGTGGTGGTCCGCACCACCGACAACATGCTGGCGCTGGTACCCAACAGCTTGCGTGAAGCAGCATTCGCGCTCGGGGCGCCGCGCTGGAAAGTGGCGACGATGGTGCGCCTGCGCGCCGTGAAAGCCGGTGTGGTGACCGGCGTGCTGCTGGCAGTGGCGCGTATCTCGGGCGAGACCGCGCCGCTACTGTTCACCGCACTGAACAACCAGTTTTTCAATGCTGATATGAATGCACCAATGGCCAATTTGCCGGTGGTGATCTTTCAATTCGCGATGAGCCCGTACGATAACTGGCGCGAGCTGGCCTGGGGTGGTGCGCTGCTGATCACCTTCAGTGTTCTTGGGCTTAACGTGATTTCACGCACGCTGGTGCGCTCCGGCAAAAACAACGGATAGGATCTCTCATGATGACAGCGACCTTCGGCACCCAAACAACTGCTGGCGTAGCGTCGGGCAGTGTGCCTGTGACTATCGCGGTCGAGGGCCTGAACTTTTTCTATGGTGCGTTCCAAGGACTCAAGCAAATCAAGCTTGATGTCTTCGACAAGAAGGTCACGGCCTTCATCGGTCCTTCTGGATGCGGCAAATCGACACTGTTGCGTACCTTGAACCGCATGTACGACCTGTATCCAGGTCAGCGCGCGGAGGGCTCGATCATCTACAAGGGGAAGAACATCCTCGACCATGATGTCGATGTCAATGTGTTGCGTGCAAAGATTGGCATGGTCTTTCAGAAACCCACGCCGTTCCCGATGTCGATCTATGAAAACATCGCATTTGGTGTCAGATTGTATGAAAACCTGTCCAAGGGTGAGATGGATGAGCGCGTCGAATGGGCGCTGAACAAGGCGGCGCTATGGAACGAAGTGAAGGACAAGCTCAGCAAGAGTGGTCTGTCCTTGTCTGGCGGCCAGCAACAGCGCCTGTGTATCGCGCGCTGCGTAGCGGTTAAGCCAGACGTGCTGCTGCTTGATGAACCGACGTCGGCGCTTGACCCGATCTCGACCGTGAAGATCGAAGAATTAATCAGCGAACTCAAAGAAGACTACACGATCACCATCGTCACCCACAACATGCAGCAGGCGGCGCGCTGCTCGGATTTTACGGCTTACATGTATCTGGGTGAGCTGGTGGAGTTCGGTGAGACCGACAAGATTTTCCTGAATCCTGTCAAGAAAGAAACCCAGGATTACATTACCGGCCGCTTCGGCTGATCGTCCCGGAACACAATCCTAGACGACTTGCCGACCTCTTAGCCAGGAGACCAACATGCCCGAACATTCCTCCAAGCAGTATGAGCTGGATCTTGAGGCCATACGCTCTCGCGTTCTGCAAATGGGTGGTTTGGTAGAGAAGCAGTTTTACGACGCGATGAACTGCTTTCGCTCACTCAATCCAGCAGAAGCCGAGCGAATCATCGCGGCAGACATTGAAGTCAATCAGATGGAAGTTTCGCTTGATGATGCGTGTACCCATTTGATCGTCAAGCGGCAACCTGCTGCGAATGATTTGCGTACCGTGATGGCGACGATCAAGGTGATCACCGACCTCGAGCGTATCGGCGACGAGGCCACCAAGATCGCGCGAGCGGCACACGCGATACATCAGCGAGGCCTGGTCCCCATTGCGCATGAAGAGATTGTCCGTGTCATGGCCGCCTCAGCCGGAAAGCAGCTGCATGATGCGCTGGATGCGTTTGCCAGACTCGATCAGAAGCAGGCGACTCGCCTGATCGTTGCCGACGAAGAGATTGATCATGAGTACAGAGCAGTAGTGCGAACGGCGATCACCTTCATGATGGAA
>JBEGNF010000044.1:0-18820 GCA_041182625.1 Pseudomonadota bacterium | reverse complement strand
AGCCCCAGCGAATGAGCGTTTTCATCTGACCGGTTTTCCCGCCGGTGAGGAGTATTTTGCGGCGCAATATCCATGCTCCGCAGTGGCCACATGAACCCTGACAGTCAGCATGCGCTGAAATTGCGCGGTACCCTGCCGCAGTTTGCAACGAACCGCGCCGAACTCCCGGGAGATCCAAGATTTGCAGCGGCCTATCAAGCACGCGAGCTTCATCTTCCGATAAGCGTGCCTTTGCGTTAAGCGAAACGACCGCAGCGCGCGATTTTTTGTATGGCAACGCAACATCGATATCGGTTGACTGGACAATCTGACAAATTGGATGATCCGGTATCAGAACGAAATATTGCAACCTGGCAGGACTTGCTTGCGCATGAATTCCCTCAGGATCGCTGGCTGACAAGACAGCGCTGCCACCTCTCGTTACTTCCCCACACAATGACAACCAACAGGAGGAGACCATGAAGCACACCCCCGCACGCCGACCGGCGTGGAAGACACTGACGACGCTGTCCGCTGCCAGCCTGCTCGCGCTTGGCATCGCCAGCGAGGCCGCTGCAGAAGATTTCAAGATCGGTATCGTCAGCTTCCTGTCGGGTCAGGCAGCAGATAGCTTCGGTGTGCCTGCGGTGAATGGCGCCAAGACGCTGATCGAAGCGTTCAATACCGGCAAAGCGCCGGCTCCGTACAACAAGAAGGGCTTTGGCGGCCTCAACATCGTACCGGTGTATGTCGATGAGAACGGCGGTGCGACCAAGCAAGTCACCGAGCTGCGCAATCTGTACGACCGCGAGGGCGTGGACATGGTGATCGGCTATGTGAGCTCAGGCGACTGCCTCGCAGTCTCGCCGGTTGCTGAGGAAATGAAGCGCCTCCTCGTCCTGTACGATTGCGGCTCGCCCCGTATCTTTGAAGAAGCCAGCTACAAATACGTGTTCCGCACAGCATCGCACGGTGCGATGGACAACGTCGCCGCCGCGCGCTACCTCAAAGGCAAAGGCTACAAAGTCAACACCATCAACCTGATCAACCAGGACTATGCATGGGGCCATGATTCGATCAAGGACTTCCTGCTGTCGATGAACAATCTCTACCCCGGCGCGAAGCCTCAGGCAGATCAGCGTCCAAAGTTCGGCGCCGGTCAGTACGGCACCGAGATCTCGCAGCTGATGTCGCAGCCTGCGGATGTGCTGCACTCCAGCCTGTGGGGCGGCGATCTGCAAGCCTTTGTGCTGCAGGCCGGCCCGCGCGGACTGTTCAAGAAAACTCAGGTCGTGCTGACCGCTGCTGACCATGTGCTCGTACCACTGGGTGACAAAATGCCTGATGGCACCATCCTCGGCGCTCGCGGCGCTAATGGTCTGCTCGCACCGAAGTCTCCGCTGAATGACTGGTGGTGGGCTGCGTACCAGAACCAGTGGGGCGTCTATCCAGTACAGGCTCCGTACCGTATGGCGCAGGCACTGCTCGGCGTGAAGCTGGCCGTTGAAAAAGCAATGGCAGCCAACGGCGGCAAGAAGCCCAGCAATGAGCAGATCGCAGCAGCGCTGCGTGGCTCGGAATGGGATGCGCCGGCCGGCAAGGTCAAGATGGCGCTCGCCAATGGCCAGCAGGCGATTCAGCCGACTGCGATTGGCAAGACCAAGTGGGATGCCGCCAAGAAGATGGTCATGATCGAAGACATCCAACGCTTCTCGGCGGAGTGCGTGAACCCACCGGCGAACACCAAGGCAGAAGACTGGATGAAGGCCGGCTTCCCCGGCGCGAAATGTGACTGACCGTGAAATAAAGTTTCAGCTCAACGCTGAAGCCTGATCTGCGAGGAGGCTGGCCCCGGAGCGCCAGCCTCCTTTGCAGAACCTCCTCCGCAACACCGAGGACGACACGCCGCCAAGAGCGCGAGCGTCAGACGCGATGCGAAACACCCATCATACGTATTAGAAAAAGTCTCCCATGAATCTCATCTTTACCATCCTGATCGATGGCCTGACCTATGCGTCTTGGCTGTTCATCGTTGCACTGGGCCTGACTTTGGTCTTTGGCGTGCTGAAAATCCTGAACGTCGCGCATGGCAGTTTTTATGCACTCGGTGCGTATGCTGCTGCCACGCTGGTGGGCTGGTTCGCCAGCATGAAGCTCGCGCCGGAGCTGTCGCTGGTGGCGATGCTGCTCGCAGCGGTGTCAGTTGCTGCGCTGGTCGCGCCGCTGTGCGAGCGCGGACTCTTGCGCGTGTTCTATGGACGCGATGAAGTGCTTCTGGTGCTGGTCACCTTCGCACTCTTTCTGATCATGGAAGACGCCACCAAACTAATCTGGGGCGTCAACCCGCTGTACGTGTCCGAACCCTACATGTTATTCGGAACGATCGATGTAGGACCGCAATCCTATGTTGGCTATGACTTCATGCTGGTACTGGTGGCCGCTGTCGTCGGCTATGTCGTCTGGTGGGGCTTGAACCGCACCCGCATCGGCAAGATCGTGCTGGCCGTGATCCACAGCGAAGAAGTCGCTTCCAGCATGGGCATCAATGTCTCGCGCATCTACACGCTGGCGTTTGCGACCGGTATTTTCCTTGCATCGCTGGGGGGTGCGCTGACCGCGCCGATGATCTCGGTGCAGCCGGGCGTCTCGGTCGCTGTCGTGATTGTGTCGTTCGCAGTGGTGATCATCGGTGGCCTTGGCAGCATTCCGGGCGCCGCGATCGGCGCGTTGATTGTCGGCGTCGCCCGCTCTGCCGCCGTGCACATCTGGCCCGTTGCCGAACTGTTCTCGATTTACGTGGTGATGGCTGTCGTGCTGATGTTCCGGCCCGAAGGTCTGTTCCAGCGCATACAGGCGAGGAAGATCTGAGATGAACCCCATGACCTCTTCTTCCTCTCCCCAGCGCTCGGTGGTGGCGGGCGTGATCATCATCGCTTTGCTGCTCATCGCTGGCACCGCGATGCCGAAATGGCTGACCTTCCTGATCACGATGTCCGCAGCCAATGGTTTGGTATCGCTGGGTATCGTCTCGCTGATGCGCACGGGCGTCGTGTCCTTCGGTCAGGGTCTGGTATTCGCTGTGGGCGGCTACACCGCGGCACTCTCGTTCGGTAATCTCGGCATCACCGATGCCATCGTGCTGGCGGTCGGCGGCGGCTTGCTGGCCTTCCTCGTCGCCCTGCCCTTTGCGTTCCTGATCGCCCGTTATCGCGGCATCTTTTTTGCGATGCTGTCACTGGCACTGTCCATGGTGCTGTATGGCTTGCTGGTCAAGTCGCAGACGCTCGGCGGCTCGGACGGTTTCAACATGGGCCGGGCCACCGTGTTCGGCCTGCGTCCTGCGGACAACTGGAGCAGCTATGCCAGCTTTGCGGTGACTGTCACGCTCGCGGGTATCGTTGGCATCGGCATGCGCATCTACTTTGACTCCACTCGTGGACTGGTAGCACTGGCCTCGCGCGACAACGAGATCCGCGTCGAATATCTGGGCAGCTCGGTGCAGAACCTGATCGCTGCCAACTACCTGATCGCTGCATTCACCGGCGGCATGGGCGGCGCGCTCGCGGTAATGGCGCTTGGTCATGTCGAGCCCGAGTTCAGCTTCTGGACCACCTCGGGTGATTTTGTGTTCGTGTCGATTCTCGCCGGCCATCACAGTGTGCTGGCAGCCTTCATTGCATCAACGGTGCTGGAGATTGTGCGCTCTTTCTCGAGCGCTTATTTTCCCAACAGCTGGCAGCTGTCACTCGGACTCTTCTTGCTGGCCGTGATCCGGTTCCTTCCGCGCGGCATCGGCTCGCTGTGGGAAACCAAGCGTCGCAAGGGAGAACAGGCATGAGTACCAACGATTACGCTATCTCGGCACGCGGCATACAAAAGCGCTTCGGCGCCGTTGTTGCCGCTTCCGACATCAATATCGATGTTCCAACCGGACAAAAGGTCAGCCTGATCGGCAGCAATGGCGCAGGCAAGACCACGTTCGTGAACATGATCACCGGCTATATCAAGCCGGACGAGGGACAGATCCTGCTGCATGGCGAGAACATCGCCGGACTGGAGCCGCGCAGCATTGCCCGCATGGGTGTCGCGCGCTCATTCCAGATTCCGCAGCTGTTCAAGGAAATGACCGTGTTCGACAACATGCTGGTCGCGATTGCTTCGCAGGCCGGCGGTCTGTCGTTCCTGAAACCGGCGCGTAATCCGGCGGCGCAGGAACGTGCGGCGGAACTACTGGAACGGTTCGAGCTGTCCGCGCACACGCACCGTACGGTGGGCGAGTTACCTGGCGGCGTGCGCAAGCTGCTCGATATCGCGATGGCGTTAACCCGTCAACCTAAAGTACTGCTGCTCGATGAGCCAACCTCCGGTGTGTCGACCGATGAAAAATTCCCGATGATGGACACCGTGATGCGCGCGCTGTCACAGGAAGCCGTGACCGTGCTGTTCGTTGAGCACGATATGGATATCGTCGGCCGCTACGCTGATCGTGTGATTGCTTTCTACAGTGGCCGAGTGATCGCTGATGACACGCCTGATGTCGCGCTGGCCTCTGCCGATGTGCAGCGCTATGTGACCGGCACTCTCGCGGACAGGAAAGAACATGCTTAAGATCGAAAACATCGACGTCTCCATCCAGTCGGTACAGGTGCTGCGCGGACTATCGCTTCAGATGAGCGCAGGCAGCATGGTCGGCCTGATCGGCCGCAACGGTGCCGGCAAATCCACCACCCTGCGCTCCATCATGGGCCATCTGCCACTCTCATCCGGCAGTATCCGCTTTGAAGGACAAGACCTTGCCGCACTGCCGCGTCATGCGCGCGCTGCGCTGGGTATTGGCTACATGCCCGAAGATCGCGGCCTCGTGCCCGAGCTGACCGTGGAAGAGAACATCCTCGTGCCATTGTGGGCGATGAAAATCGCCGACACTGCGCCGAGACTGGAATTCGTGTATCACGTGCTACCTGAACTGAAAGAAATGCGCGAACGCCGCGCGTTACTACTCTCGGGCGGTCAGCAGAAGCTGGTAGCACTCGCCCGTGCACTGACCATAGGACAGAAGCTGTTGCTACTCGATGAACCCTTCGAGGGTGTCGCACCGGCCTTGTCGGCGCGGCTCTCCGAAGTGATCTCCGGTTTGCATGGCGGCTCGATCTCGGTGCTGATCGCGCAATCCGAGCTGAACCACTCGAAGAACCTGCTGGATGCCGAGGTCGTGATCGAGCGTGGTGCGAACGTCCCATCACAACAATAGTCGTCATCTATCACCCACCATGATTGCCTGGAAAGACCATGTGACCTTGCCCGAGATGCGTATTGAAACGCATTTCAACGGCAGGCAGTTCCCCTGCTTTGTGAAGCGACCACCTTCGTTCTATGCGATGTGGGAAGACGCAGCAAGGCAGCGCCCAGATCATGAAGCACTCAGCTTCAACGGCCAGCGCTGGACATACGCGCAAGCAGCAGCTGAAGTGGATCGCATCGCGCGCGGCCTCGCGGCGCGAGGGATCCGACAGGGCGAACGTGTGGTGATGTTTATCTCGAACCGCCCGGAGTTTGTGTTCGTGCTGTTCGCATTGCAGAAGCTGGGCGCAATCTCGGTACCCGTTGGCACTCGCGAGCAAGGGCCGGGGCTGGCGTACATCGTCAACCAGTGCGGTGCGGTCGGTATCGTGTTCGATGAAAACCTGGCCGATCGTATTCCCGATGCGGCCACCTCACCCGGCGTGCGCGTACGCGTCTGCACCGGCGCTGCTGTCAGTCATGGCGAAGCACTGTCCGCGCTCGAGGGCGCCGAGATCACCGTTGCGAAGGTCGACGAAGAAGACTGCGCCTGCATCCTGTACACCTCAGGCACGACCGGCAATCCCAAGGGCGCGATGCTCACGCACCTGAACATCGCGCACTCGGTGATTCACTATGAGGTGGCGATGAAGCTCGGCAAGGACGACCGCGGCGCGCTCGCAGTACCAGCCAGCCATGTGACCGGTCTGATCGCGCTGATCGCCGAGATGGTGCATGTCAAGGGTACGTTGATCATTATTGCGGAATTCAAAGCGGCGGACTTTGTGCCGCTGATCGCGAAAGAGCGCATCAGCTTCTCGCTGATGGTGCCGGCGATGTATCAGCTGTGCCTGATGCAAGAAAGCTTCACCCAGCTCGATCTGTCTACGTGGCGTGTCGGCGGCTTTGGCGGTGCACCGATGCCGGTACCAACCGTACAAGCGCTGGCCACCGCAGTGCCGGGCCTGACGCTGGTCAATTGCTATGGCTCGACCGAGACGACCTCGCCAGCGACGGTGATGCCACTGGGTCTGTCGGCGATACATAACGATAGTGTCGGCATTACCCTGCCCTGCGCAACAATCCGCGTGATGACCGATGAGGGTAACGAAGTCGCGCCTGGTGAATCGGGTGAGCTCTGGATCGGTGGCGCCATGGTCGTGCCCGGTTACTGGGACAATCCCGAGGCGACGGCGAGAGGTTTTGCCGAGGGCTGCTGGCGTTCCGGTGATCTGGGATCAAAGGATGAGCAAGGACTGGTGCGCATCTTCGATCGCATCAAGGACATGATCAATCGCGGCGGCTTCAAGATTTATTCGGTCGAAGTAGAGAATGCGTTGATGGCCTTGCCAGGAGTGGTCGAGGCGGCGGTGGTCGGCCACCCCTGCCCCGTGCTCGGTGAACGCGTGCATGCTTATCTGTATGCACCAAACGCGCCTGCAACAACGATTGACACGGAGGCCGTGCGCTCCCACTGTGCAGCACGCCTTGCAGATTACAAAGTTCCCGAACAGGTGCACTTCACCGACAAACCCCTGCCCAGAAACGCGAACGGTAAAATAATGAAGCGCTCGCTGCGCCAGCCGGTATGAGGGCAGTGCTGCCGAGCGCTTGAGTAGCGCGGATGGTCCGCGCTGCACTGCATAAGCACTCGCCGATGAAATTCCTGATTGCCCGCTTCAATCACGAGACCAATACCTTTTCGCCGGTCGCCACGGCGCTCGCGGATTTCGAGCCAACCTATGGTGACGATGCGCTGAATGAGCAGCGTAACGCACGCACTGCGATGGGTGCCTTTATTCGCATCGCTGAAGCCCAGCCCAATGCAACGCTGATCACGCCCGTTTCCGCAACGGCCAATCCCAGCGGCACCGTCGACGCCGACGCTTATACTCATCTGGTCGACACCCTCCTTGAGGGCGTGCGAGAGGAACCCGATGCGATTCTGCTCGACCTGCATGGCGCACTCGTTGCAGAAAATGCTGCTGATGGCGAAGGCGAATTGCTCAAAGCTATACGCGCGATCGCGCCCGACATACCGATCGCCGTCGCGCTCGACCTGCACGGCAATGTAACACCCGCGATGGTCGAGAACGCCGACATCATCGTCAGCTTCAAGACCTATCCACATATTGATATGGCCGAGACGGGCGAGCATGCCGGACGCTTGATGATGGACTGGCTTGCTGGCAAGACGCGCCCGATCACGCGCTTCAAGCAGCTGCCGTTACTCTCGCACACCCTGCGCAGCAATACACATGAAGGCGCGATGAAGCATGCGGTGGACGCTGCGCGTCGAGCAGAGAAGGAGCCTGGCGTACTGGCTGTCTCCGTCATGGCCGGATTCTCACTGGCCGACTTCGAACATGCAGGCATGTCAGTGATCGTGGTCACCGACAATGACAAGACACTGGCAGACGATGTGGCGAACGACATTGCGCAGCAGATCTGGCGCGAGCGCGATGGCTTCGTCTATCGCAGCGAACCGCTGAACGAATCGATCGCGAGAGCGAAGGCCTTGCAGGCCGAGCCCGGCAAGGGCCCCGTGCTCTTGCTCGATCACAGCGACAACGTGATGTCCGGCGGCACCTGCGACACGATGGATGTGCTGCAGGCCGCGCTCAAGGCGCACCTGACACCCATCATCGTCGGCCCGATCTGTGATCCACAGGCAGTGCAGCGGCTATGGAAAATGCGGCCAACCGATGTGGTCGGCGCTGATATCGGTAATCACATACCGCTCGCTCAGCAGGGCATCACGAAAAAACCGGTGCGCCTGATCGGTGTAGTACGTGCAAAAAGCGATGGCGAATTCACGGTCAGGGGCCCCATCTATACGGGCGCGAGAGTCAGCATGGGACGCACCGTGCTATTCGATACCATCGATGCGCTGATCGTCATCAGCGAGCGCCGGATGGAGCCTTATGACATCGGCATCTTCGACTGCGTGGGGCTGGATCCCGCACGCTATGACTACCTGCTGCTGAAGTCACGGATGTATGCGCGCCCCGTGTTTGGCGCGATGGCCAAGGCGTTGGTGGAGTGCGATGCTGATCAGGGCGGACCGACCAGCTCCAACTATGCGCTGTTCCCCTTCAAGAATATTCGACGGCCTGTGTATCCACTGGATGAGAATGTGCAGTCCGGTGGATTCCAGGTGATTTGAATATTCTTGCCGTTTGAAAGACTCTGGATTCCGGCCTTCGCTTGAATGACCATGGCAGATACAACAGCCTTTTAGTCATCGTTTCTGCGCAAGCCGAGAGCGCAACGTCTGCGACTGTGCGGCCTACACCGGCAGGGCGCCCCGCCCCGCATACTGAGCCGCGCCACCTAGTGATTCTTCAATCCGCAGCAGCTCATTCCACTTTGCCATGCGCTCGCTACGGGCAAATGAACCGACCTTCAGCTGACCTGCATGCCATCCAACGGACAGGTGCGAGATCATCACATCTTCCGATTCGCCCGAGCGCGCAGAGACGATGGTTGAAAGACCGCAGGCCTTGGCTGCCTGCAGAGCATCCAATGTCTCGCTGATTGTACCTGCCTGATTCGGCTTGATCAGCACTGCATTGCAGGCTTTGTTTGCGGAAGCCTCCCGCACACGCGCAGCGTTAGTCACCAGATAATCATCACCGATCACTTGCACCTTCGCACCAGCGGCTTGCGTGAAGGTGATCATGCCTTCGGTGTCGTCCTCTGCCACCGGATCTTCAATGGAGAGAATAGGATATTTCGCCACCCAGTCGAGCAGCACTGCGATCCATTCCTCACGCTGATATGCTCTGCCCTCAAGCCCGGGTCGGTATATGCCGCCGCTGCCGAATTCAGAAGCCGCAATGTCGAGCGAGATCATCACCTCGCCATTCCGGTAGCCCGCTGTCTCGATCGAGCGCGTGAGCATCTGCAGCGCTTCTTCATTACTGGAAAAATCGGGCCACCAGCCGCCCTCATCTGCAACGCCTGCGCGACGTCCGTTGTCGGCCATCAGCTCGCCTGCGGCACGATAGACATTCGCTACCATCGCCAGCGCTTCATCCATGCTGTGCGCGCCGACCGGCATCACCAGCAGATCTTGGATATCGATACGGCGTCCTGCATGCGCGCCACCGCCAAAGATCTGTATCTCGGGCAACGGCAGCATGACCTGTGCATCGCCAGCGAGATGCTTCCACAAAGGCAGGCGCCGCGCATTGGCCGCCGCCTGCAGCACCGCCATCGACGTGGCGATGAGTGCGTTGCCGCCCAGCCGAGATTTATTGGGAGTGCCATCTAAAGCGATCAGTGCATCATCGATCGCACGCTGGTCCATTGCATCTTTCCCGGTCAGCGCCGCTGCGATCTCCCGGTTTACATTGGCAACAGCCTTTGCTACACCATAGCCCCCCTGCTCGCGGCCCCCATCACGCAGCTCGACGGCCTCATGGGTGCCGGTCGATGCGCCAGCGGGAGCAACGCCACGGCCCAGCGTTCCATCGTCAAGAATGACATCGACTTCAACGGTAGGACGACCACGCGAATCCCAGATGCGGCGCGCATGCAGCTTGCGGAGTTGAGTACTCATGAGGATTTTGATGAAAGTGAATGTTCGAGTGTGATTTGCCAGTCATTGCGGATTGCCGCCAGACGACTGACCGGTGCGCGTACACGCGCCAGCGCAAACTGTCGCTGCACGTCTTTGCCGCGTTCGTCCAGATATTCAAGAGGTGACTTGCCATCGACTCGAGCGAGCAGAATCGCGGCGAGCAGTCGTGCGACCCGCGCTTCCAGTGCAGCAGTGTCTTCCCAGCGCACGCCGGCCAGATACGCATCAGTAAACGCGTCGAAACAAGCCAGAAAATCGGCTGTTGACTCGGGCCGCCACAAGCACTTGGCCAGCAGATGGCACAAGCAGAAAGCAACATCAAAGGCGGGCTCGCCATACCATGCGCACTCGGCATCAAGGAACACCGGGCCCTTGGGACCCGCCAGCAAATTTTTCGGACTGATATCGCCATGTACCAGCGCGCGCTGGTTATTTGCGGTGTCCTCCATCAGCTGCCGGAGCATGGGCGCGCAGTCGCCGTGCACGCGAGCTGCCTCGCCAAAATACGGATCCAACCTTAACTGAAAAAAATTCTCATCATTCGCGAAGGTCTTCGCAAGCACATCATCATCAGCGCTGCCCGTATGAACGGCCGCCAGCTGACTTGCCACCTCCGCGGCGAAGGCCGGATGGGCGATGCCGTCGCGCAGCTGCAGCTTCCATACCGGATGCAGCGCAGGCTCAAGCCAGCTCATGGCGAACGCATGCAATTCGCGGTCCTCACCGAGTATCGCGGGCACCGCGCCCGGCAGCCATTCACCAACCTGCCTTATCCAATCGATCTCGGCGTGACTGCGCTCGAGGGGTGCGCTCCAGTGCGTTGCCACCTTCAGCTCGGGGAGCGCCTGCTTCACGCACAGCGGGCCGCGTCGGGTGTCCACGCGGGCAATCAGTGAGGATACGCCACCGGCAAGCGGAGTAATCGGGGGGAATTCATCGGCATCGATCAGGCGCATGCGCAAGAGCGCGTTCCTGACGATGGTCTCCTCGGTCTGCTGGGTCACGCCAGTCTTCCTCGCCGACGCGGTGTCGCCGGCTGTTTTTGCACGTGCCCCGTACTATAACTGACGACGGATGATTCGATGCCGCTTCAGCTAGGCGCCAGCGTCAGCAGCATTACGGTGACCAGTATCGTCGCTATCCACAGCGCCAGTGCACGCGCGGGCACACGGAGTCGTCCCGCCGTAGTGATGGCCGCTGCGGCGCCAGTCGTCCGTATCTCCGGCCAGGGCTTGCGCCGGCGCTCCCTTCCATTCCAGGGCCGTTGGGACTGCGCTTCGGCAGCGGTGACCGCCTCGCGCTGCATCTTGCGCTCGGTGCGGGCTATCCATTCATCATGCTGACGGCGCCGCTGCGGATCAGACAATACCTCGTAAGCCGCCGTGATCAGCTGAAAGGTCTGCGTCGAGCGCGCATCGCCACCATGCCGGTCAGGATGAAATTTCTGGCTCAGGGTCTTGAAGGCGGCACGAATCACTTCTGGCGGCGCATTACGCGATACTTTCAGATTGTCATAGTGCGTATGGATGGGCTTCATGTGGGCCTCGATCAAGGTCTCAACAGATTCTCTTTGAAGTTTGCCCACAGGCTAAATCGATGACTGCGGCGGAGCTTGAGCGCGGTCAAATAAACATGATTGCAAGCATGCTTTTGCACCCATGCTTTCTTCTCAGCAAGAAAACTGACTGACGACCAAGGCTGACATCTCACCGCGGACAGCGTGACGAGCTCTGCCAGCATGCCGGCTCGCCCCACGATCTGCGACTTCTCCCCAAGTGCGCATACGCCCTGTCGCTCCGTGAGGAGCATCAGGCACTGCCAGCCTTCGTATACGAAGGCCTGGTGCACCTAGAGAAAAGTCTTGGACTCCACGCCATTTCTGCGCCCAACCAGACAACATTGCTGACCAGCTCAGACTCGCAAGCCTCACCTGGTATTCGAGACGGCCCAGTTCGCTCAAGGGGTTCCCAGGTCGAATTTGACAGGCAGCACGTGGGGAAAGCGACAAGCCTCTCAACCGCTGTCGTTAGGAAAAATTTTCTTACGCGCAGAAACTATTTCCATTGATCAGGCATCACAGGTGCAGTTGCAGTGAAGTAAGCGCCTGACACTCTCCCTTTGCCTCTGACCATTTGTCCTGACCATGCCCCCGTTGCACGCCACACTGAATTTACCCGAGCTCGCACCTCACGCATCGAATACCCAGCTTTCCTCCACCCTGCTGCGTCGCCTCGCGCTCCCCGGCCTGTTCGCCTGGTTTGGCGTCGTCATGGGCTCATGGGCAGGTCGTATACCGTCATTGCGTGAGGGCGTTCAGATATCCCACCCCATGCTGTCACTCGTACTGCTATGCGGCGGGCTGGGTGCGGTGATGTCATTTCCGGTGTCCTCGCGATTAATGGCTAGCCTTGGTGGACGTCACACGATGCTGATCTCGGGCGCAGTCTTGCTGATGGTACTGCTGTGCATCGGCTTTGCACCCACGTTACCCCTGCTGATGTTGGCTGTGCTGATGCTAGGCATCTCCGCTAGTAGCTTTGATGTCGGCATGAATTCAGTAGCCGCGCATCATGAAAAAATGAATGGCAGCTCCGCCATGTCCCTCTTGCACGCCTGCGCCTGTGCGGGCGGACTGGTAGGTGCTGCGATAGGCAGCGTGATGGCCGGGTTAGACGTCTCCCCAGCGCTGCATTTCCTGACGCTGGCGCTGCCACTGGCCCTGCTGCTGAAGCTTGGTCATGCCTACGTGGCTGCTGACAACAGCAAGAACATCGAAAAGCAATCCTTCGTGCTACCGCGAGGCCCGCTTGCGCTACTGGGTACGCTAGGCTTTCTCGGTTCGGTCGTGGAAGGCAGCATCGCGAATTGGAGTGGTATTTTTCTTCGTGATCATTTTGGCGTCTCGGCAGGAGTTGCTCCTCTGTCGTTGACTGCGTTCTCAGCGATGATGCTCTTGTCTCGGCTGTTCGGTGATCGACTAAAGATGACACACGGTGCACGCAAGCTGATCTTTGCCGGCGCGCTGGTCGCAGCCGCAGGACTTTTTTCTGCGGTGTTTGCTACAGAAGCGCAATGTGCACTCGCCGGTTTCGCATTGGCCGGTCTTGGCTTGTCGCTGATATTCCCCTTCGTGTTCAGCGCTGCCGGTCGCGACGGCCCGATCGCACTGGCCGGCGTTGCAACGATGACGTACGCTGGCACGCTGATAGGGCCACCCTTGCTCGGGAGTGTCGCTTACGTGCTGGGCATGCAAGCGGCGATGGGAGCGGTGGCTGGTCTGGGTCTGATGATTGCGCTGGTAGCACAACGAACACGGTTGCTGGACAGGCGCTGACTTGCTCGTGCGGATGTCTGGAAACCATGAAATTTTCTCGAGATTTCAGAAATCTCAGCGCTCGGGAAACAGTGCGCTGCGATCGATCGTGGCGAGCTCAGGTATGCCCAGCAGGGCCTGCGTGATATCGATCTCTTTTTGCAGCAGGTTGATCGCACGCTCCACCCCCGGACGACCGCCGCTGGCTAGCCCATAGAGGCCGGCGCGTCCGACCAGACAGGCACTCGCGCCCAGCGCCAGCGCTTTAACGATGTCGCCGCCGCGACGAATACCACCGTCCATCAGCACGGTCGTCTTGCCGCCCAAAGCATCGGCAATGGCTGGCAAGGCAGCAATCGCCGAAGGTGAACCATCGAGCTGCCGTCCGCCATGATTGGATACGATCACGGCATCGGCGCCGTGCTGTTGGGCACGCACGGCATCGTCCGGGCGCAAGATGCCTTTGATGGCTAGCTGACCTTGCCACTCGCTGCGTATCCAGTCGAGATCTTTCCATGTGACGGAGGGATCAAACTGAGAGGCTACATACTGCGCCAGCGTCGTCATCTTTCGTGGTGCCTGCCCCGATGCATCGAAATTGCCCAGGGTGAAGCGCGGGCCAGTTGCCAGCCGCCACAACCAGCCGAGCTTGCTCGCATAGTCGAACACATTATCAAGCCCGATTCGCGGCGGCACCATGAAGCCATTCCGCACGTCTCGCTCACGCGGACCGGGAATCGGCAAGTCCACCGTCAGCACCAGCACGCGCGCGCCAGCCTCCCAGGCGCGCTGCATCAGCGCGCTGGAAAAACCCCGGTCTCGCTGAATGTAAAGCTGGAACCAGAAATTACCATTCGCCTGCGCCACCTGCTCAATACTGGCATTGGAATTCGTTGATTGGCAAAAGCCCACACCTAGTGCCTCGCAAGCCCGCGCGATCTCCAGATCACCATGCGGCCAAAAGATACCGGCCAGCCCAGTGGGACCAAGGATCATCGGCGAACTGTATTTGTGCCCGAGCACCGTAACCGATTGTGAGCGCTGGCCGACATCGACCATGAAACGCGGGGCGAAGCGGATACGGGAAAAATCACCTTCGTTGTCGCGCAGGGTACGCTCGTCAAATGCCGCGCCGTCAACGAAACCGAATACTGATCTGGGCAGCTTTTTTCTGGCAATGTGGCGCAAGTCTGCGATGGTGACGGCCTCGCGATAGTGCATTCCTCTGTCCCCCTGTTGTTGTTATTGATTATGGAAACTGGTGTCAAGTCTGTCCGATGAGTCCGGCATATTGACACAGGGACATGATACCGGAGAAATCGTTAACCCAGCTTTCCTGAACTGCGGGTACACATCAGGCGTCTAATGCGCATGATTCAGGATCTGCCATTTGACGCTACTCGGTGAACCAAAGCACCACAGGAGTCTTCATGACAAGGCAATGGGTAGTCATCGCGGATAAAAGTCGCGCAAGAATTTTCGAGACTGATGGTCAGCTGGATGAGCTGGTCGAGATAGATGACCTGCTGAATCCTGAAGGCAGGCAGAGTGATGCCGAACTCCGACATGATGCAAAAGGCCGGTTCTACGGCAAAGGCGAACGCGACCAGGCGCACACGGCCGAGCCAAAGCTCACGCGGGAAGTGCATAGCGCTGACCGCTTTTCGCGAGAGATCATGGCTTACATTGAAAACGCGAACCGTGAACAGCGTTTCGTATCGCTGGTGATGATAGCGCCACCCGAATTCCTGGGCTTGCTGCGCAGGCAGCTAGGCAAAGGCGTTGAACATAAGCTGCGCCGGCAACTGGCCACCGATATCACGGGGTTTCAAGCGCCGCAGATACGAGCTTATCTGAAACAGCACTTATCGCATCACTTGCACTGAACGAGTGTCTGTTATTGCTCACCCATCGACATACTCGGTGGCCGAGGTGACAGCCCTGTTGGAGCCAGGTGTATCAAAGGGACAGGGCTATTTTTTACGACCATCCACGAGCTTACCGAGACTGGTCCCGTCAAGCATGCTGACATCAGCACCTGCCACGCTAAGCCATGACTGACTCAGCACTCCCCTTTTCGGCGATGCCCCGGCGGACAGTGTCCCGCTCCACGCCCCGAAGAGCGATCATCAAAGTCTGGCCCGCTGCGATGCCAGCCGCCACGTCGCAGATCCCAGCCATGCGGTCCCTCGCGCCATGCTGGCTGAACGTAGCTATAACCCGCGCGAGCAATAATCCAACGACCGGGTACCCACACATAAGCCACGCCATTCCAGTCCCAAAATCCCTGTACCCATAGGTGTCCCGGCCGGGCAACTGGCATGGGTTCGTAGCGCAAGACGGGGGGTGGCGGCATACCAGAGGAAATCGTGACACTCCAGTCGAGTGCCGATTGGGCCTGCGAGACAGTTGACATCACCAGCAGGCAGACGCCCCACAGCGCCGACAGGACGATTCGCCAACTGAGCAACACGGTAGATTGCCGGATCACGTTTCGCATATTGTCTCCCTTTCATCCGAGGCAATGCGCCTCTGTGAAGACAATGTACAAACATCGGTTTTATCGGTATTGAGGATTTACAAAAGTAAACACGCTCGTCACCAAGCGATCACAGGTTTTGTTTCTTCGGAGTAAAACGCAGTTGCAACCGAGCTACAACTCGATGAGTCCGTGGCGCACTGCGATCAACGCCAGCTCGGCCTGATTCGCCACGCCTAATTTCTGCTTGACGTTGTAGAGGTGCGTACCCACCGTACGCGGAGAGATGTTCAGCATATCGGCGATCTGGTTCACCGAAGCTCCCTTGGCGAGTTGGATGAACACGCCGAACTCCCGCTCGGAAAGCACTTCGATAGGACTTTTCTCGCCATTGAATTCTTCGAGTGCCATGCGCTGGGACAGCTGACTGTCGATGTACATGCGGCCCTCGGCCACCTGGCGTATTGCATGCATCAGTTCGTCCGGTGCGCTGCGCTTGGACAGATAGCCAAGTGCCCCCGCCTTGAGCATGTAGCGCACATAGCTCGGATCTTCATGGGACGACAGCCCCAGGACACGCGCCATCTTGTCGCGCGCAACGATGCGGCGCGTGGCCTCGACGCCCATCGTGCCGCCAAGGGAGATATCCATCACGATCACATCGGGCTTTGCCGAGGGTATCTGCTGATAAGCAGCTTCGGCCGAGTCGGCTTCAGCCACGACGCGAATATCATCTGTCGCATCCAGCAGCATGCGAAAACCGTAGCGAACTACCGCATGATCGTCTACCAGCATGACGTTGATCGTTTTTTTCATTCTTCGCTATTTTCTTTGTTATCTATGTCGCGCGCTCTCAGGGGCAGGAGGACGCTGACTTCCAGCCCACCCTCGGCCGAGGCCTCGAAGCGTATGCTGCCACCATGAGACTCCACTCGTTCCTGCATGCCGCGAATACCGTAGTGCCCCTCTCGTCGCAGGGTGTCAGCGCCACGGCCATTATCGGAGACGCAAAGCCTCAGCTGCCCGGATTCGTCCGCGATCGTCACCTGAGCGCGGCTGGCTTGTGCATGACGGATCACATTGGTGACAGCTTCCTGCACTATACGGTAAGCAGAAAGTTCCAGCTCATCGTCCAGCACCGGTATGGCGCCGCTGACGTTGAGCTCGAAACGCAGGCCCGGATGGTTCTGCTGGCTATCGGTAAGCAGGTCGCGAACTGCATCGACCAGTCCCATTCCTTCTAGCTTGATTGGCCGCAGTCGCGGAATCATTCTGTGCATCGCATCGGACATCATGCCGGCGGTATCGAACAGCATCTTTGCATGACGCTCGATCGGCCCACCGGCCACCTCGGGATGCTGGATCAGCGATTTGGAGATGCTTCGAATTGCCGTTAGCGACTGGCCCAGTTCATCGTGCAGTTCGCGCGCCAGTGCAGCGCGCTCCTCCTCAATGCGCGCGTGCAGCAGCTTGGTGAAGTCGCGCTGCGCGTCCAGCCGCGCCTGCGCCTCGGCGCTCGCCTGGCGCACCTGGATATTTTCCTCGACGGCCTGGGCCATCCGGTTGAATGCGCGCCCCATCTCTTCCGCTTCCTTGCCCGGTAATGGCGGTAGTCTCACCTTGTGACCGCCGTGCTCGATGTCGCGCAAGCCGCTGCGGATGCGCTCTAGTGGCGCCAGCCACCGGCCGACTACCCAGAAAATCAGCAAGTCTGCCAGCAAAAACAAAGTGATCTGAGCGAAAAGAATGTCGCGAAGGTTATCCCACCCATCCAGCACGGCGCGCGTAGGATTGGTCTCAATCACCAGCTTCGCATTCGGTAACCGGATAACACGCTCATTCCTCGGAGGTGCAACGAGTGAGGCATACATTGCGGGCGCGTTGCGCCCCGCCTTGTAGGTCGAAGCCGGCGATTCGTACAGCAAAACGCCTGACTCATCGTAGAGCCGAATCTCGTTGGCGCGCACCCGCCCAGTCTCACGCAGGAAGTTCACCAATTCATGAAGGTTGTCTCGCGCGTAGAGATTAGCCACCCGACCCAACAACTGGGTGGCGATTCGGCCAGAGGCTTCCATCTCCTCCCGCACACTGTTGCGCGTCGCCGCAACTTCGACATAGATCAGCACACAGAACCCGATCAGCGTCAGCACTGAGAAGATCAGGTTGATCTTTAGACGCAGGCTCATACCGTCGGCAGGACCGAGGGGTGTATCTTTCGTCGCGGAGGCAGGAGCCATGGTCGGAGTATGATTCATCAGGATAGTGCGCCGCAGCATGAAAGGGCTTCCCGAATGCCGGGGCGGTCTCTGAGAGCGCGAATCATAGCAGCAGCGCCAATGCCCACGCTGCCAGCCCGTTCATGAAAATCATTAGATGCAATTCATCGTTTCGCAGATGTACTGCGGTTCCGGTAAAGGCATTATCCACTACGTCGGGCCGGCTCCGGTCTGACAATAATGTAAACACATCAACAATTGGAGATGACTATGAACTGGACTACCCCTGCTGCTACCGATCTGCGCTTCGGTTTCGAAATCACCATGTACATCGCTAACCGTTAATTCGGAAAGCTGGCAGCCTAGCCTCGTGCCTGGCTGCTCACGAGAGTTTTTAAAAAAGGGCGACCCGATGGTCGTCTTTTTTTACTCCATAATTATTATTAATTAAGTAATATGGTTGGCCGTATCGACCAATCCTACTTATCTATTTGCAAAGCCGCCCGTTTTTGTGCGGTGTGATTATCCGCAAGAACATATACGCCTAGTGGGGATTTGCACGGAATTAATCAACCTGCACAAGTCCATCCAGATTCTCCGTGTCGTGCTCGAGGTAAGCCCTGCGCATCAGTGGCCCCTTGTTGAGACCACGCTGATGCCTGCACCATTCAACGCCGAGGTGCCCCGAGTAAGGCATCCAACGATTGTGCCGTCAATACAGCTTCGGTCCACGCATCCAGTGTGTGCTCGTCTGCGCCAGAAAGCCGGTCATTCGCCCAGCTTGGCAAATCACCGAAACGCGCGAGCAGCAATCGCCTGAACAACTGCGCTTTGCCGTCGAGACGCCCCTGCTGCATGCCCTTCTGCATGCCCTGCTGCATACCCTTCTGCATGCCCTCCTCAATCGCCAGTTGCTCTATCGACGTGATGTAAACCATCTTCGATTCCTCCTCCAGTGTGTTCAGATC
>JBEGNF010000043.1:19709-24044 GCA_041182625.1 Pseudomonadota bacterium | reverse complement strand
GTCTTGTTCCCATTCACGCCGCAAGACGTCTTGGATGCGAGGGAGTGGTGCGTGCAGGCACGGCAAGCACACACCGCATCCGCAGGGTCTCTCAAACGCAAGGCCGGCGCCGAGCCGGATGGTGCTCCACCGCCCAAGCCTCCGCGGCTGCACTGATGCGCACCCGGCGGTCGACGTGAGCGACCACGGGCCCGACGCGGGATCAATCGTTCTTGACCACAATCGAGGGAAATTTGCTCGACATGTCCTTGGCCTTCTCCGCTACGCTGACCGCCACCTTGCGCGCAATCTGTTTGTAAAGCTGTGCCACCGTGCCGTCAGGCTCCGCAACCACGGGCGGCTTGCCGGAATCGGATTGCTCACGAATGGTCATGGCCAGAGGCAGTTTGCCAAGAAAATCGACACCGAAATCAGCGCACATTTTCTCGCCGCCCCCCTCACCGAAAATAGCCTCGGCATGACCGCATTGGCTGCACACATGCATACTCATGTTTTCGACGATGCCGAGAATGGGAATACCCACCTTCTCGAACATCTTCAACCCTTTGCGCGCATCCAGCAGGGCGATGTCCTGCGGCGTCGTCACGATCACGGCACCCGTCACGGGCACCTTCTGAGACAGCGTCAACTGAATATCACCAGTTCCCGGGGGCATGTCGACCACCAGATAATCCAGATCCCGCCAGTTAGTCAGCTCCAGCAGCTGCTGCAACGCCTGCGTGACCATGGGGCCTCGCCAGACCATGGGCTGATCAGGATCAATCATGAAACCAATCGAGGCTATCTGCAGTCCATGTGCCTGCAGCGGCTCCATGGTCTTTCCGTCGTGCGATTCCGGCTTGCCAGACACGCCCATCATCATCGGCTGTGACGGGCCGTAAATGTCCGCGTCGAGCAGCCCCACCGTTGCGCCCTCTGCGGCTAGCGCCAGCGCCAGATTGGCGGCCGTGGTGGACTTGCCTACTCCGCCCTTGCCCGATGCCACCGCGATGATGTTACGAACATTGGGCAGCAGCTTCACGCCGCGTTGCACGGAGTGCGCGACAATCTTGGAGAACACATTGACACTGACCCTGCCAGCGCCCGGCAGCGATTTGATTGCCGCGCTTGCCGCGCTGCGTATCGGCTCGATCTGACTTTTCGCTGGATAGCCCAGCTCGATGTCGAGCGCCACATCATTGCCATTGATCTGGATGTTCTTCGCCGACTTGCTACTGACGATATCCTTGTTGGTGTTAGGGTCGATCACGCCCGACAACGCCGCGCGTACTGCTTCTTCGGTAATGCTCATTGCCTCTCCTGATGGTCAGACCGCGAAGTCTAAACCAATCTGGAGAGGGCTTCAGCGAGCTAGTTATTTGAACAGCACCGCAGATTTTTGCAAAGTTACCCAGATGCCGTACGCAAGCGGGATGCCAACCGCCATCCACGCGAGAACGGGAATCGCAGGGTTCGATTCCTTGGCCTGATCGCTGGCTTGCCCGCTTGTCTGAGCCAGCGTCTTCTCGTGGGCCAGCTTTTTCTCTTCGGCGAGCTCGGCATCGGACATGAAGTAATGATCCGCGACCGGGCGGACGAGCAGATTCGCCAACAATCCAACCACGAGCATCGCAGCCAGCACATAAAAGATGGGGCCGTATATCTGATCGAAGGGTACTTGCTGCTCCAGGCGAATGTCATGCATGTAGTTGACCACCACCGGGCCAAGAATACCCGCCGTGGACCATGCCGTCAGCAAACGCCCGTGAATAGCACCGACGAACTGGGTGCCGAACATGTCGGCAAGGTACGCGGGTATGGTCGCAAAACCTCCGCCATACATCGAGGCGATCACGCAGAAGCACGCCACGAAAATAGCCAAGGATTTCCAGCCTGCCGCCACCGATGCGAGCACGTACATGACAATGCCCAGCAAGAAAAAAATCAGATACGTGGGGCGACGGCCGAGTTTGTCGGACGACGACGCCCACACGAAACGTCCCGCGATGTTGAACAGTGAGATCAACCCGACAAATCCCGCGCCGATGGCCACCGCGCCCTTCAAGAGATCCGGGTTCTGCTTGAGCTCGGCAAAGCCAATGTCAGGCTGACCGATCAAGGCACCCCCAAAGGTCTCTTGCATCATCGGTGATGCAGCACCGATGATGCCGATACCCGCAGATACGTTCATGCAAAGGATCACCCACAACAACCAGAATTGCGGTGTCTTGTGCGCATTCTTCAGGTGAACATGGTGCATCGCGATCATGGATTTCGCGGCTGTGGGCTCAGGTGGTTCCCAGCCTGCGGGCTTCCAGCCCGTGGCGGGGACCCGGTAGCTGAAGGCACCAGCGAACATGAACACCGCGTAGATGGCCGCAAGCGTCACGAAGGTTTGCCACACGCCAGGATCGCCCGGAGTGGCAAATTTCGACATCAGCAAGGTCGATAAAGGCGAGCCAATCATCGCGCCGCCACCAAAGCCCATGATGGCCATGCCGGTGGCCATGCCACGACGGTCGGGGAACCACTTGATCAACGTCGACACCGGCGAGATGTAACCTAGCCCCAGCCCGATGCCCCCGATCAGCCCTGAACCCAGCCACATCAGCCATAGCTGATGCTGGTATACGCCCAGTGCCGAGATCAACAAGCCACCGCACCAGCACACGGCCGACACGAAGCCGGCCTTGCGAGGACCAGCGCGCTCAAGCCAGCCACCCCAGATCGCTGCAGCGCATCCGAGCACCACAAAAAAGAGCGTGTACATCCAACCCAGATCAAACTGGGTCCAGTTGCAATCGGTAGCAAACAGGGCACGCGCGGTACCCGCCAGCTTATCTCCGAAGCTCGCGGCACCTGCCGCGCACGAGGGTAGCGGCGCGCCGTCCGGCCCCAGTAACGCACTGCCCAAAGGCTTCCAGAAGACCGAGAAGCCGTAAGCCATGCCGATACACAAGTGAATCGCCAGTGCCGCAGGCGGCACAAGCCACCGGTTGAAACCCGCGCCGGCGATCGTACGCTCTTTTGCCAGCAGATCCGGCAACCGAAAAAAACCCATATCTCCTCCTGAATGGTTAGTACCCAGGGAAACAATGCACGTTTACCCGATGATGGCCAGCCAGCACCGCTGCGCGATGCGGGCATTTTATGCCCCCACCGGCACGGGTACCGGTCCCTCTGATACAGTCTGCGCTGTATTTATGCAGGAGACCCGGTCGGTCGCTATTCTAATCTGCAATAGTCAACGCAATCTGTATGTTCAAGGTCAGAATCAGTCCGCACTGGGAAATTCGCCGCGCTGAAAGCACTGCGCTGGACACGGCTGTGCTGCTGTCTTTGCTGCGCGCGATCGAGGAAACGGGCTCGATTGCCCGCGCTGCACAAACCGTTGGTTTGTCCTATCGCTATGCATGGGGTCTGCTGCGCGAGGCGGAATCCCTGTTCGGATACAGCCTGATGCAGACTGGACGAGGCCGCGGCACCTCACTCTCGCCACTCGCCGAAAAACTGATCTGGGCAGATCGCCGCATTGCAGCACGATTAACGCCGACGCTCGACAGCCTCGCATCAGAACTCGAAACCGAACTCGGTAAAACCCTAGGGAACACAGGGTCTGTGACTCGGCTTGACGCCAGTCACGGCTTTGCGGTGGCTGCCTTCCTGAAGCAGGCCGGCGAATCCGGTTTGCCGATCGATCTGCGCTACCGCAACAGCAGCGATGCGGTTGCTGCGCTGTCTCGAGGCGAGTCCGATCTCGCAGGCTTTCATGTGCCGCTCGGCGAGTTCGAATCACTGACGATGGAGCGCTACCGGCGCTGGCTCGATCCCAAGGCGCATAAACTGATCCATCTCGCGGTGCGCGAACAAGGTCTGTTCGTCAACCCCGGTAATCCGCTCGGCATCGTGGCGATCACGGATCTCGCGCGCGACCACGTGCGTTTCGTCAACCGCCAGGCCGGTTCGGGCACGCGCACGCTGCTTGAATTATTGCTGGAGCGGCAAAGCATCCTGCCCTCGCAGGTCAGTGGTTTCGAGAACACGGAGTTCACGCACTCGGCGGTGGCCGCGTTCATCGCCAGCGGCATGGCGGACGTCGGCTTTGGCGTGCAGACAGCGGCGGAGCGATTCAAGCTGGATTTCATCCCGCTGGTGCGAGAGCGCTATTTCTTTGCGGTGAAGGCGGAGACGCTGGAACAACCGCAGATGAAGCAACTAGTCTCGGTGCTCTGCTCGAGCAGCTTCCGCGACGCGGTTAATCAATTGCCCGGCTATGACGCCTCTGATACGGGCAAGATACTCACCCTACCGGAGGCATTCGGCTGAGGCTTCACATGCGAGACAGTATTCCACGAG
>JBEGNF010000043.1:0-19638 GCA_041182625.1 Pseudomonadota bacterium | reverse complement strand
GCATCTCGACAAGGGATTGCAGCCATTGAGCGATTCAACACTGGCCGGTGTGACGCTGCAGCGACTCAAACCTCAGGTGGGACACCTGCTAATCAATGCGAACCGCAATCTGACCCGCTACGCACAATTCGGCTACCCAGTGGTGCAAGATGACATTCTTGGGCATGTCGGTCCGCTGGCAGGCATACACGCGGGGCTTCAACAGTGCAAGACAGCGTATCTGCTCAGCGCTCCGTGCGACACGCCGGGTTTTCCGGGAGATCTTGTACAACGTCTGGCCTTCGCCATGAAACTCGCAGCGGCAGATTTGGCGTTTGCCGTGACGGGCGAGAACAGTCAGCCAGTGCTGCATCCGGTGTTCTGCCTGATGAAAACCTCGCTGCTACCCTCGCTGGATGCGTACCTGCGCTCTGGCGGCCGCAAGGTCGCCGACTGGATGATGCAGCAGCCACATGCGCACGCACACTTTTCCGATCAGACGGCGTTCATGAACATCAATACGCCAGAAGACCTGCAGACTTTCCAATCGAGTTACCGTCCTTGAACTTGAATTGCTTGTCAGAACAAGCGAGAGACTTACTGGCAAGAGCAGGATTTTTCAATTGTTCGAATTTTCGTCAGCCCAACTCCACATGACTGGCAGCATAACGATCGGGAGCCAGCGATATCTCGGAGATCAACTGATCCAGCAACTGGTGATCCTCTAGGACCTGCTCATTTTATTACTGCGTAGTGGGCATGCTCAGCGCATACCGAATGAATGTTACACATAGAAGACTCGCGTAACATCGAGAACCTCTTTCGAAAATCGCATATCTACCCAGATCACTTTTTAGAACCAAAGTCTTCTTATTAAGAATCCTAACCTAGAAGTCGAAAATAGAAAGCACTTCCTCAAGTATGAAAAGCCCGATCTGGTCAGTTGGCATGGGGTTACACCCCTGCGAGGCAACGCAAAGCTACTAAAAATAGACTGCATTAGATCAGACTGCGGTGAGATAGCCCCCAACTGCATCCCGTCTACGAGAACCTCACCATCCAATTTCTCGCTGTCGTCGTCGGCAATACAGAAAAACCTCGGCACGTCCGCGATATACTCTTTTGTTCTATCCCATCGTATGCCAACCAAAGCTGCTAGTCGTTATGCGATTTATGCCAAAAAAATCCATGCACTATTCATTCCGACGACTCACCCGTCAAGCTTAACTCCTCCCGCAAACCTTTTACCATCAGGACAGCTGCGCTGAGAGCATTTATCACCAAGACATCAGAATCGGCATCCAGCGTCAGAGGCGCGTAGGCAAGCAGCATGATCCTTTTTGTGTCGGGATTTCGGGCGATTGTCATCATGAATGGCGCAGGTAAATTCGCCTGACGATCTAATAGCAAACCATGCAACGACTCCTCATGCGCGTTAAGAGGCAAACCAACATCAAGATACATCTTGACATGAGCAGACCATTCTTCGACTACCAATGCAACCAGAACACCATCAATCAACATGAGGTGATTCTGGGTCACTGCAGACCGATCGGCGTCAGACAAATTCAACAAGGTACAGATCCTGTCAAGCATGGCATTAAATTCCATCGACAGATCAATCTGGTCATCACTTTTTAAATCGGCGGCAGGAGAAAAACTTGACTGGATATCACGGGCGGAAATGGTTTGATTATTTTCCATGACTATCCTCCGTTTTTACTCCAGGATGATTTGTGAGGTAGCTTTCATTATCTACTTTATTTTTTTGTAACCCGTACAAAGAGAAAACCGCGAGGGCTGCCGCTATAAAATATACTTGCTTCGCCGCCTCAATGCGTACTGATTTATATTGCGGTCCTGATTGAAACTTGCGATATGCAGACTCATTTTTTTTCTTCATGGTCTCGAGAAATCCAGCTCCGGGATTCAGCGCTTCAATATCGATGCATCCATCATAAAATCCTTCGCTCTGCCATGGGCCAAATAGCGTATCTGCGAGTTTTTCCTTTAGAGTAGTCGACTCAATTAACGCCCCAACCGTACACAGCGCACCTATGAGGAGTGGCGCGAACATGGCGCGATTTTTTTCAGAATGCGCCTTCTCTCCGTCGAACTTTTGAAATTCATAACCATGAGAATAACGTGAGGCAATTTTACTCATCTGCATACCCAAAAAAAGAGTGAACAACTTTGACGGATGAGGTATTGCTGCTGCCACTTTTGGATTTTTAAAAACAGATTTCGCCATATTTAATAATCGATCCGAGGCAACTGTTGCGGGAGATTCTTTATAAAACATGGCAGAGCTAAATAGACCAACCACAGCACTCCCGAGCGCATCAATCACACCCGAAAGCGGATTGACGCGATGGCCATGAAGGTAAGCTTGATGTTCGGCAATATTGTTCACTCCAAGCTTGAATGCGCTGATGAATCCACTAACATGTTCATGCGATAAGCCAGACATTATGCTGAGCGCATCATCTATCTGTTTTTTATCTATTCTGCTTAACAGACCAAGCATGCCAGGTTGTTTATTCAAGTCCGGAACCGGAATTTTTGTACCTTGATACATGTTTACAAAACCGAAGACTCCTTTAACCAACATGTTGGCAGTAGCATCCAAATTATTGTTGGGCAGATGAGCTCCATAGCCCGAGCGGCGGCTACCAAGATTGCTCGCTGCCGGCACCTCCGTACCGGGTGTAGCTGCCACGGGGATATCGGTTCTCGTGGCCGCTGGATTCGCAGGAATTTTCATTTATGTCCTCCTATCAAGCTCCACTTGCGAGTGACCTCAGTGCAGGGAATTTTTTGTTTGATGGTGCAATATACAACTCATCTATTTGTTTTTATTTTTAACCGATGCACTATTCAGTGCACTAGGTTCGTTGTTGATTTTTACGGAAAACCTTTTGAGACAGCTGATAATCGACGCCCGTGGAAATGAACATCGACGGGAAGCACAAGAGGCGTCTAGCAGAGAGAGATAGGGGATCTGGGATGACCAAAACGATCGGCGTCTGCCAAGCGTATGGGCATCCACAACAATTTAACCGAAGGGAGACTAGCGCCTAGCACTTATGTGCTCGAAACCTGCGACAGCGCTTATCCAGCTAACTGGGAATCAATGAGTGGGTCGCGCAACTTGTTTTAATTTCGTTTTGGTGCAGCAGCGAGGGCGCGGCATTGCTGCGATCGCGCCCTCAGTCACGCGACAATCGTCAGGCAGAAGTTTTAGGCTTGAAATGCTTGTCACTGATTCTGAATTTGCCACGGCGGTCGCCCATCAGCTGCCGCAGCTCGGCAATCGACAGCGCGCTGACCTCGTGCATGCGTATCAGCAGCGATGCCGTCACTGGTAAACGGCGATGGCGTATCTTGCTGATCACGGGCGGCGACACCTCCAGCGCCCTTGAGAGCGCGGCATCGTTCTTCAGGTTCAGTTTGCCGATCAGCGAAGCCAGCAGCTGATCCGGGTCATATCGCTGCATCATCTGCACTTTCTCTTGTTCCATGCTTTCCTCATGCGAGTGTTGAAGTCGATGCGATTCTGACCTTGCATCCGTGGTGTATCTTGAGGCTCAACAACGCGAGTGGCAGGCCGCAAAAATTCAGTAAGTCCTGCTGCTTCAGCGCAAACTGTCACGGATGGGCAACGCGGTCTTGTACTTCACCTGCTTCAAAGCGAAGCTCGATTTGATGTTCTTGATACCAGGGATACGAGTGAGGTTCTCGAGAATGAATCGCTCCAGTGCCTGCAGATCGGGTACGACGATGCGCAGCAAGTAGTCTTCATCGCCGGTCATCAGATAGACCTCCATCACCTCGTCGAAATGACTGACGGCTTTCTCGAAACGTTCAAGTGCTGCTGCTTCCTGCTTCTCCAGCGACACGCGAACGAATACGTTCACCTTCAGCCCCAGCGCATGCGGATCGACCAGCGCGACATATTTCGAGATCACGCCATCGCTCTCCAGTTTTTTCACGCGCGATAGCGTCGGCGAAGGCGAAAGGCTGATCTTGGCGGCCAGCTCCACATTGGTCAGGCTGGCGTCCTGCTGCAACCATTTCAGCAGCTTCAGATCTGTTTGATCGAGGTTTTCAATCATAAAAGTTCTCCAGAAGATCTTTTAAAAGCATTTTATGCCGTAAAGGCCCGTTCAGGCGAAGTTTTTCAGCACCACCTGCCGCCCCAATTGTCGTAACGTTGTGACATCAAAAACCCTCCCACTTCACGCCATGGACATGAGTACTCCGGACCACCTGGTACGGCACATCGATATCGACGAACAGGAAACCGCAGAGTGGATCGCCGCGCTGCAATCCGTGCTGGAGACTTCCGGTCCGGAGCGTGCCCGGTTCCTGCTCTCGCAACTCGCCTCCGCGGCTCGCGAGCGCGGTCTCAACTGGCGCGATGCGCGCATCACGCCTTATGTGAACACCATCCGCGCCACTGATGAACCGCCCTACCCTGGCGGTTCAGGGGCGGTAGAGATCGAAGAGCGCATCGCCAGCATCCTGCGCTGGAATGCACTGGCCATGGTGGTGCGTGCCAATCGTGCGCATGGTGAACTGGGTGGACATATCGCCAGCTATGCATCTGCGGCCGATCTGTTTGAAGTCGGGTTCAATCATTTTTTCCGTGCGCGCAGCGGCGACTTCGGCGGCGATCTGGTCTACTTTCAGCCGCACTCCGCGCCCGGCATTTATGCGCGCGCGTTCCTCGAAGGCCGTCTGACCGAGGACGATCTCGGACATTACCGGCAGGAGATTACGGCGAAGTCACTCGGGCATCAGGGCTTATCGTCTTATCCGCATCCGTGGCTGATGCCGACTTTCTGGCAATTCCCGACCGGCTCGATGGGCATCGGCCCAATCAGCGCGATCTACCAGGCGCGATTCATGCGTTACCTTGAGCATCGCGGTCTGATGCAGCCGCAGCCGCGCAAGGTGTGGGGCGTATTCGGTGATGGCGAGATGGATGAACCGGAATCACTGGCTGCGCTGTCGCTGGCCTCGCGCGAGAAGCTCGACAATCTGGTGTTCGTCATCAACTGCAATCTGCAACGTCTGGATGGTCCAGTGCGCGGCAACGGGCATATCGTCGATGAGCTCGAAACCATCTTCGGCGGTGCGGGCTGGAATGTGATCAAGCTGCTGTGGGGTTCGGACTGGGACCCGCTATTCGCGCGCGATATCACTGGCGAGCTGGTCGATGCACTCAACCGTACCGTCGATGGCCAGCTCCAGACCTTTGCCGCTCATGATGGGGCCTTCAACCGCGAGCACTTTTTCGGACAAAATCCGGTGCTGCAGGCGATTGGCGCCACCCTGACCGATGAAGAGATCGACCGGCTGAGACGTGGCGGCCATGATCTGCGCAAGATCTTTGCCGCTTATCACGCCGCGCATCACCATCACGGCAGACCCACGGTGATCCTCGCGCAAACCAAAAAAGGCTTCGGCATGGGTACCGCTGGTCAGGGCAAGATGACCACGCATCAGCAAAAGAAGCTCGAGCTGCAAGACCTGCTCGAATTCCGCGACCGCTTCAAGCTGCCGCTGAGCGATGAACAGGTCGATCAGCTGGAGTTTTACAAACCTTCGCCTGACAGTCCCGAGATGCTCCACTTGCAGGAGCGCCGCGCGGCGCTCGGCGGTTATGTGCCACAGCGGATCGCCACGGGCAGTACACTGCGGGTACCCTCGCTGGCCGCGCATGCGCAGTTCGCACTCGAGGCCGGCGGCAAAGACATGTCAACCACCATGGCACTGGTGCGCATGATGGGCAATCTGCTGAAAGACGAACATCTCGGCAAACATGTGGTGCCCATTGTTGCTGACGAAGCGCGTACCTTTGGCATGGCCAACCTCTTCCGTCAGGTCGGCATCTATTCAGCCCAAGGACAGCTGTACGAACCGGAAGACATCGGCTCGATACTCTCGTATCGCGAAGCCAAGGATGGACAGATTCTTGAAGAGGGTATCAGCGAGGCTGGCGCGATCTCGTCATGGACCGCAGCGGCCACCAGCTACTCGGTGCACGGGCTGCCCATGCTGCCCTTCTACATCTACTACTCGATGTTCGGTTTTCAGCGCATCGGCGACCTGATCTGGGCGGCCGCCGACCAGCGCGCACGCGGCTTCCTTATTGGCGCCACCTCCGGACGCACCACACTCGGTGGCGAGGGGTTGCAGCATCAGGACGGCAGCAGCCATCTGGTCGCGGCCACAGTGCCCAACTGCATCTCTTACGACCCTGCGTACGCCTACGAATTGGCTGTGATCGTGGATGAAGGCATGCAGCGCATGCTGGCACGCAATGAAGACGTGTTCTATTACGTGACGGTGACTAACGAGAATGAAGCGCAACCGAGCATGCCCGAGACATCAACCGACCTCCGCGAGGGCATCTTGCGTGGCATGTACTGCGTATCGCCCTGTCAGCAGCCGCAGGTCAGGCTGCTCGGCGCGGGTCCCTTGCTGAAAGAAGCGATGGCCGCTGCCGATCTGCTGGAGGGCATTTTCTCGGTGCGTACCGAGGTATGGAGCGTTACCAGCTTCTCGGAACTCGCGCGTGACGGCATCGCCTGCGAACGTGAGCGTCGCTTGCAGCAAACCAGTAGCGAAGCCTGGGTTACTCGCCAGCTGGCTGACAGCAATGCGCCAGTGATTGCGGTGTCCGACTATGTGCGTGCGGTACCGGAAACCATCCGCGCCTATGTGCCCGCGCGGTATGTGACGCTGGGCACGGATGGCTTCGGGCGCAGTGACACGCGTGCGTGCTTGCGGGATTTCTTCGAGGTCGATGCGAAATGGATCGCGTATACCGCACTGTGCGAAGTGTTCGCCAGCACCAAAACGGCTGCCGAGATGCGCGCAATCGCCTCGCGGCTAGAACTGGATATTGACAAGCCGCTGGCCTCGACCATCTGAACTAGCCGAACACGTGCTCCATCTCGCGCCGGAATTTGACCGCCGGTGCGCTGGCATCAAAGGCGACATCATTCCAGCCGACCGCGGCACCCGCTTTCACGGGCCGCACGAGCTTCACGCCATGCGCCAGCCCAAGCGGCAGACCGCCCAGCGCCAGTGATTCCTTCGCGGGCAGCAGCTTGCCGTAGACCGTGAAGCCGCCTTCGCCATCGAGCATCTCGCCTGCCGCCAGATCGCGCTTTGCCGTCGCAACGACATCGCCGTTCCAGCAGATGGGCGCGCCGGTCGATTCATGTCGCACGCCGGCTGAGGCCACGCTGATACCCAGTTCGAGGCCGATCAGGTGATAGGGCTTGTACATTGAGGAGTACTGTCCGCTCGGATCGGTGAGCAAACCATATTCCTTGAAGCAGCGCGCGACATAGTCGCTATCGGCAGCAAAGGTCACGTACACACCCCAACGCAAGTCGCGGAATACAGGGCGCGTGTCGCGCTCGACACTGGAGATGACCTCGACCTGTCCGCGCACATCAAGAATACCGCCATCCGATTGCGGTTTCAGGATACGTGCAAGATCATCAACGCCCACCGGTGGAAAACGCAATCCATGCGGCGCGGACAAACCCGTCGCGTTCGCGACCGACGCCATTTCAATCGCGCTCTTGGTACCGTCGAGGAAGCTGTTGAACATCTGCGCATTCATGCCGCCGCGCTCGGCCTCCTCGGGCGTCAGCCCGTAGTGCTGCCAGACCGTCTCTGGCGTGGAGCCGTGGTAGCTGGGCAGGTATTTCGTGCCCTTGCCCGCAGCAACAACCGAGAAACCGGCAGCGCGTGCCCAGTCGACCATCTCGCAGATCAGCGCGGGCTGATCACCATACGCGAGCGTGTAGACGATACCTGCCTCATCGGCGCGACGCTTCAGTAAAGGTCCGGCCAGCGCATCGGCTTCGACATTCACCATCACGATATGCTTTTTGTGCTCGCAGCAGGCAAGCACATGCGCAATGCCAATCGCGGGGTTGCCGGTCGCATCAATGATGATGTCGACATAGGGCGAGGTGATCAGCGCCATACCGTTATCGATGATCGCGGTATTGCCCTGCTTTGCTGCCTGCTCCAGCGAGCTCGCCGCAAAAAAATCATCCTTCCAGCCGACATTGCGCAGCGCCGCCTTTGCACGATCCGGCGACAAGTCCGCAATACCCACCATGTGAATGCCGGGTGTGCGTGGCACCTGAGAAAGGTACATCGAACCGAACTTGCCGGCACCGATCATGCCGACGCGCAAAGGCTTGCCGTCTGCAGCCCGTCGCTGCAGTTTTGCGTAAAGATTCATGATGACCTCAGGCCGCCTGACCGTCGGGAATGCCGTACAGCTCGGAGGCTGGCGTGCCCTCTTTCCAGGGCAGATCAACCGGGTAATCCTTCACCAGGCAATCGTCAGGCAGACAGTCGATCGCATCGAACTGGCGATGCGCGATATAGCCGGGACGCTTGAAGCGACGAATATGATTCGACACCGCGCACAAGCTCAGGTAAACCGCGACGCGATTCCATGGCGAGAGATTGGGCGACGACGCATGCACCAGACAGCCATGGAACATGATCATCGAGCCTGCCGGTCCCTTGGGCGCGACGATGCCGCCCTTGTCGACCAGCGTGCGAATGTTGTCGTTGCTGATGGTCCACAACGGATAGCTGGTGGTCGAGGTGTCATGTCCTGCTTCCAGCGCACCCATCTTGTGGCTGCCGGGGATGAACATCAGCGGCCCGTTGAATTCATTCACCTCGTCAAGAAAGATCGCGACATTCATCGCGCGCGCGTCGGGCATCGCATCATCATTGAGCCAGGTACCGTAATCCTGATGCCACTGCCAGACATCACCATCAAAAGCCATCTTGCCGTTGATCTTGAATTGGTGCATGTAGAGCTTCTCATCGAACAGCTGCTCGACCGGTCTGATCATGCGCGGATGACGCGCCAGCCGCGCGAAGGGTGCGCTGTACATGTGCGCAGCGAAGTTTGTGCGTACCGAGGTCTTGCCTTTCTCGCGGATATTCTCGGGGCGATCCTGCGCATACAGGCTCGGCACTTCATCAGTGAGTTTTTTTACTTCTTCCGGCGTGAAATGCGAGGGGAAGAAGAGATAGCCGTCGCGGTCGAACTGCTCCAGCTGTTGCTGAGTGAGTTTCATCTCGGTCTCCTGTGATTATTTCTGTTGTACCGGTGGTTGTTCCGGCAATTGTTCCGGTAGTTGTCTCTGTCGTTTCTTTTTTAGGTCTGATGGGTTCAGGCGTGCTGCTTGTCCGGTTCTGCAAGACTGCTCACTCGCGCCACCAGCGTCTGTCCAGCGTTCTCGCAGTGATGTAGCGCCAGCTGCTGCGCGGCGCGGTCATCGCCCTCCAGGATGGCTTCCAGCATGCGCTCATGCTCGTCCCAGATCGCAGCGCGCGCGCCCACCTGGCTCAGGGTAGCGCCCATGATGCGACGGATATGGCTCCAGTGCCGCTCGGCGCTTTGCGCGAGCACCGGATTACCCGCTGCTTCATAAATCGCACGATGGAAAGCCAGATCAGCCTCGATCATGCTGCGCAGGTCTTTGCCGCGCGAGGCCTCGCGACCGCCAGTGACAAGCTTGGGCGAGAGCCGTGCACGACGGCGCGCGGCCTCGCGTGCGGCTAGCCCATCCAGCACCGAGCGCACCTGATACAGATTGGCGATGTGATCCACCGTCAGCGGCGCCACCATCACGCCGCGCCCGCCAGCATCGATCACCAGACCCTCGCGCTTGAGCAGCAGCAAGGCCTGCAGCACTGGCTGACGGGAGACCGAGAGGCTCTCGGCCAGCGCCTCCTGCGTGATGCGCTGGCCCGCCTTGAAACGGCCCTCGCAAATCGCATCGAGAATGGCCTGATAGGCCTGCTCCGCGAGGTCAGGGGCGACGGCAATGGGGGAAATCGGGGCGATCACGGGCACAACAATCCTGTTTCTGTCTTCTGTATACAGAATACATGGCTACCATGACAAGTGCAAGCGCAGGGGGGGCGCCAAGCCGAAGCACAAGGAAAAATGCCAAATTAAACAGGGCCTTATGACTTGCCCCCAGGGGCAAGTCGAGACAACACCGCTCAGCTCGCCCGTCTGGCAAGCGATAAAATCCGCTCTGCCTTGATCAGCACCGGCTTATCGACCATCTTGCCATCGACCTGAACAGCGGCGCCGTCGGCTGCGCCAGCGGCTTCGATTACGCGGGTGGCCCAGGCGATCTCGTCGGCTTGCGGCAGGTAGCTCGCGTTCACGGTCGCGACCTGTTTGGGGTGGATGCAGAGCTTCGCACCAAAACCGAAGCGCTTGCCCCGCAGGATGTCCGCGGTCAGCACGGTGGCATCGTCAATCGCCGTGGTCACCCCATCGACCGGCGCCGACAGCCCGGCCAGCTTCGATGCCAGCACCAACTGAGAGCGGAAGTAGTCGAGCTCACGGTCATCATTCTCGATACCCATGTCGACGCAGAAGTCGATGGTGCCAAAGATCAGCCGCGACACCTTGTCGCAGGCGGCCAGTTCTGTCAGGTGGGCGATGCCCTGCGCGCTCTCGATGAGGAGCTTCACTGCTCTCGCACCAGCGGCCGTCACGCGCTTCACATCAGCCACGTCGCCCGCCTTGGGCAAAATGATCTCGGCGACGTTCGCCTGTCCGCACAGGGCCAGATCGCGCGCGAACCATTCGGTATCCGAGCTGTTGATGCGCACCGCGACGGGCTTGCCATGGTTCAGCCAACTCGTTAGCGCATCGCGAGCCGTGTCCTTGTCGGCGGGCGCGACCGCATCTTCGAGATCGATGATCACGCGATCCGCGCCCGCCCCGAGCGCCTTGTCAAAGCGCTCGGGGCGGGTCGCGGGAACAAACAGATAGGAAATCGGTGCCGCTGATGCGATGTGCATGAAAGTCTCCGAGGCGCTCAGATCGCCTTTTCTTGTTTGAGTGCCGCGATCGCCTCAGCGGAATAACCGAGCGTCGAGAGAATGGCCTCGGTGTGCTCTCCCAGAGCAGGAATCGCATCCATGCGCGCTTCCCAGCCATTGCTCGCACCGGGCGGCAGCAAGGCTGGCAGCTTACCGACCGGCGAAGCCACCTCGGCCCATCGCTGCCGGGCTCTGAGCTGCGCATGCTGCCACAGGTCTTGCATGTCGTTCAGTCGCGCATTCGCGATCTGCGCCTTTTCGAGCCGTTCTGTCACCTGCTCTGCAGTCATCGAGGCAAAACTATCTCGAATGATGCCGTACAGCTCTTTGCGTGCCGCGCTGCGCAGTGTGTTCGATGCAAAGCGCGCATCGGTCGCCAGCGCCGGCTGTTGAAGCACTTGTTCGCAGAACACGACCCATTCGCGCTCATTCTGCAGGCCGAGCATCACGGTCTTTCCATCGCCGGCCGGGAATGGGCCATACGGATAAATCGTCGCATGCGAGGCGCCTGCGCGTACCGGCGGCGACGCGCCATCGAACGCGTAGTACAGGGGAAAGCTCATCCATTCGACCATGCTCTCCAGCATGGACACATCAATGCGACAACCCTTGCCCGTGCGACCGCGCTGTATCAGCGCCGCGAGGATATTCGTGTACGCGTACATGCCTGCCGCGATATCGGCGACCGAGCAGCCCGCTTTTGACGGTTCGTCTCGCGTGCCGGTCACGGACAAGAAACCAGATTCGCTCTGGATCAGCAGGTCATAGGCTTTTTTGTCGCGATACGGACCGTCAGCGCCATAGCCGGAGATATCGCAGACAATCAGCTGCGGGAATGGCTCGTGCAGCGCGTCGTAAGACATGCCGAGACGTGCTGCCGCGCCGGGCGCAAGGTTCTGCACCAGCACATCCGCATCGGCCAGCAAGCGTTCCAGAATGACTTTGGCCTCGTCGTGCTTCACATCGAGTGTCAGGCTTTCTTTGGAGCGATTGGTCCAGACAAAATGCGAGGCCATGCCATGCACGCGCTCATCGTACGCGCGCGCGAAATCGCCCACGCCGGGACGCTCGATCTTGATCACGCGCGCGCCAAGGTCGGCCAACTGGCGCGTGCAGAAAGGTGCTGCGATCGCGTGTTCAAGAGTAATTACCGTGATGCCATCCAACGGGCGCATAGAATTTCCTGTCTCTGATTTTTTTGGGTCGCCAGAAAGGTCCATCAGGCCAGCGTCGCCTCGGCCTGCAAGCACAGCTCGCCGCGGGCATTTGCTGCCCAGAGCTGCACTCGGCCATCGTTCGCCAGCTTGCCATTGACGCTGAAGGTATCGATGTCGAACACCGGACTGACGGCGCGGAAACTGAATTCTGCCACTGTCCGCTCAGGCAGTTCGCGCCGCACCAGATCCATCAGCAGGGTCGCGATCAGTGGGCCGTGCACGATCAAGCCCGGGTAGCCCTCGACCTCGGTCACATAGCTGCGATCGTAATGAATCCGGTGCCCGTTGAAGGTCAGCGCCGAGTAACGGAAGAGCAGCACTGGATCGGGCGTGATGGTTTTTGACCATTGCGCATCAGTGGGCGCAGGCTTGGGTGCGGCGGGAGTCGCACCCGGCTGAGCATGGTCACGGTAGACGATGTCGTGCTCTTCGCGCACGGCGAGCCGGCCGCCAGCGCTGATCTCGTGCTCGACGGTCACGAACGCCAGCCGACCGCTGCTGCCGGTCTTGGCGCTGATGTCCTTGATACGAGATACGCGTGTCGCGGTCGCCCCCACCGGCAGCGGCGCGGCAAAGCTCAAACGACCACCCGCCCACATGCGACGTGGCAGTGCGACCGGCGGCAGGAAACCGCCACGCTTGGGATGACCGTCCGGCCCGAGGGCCGACGCCGGGCTGACCGCCCAAAAAAACAACCAGTGCCAGAGATGAGGGAGCGCGTCTCCCTCGCGAAAATGCTCATCGCGATCAAGCGTCGCCGCCATCGCGTTCACGATGGCGGTATGCATCAGGTCTTCACGTGTCTCGGACCGGCCTGTCCATTGACGCAAATGGTCAAGATCTAGAGGCGGCAACAGCGGGTTCATGGCGCGCAGGGCTCAGAGTGCAAAGCGCGCATTCTGTGCCACCCGCCCGAGCCCGGCAATTTGCATTTTTTGAAGTAATGATTGCGGCGGCGGGACTTGCCAGTTTTGGAAGATGCGCAGCGATGCTCCTAACGACTCACAGTGTTTTTTTGGCGTCGGCGAGCGCGTAGATCTCGGAGATCATCTCGCCGACCGGAGAATTCCTCACTTGCTCGAAACGGAACTTCGCGCGTCGGTCTCCCATCATGTCGCGTAACTGGCGAGCGCTCCAGCCGCTGACTTCTTCCATACGGATCAGGAGCTCGGGTGTGACAGGAATCTCACCACTGCGAACCTTCTGAATCAGTGGTCCGGGTACTTCAAGCGAACGTGCCAGACCATTGTCCGAACGCCGCTCAAGGTTCGCGCGCAGCGCGGTCAGCAAGCGACCCGGGTCGTAACCATCGCTGGTTGGTCGTGATGTTTTCATGACAGGCGTCGAAGGGATGAATGAGGAAAGCGAGCGATGCCAGATTATCCCATGGACGCTGAGGCAAGTGACCGCGGTACTTGCCGCAAACACTTGCCGAACACAGAAAACACTGCATTTCATGATCCGCGACAGCGGTGGCACAGCGGTCATCATTCTGCATAGCAATGATTCGTCAACAAAACACCGACCAGACCCTGGCTGCAACAGCACAGGACACATCGGGTCGCACGAGGCAGGCGTTCGATCCAAGCGCGTATAATGCGGCCGTTGTTCAGTTCGATCCGTTTGATCCGTTCGCTGAGGGTGGCTGCGGCCACCCCGTCGGTTATAGCCATCCTGTCTCCTCCGATGCTCTCCTCCCCCCAACCTCCTGATTCCGGCTTCGTGCAAACCGGAGGGAGCTTCACATCCTCCGTCCAACGTGAGTCGCTCGCCCTCGGGCTGATCCTGTTGCTGTGGCTGTTCTCCACGGCCTGGATGCGTCCGTTAGGCATGCCTGATGAAGGCCGTTATGTCGGCGTTGCGTGGGAAATGGTGCGCTCGGGCGACTGGCTCACGCCGACGCTGAACGGACTTCCCTACTTCCACAAGCCACCGCTGTTCTACTGGATCACGGCACTATCGCTGTGGGCATTCGGTAATGTCGAGTGGGCGGCTCGGCTCGCCTCGTTGCTGGGCGCGATGCTATGCGCGGGCAGTGTCTATCTGTTGCTGCGCCGCTGGATGCCCGAGCGGCTGGCGCGCTGGTATCTGCCAGTGCTCGCCACCACGCCCATCTTTTACGGCGGAGCGCAGTACGCCAACCATGACATGCTGGTGGCCGGATTCATCAGCGCTGCAATCGCGCTCGTCGCCGATGCTGCCTTGTCGATGCAGGCAGGTCGCCGCTGGCGCTGGCAATTGGCCGGCGGATGGGTGGCCGCTGCGCTGGGCCTGCTGAGCAAAGGGCTGATCGGTATCGTGCTGCCGGGCGGTGTGATCTTTTTCTGGATGCTGATGAGCGGACGCTGGCGCCAGATCATCCGATTGTTCTGGTGGCCCGGCCCGCTACTGTTTCTTTTGGTGGGCGCGCCATGGTTCTTGCTGATGCAGCGACAGTTTCCGGACTTCTTGCACTACTTTTTTGTGTATCAGCACTTTCAGCGCTTCTCGCAGGGCGGGTTCAACAATCCACAACCGCTCTGGTTCTATCCTGCCGTACTGTGCTTGACCTCACTCCCGTGGGCGCCATGGCTGCTGGCACGCTGGCGTATCGATCGCTCGGCTGCGGGTGCACCGCCTGACGACACCGCCAAGGCCATCCGGCGACTGCTGTGGACCTGGGTTGTGCTGATCCTGGTTTTCTTTTCTATCCCCTCATCCAAGCTGGTGGGCTATGTGCTTCCGGTGGTGCCACCGCTATTGGCGCTGATTGCCGAGGCTTTCGTGAGCGCTTTTTCCATCAGCGCGCGCTGGCGCATCGCGCTGCTATTGCTCGCGGGCGGCCTGTGCATCGTCGGGACTATCGCTGTCACCCAGGCTGACGACATCTCCAGCGAGCCGCTGGCAACGGCCTATCGGCAAAACGCACAAGACGGTGAGCCACTGGTCTTTGTGCGCACCTATCGCTTCGACGTGCCGTTCTACGCAACACTTCGCGAACCTGTGACGGTGGTGAGTGACTGGACTACGCCAATCACCAAAGACAGCTGGCCCAAAGAGCTGGCTGACGCGTCGCGATTCAGACCGGCGCTCGGGCAGCACGTACTGGTCGATGTGACCCGGATGAAAGCCTTTCTGTGCAGCCAGCCCGTTAGCTGGGTGATCGTGCCCGCCGACTACGCGGCGGGAGTCGACGCACTCAAAAATATTGCACCCGTTGCGCGCAACAGACTCTATGTGTTGCTGCGGGTCGATGCGTCCGGCCCGGATATGCACTGCCGCTGAATTGATCCCATTGAATGGATTAAATCACCTTTGAATACCTGCAAACCGATTCGGATAAGCACATCTCGGAACAAGGAGCTCACCATGATGATCAACCGTACTGCCGCCTGTCTGTTCACCGCTGCGACGATCACCTTCGCGGCCGGCGTTGAGGCGCAGACCGCCTCACCGCCCGCCGGACTCGATGATGCAGCTGTGCAATCGACGCGCGCGATGGCCAACGAGTTACTGACTCAACTGGGCCAAAAGCTGAAAGCGTCGCTATCGGCGGACGGACCAGAGTCGGCGGTCAGCGTGTGCAAGGAAGCCTCGCCCGCGATCGCCAAAGCGCTCTCTGCAAAGCACGGTGCGCAGATGACACGCGTCGGCACCCGAGTGCGCAATCCGGCACTGGGTACGCCGAACGCTTGGCAAAAAGAAGCACTGGCACAGTTTGAGATGCGGCTGTCACAGGCCGAGTCGCCGACCAACATGGAATACTGGAGCGTAGTGGATACCGGTAACGGCAAGCGCGAACTTCATTACGCGAAAGCCATCCCGGTACAAGCCATGTGCGTGACCTGCCACGGGACAGCATCGGACATCCCAGCCACGCTGGCAGAAAAAATCCGCGCAGAGTATCCGCAAGACCAGGCCACTGGCTACAGCGTGGGCAAGCTGCGCGGTGCCGCAGTGATCAGCCGTCCCCTGCCCTAGTACAGCCTCGACACAAGACGCACACCAACAAGCGTAAGAATGCCGTCAGACTACAGGCGCATTGTTCTCGCTGGGTTGTGCTACCCGCGTAACAGGAACGAACGTGTCAATCAGTAATCCAGAATTCTCTCAGTCCTCGATCATGCAGCCGGTCAATGTGACCGGCATGGGCAATCGCGCTCACGACTCGTTGCCAGTGCTGCTGCTGGCAGCTATCGGGGTGGTATTCGGCGATATCGGTACCAGCCCTTTGTACGCGCTCAAAGAATGCTTCAGCCCCGAGCATGGCATTCCCTATTCCGAGGGTGCCGTGCTGGGCATCGTCTCGATGATCGTCTGGTCACTGATTCTGATCGTGACGGTCAAGTATGTCGTGTTCGTTCTGAGAGCGGACAACAATGGAGAGGGCGGCGTGCTGTCGCTGATGGCACTGGCGATGCGCGCAACGCGATCCGACCGGCAAAAGATCACGACCGGTCTGCTGATGCTGGGCGCACTGGGCGCCTGCATGCTGCTGGGCGAATCGGTGATCACGCCAGCGATCTCGGTGCTGTCGGCGGTTGAAGGCCTGGAGGTGATCACGCCCGACCTGAAACGCTATGTGATACCGATCACGCTCGTGATCGTCATCCTGCTGTTCTACGTGCAAAGCTACGGCACGGCAGCCGTGGGGCGCTGGTTCGGTCCCATCATGCTGATCTGGTTCTCGGCGCTGGCCATACTCGGCATGATGAACATCTGGCAGAACCCGATGATTCTCAAGGCGGTCTCGCCATACTACGCGGCGGCCTTCATTCACGAGCATGCGCTGCAGGCCTATATCGTGATGGGGTCGGTGGTACTGGCCGTCACGGGCGTTGAGGCACTGTATCTGGATATGGGGCATTTCGGACGCAAGCCGGTGCGGCTGGCTTGGCTGCTGGTCACCTTGCCTGCCCTGCTCACCAATTATTTCGGTCAAGGCGCGCTACTGCTCAGCAACCCGCAAGCTGCCGAAAACCCTTTCTTCCTGATGGTGCCCGAGTTTCTGCTGTGGCCCATGGTCGTCCTGGCGACTGCCGCGACCGTGATCGCTTCGCAGGCCGTGATCTCTGGCGCGTTTTCGCTGGCGAATCAGGGCATTCTGCTTGGTTTTCTGCCGCGCATGCAGATCCTTCACACCTCGGAAACCGAGCGTGGCCAGATCTACATGCCGATGGTGAATTGGCTGCTACTGGTGCTGGTCATTTTTACGATTATTCAGTTCAGAGAGTCTGGCAACCTCGCAGCCGCGTACGGCATCTCGGTGACGACCACCATGCTGATCACCACCAGCATGCTGGCGGTGGTGATGTACAACGAATGGAAAATCAAACCCGTGTTCGTTGTACTCCTGGTGGCGATATTTTTCGTGCTGGATTTTTCGTTCTGGACGGCCAATCTGATCAAAGTGAAAGATGGCGGGTGGTACCCGCTGGGACTGGGTGCGATCTGCTTTGTGATGCTGACCACCTGGTACAAAGGCCGCCGGCTGCTGCGCGAGCGCATCGTCGCCGACTCGATACGGCTGCAGGATTTTGTGTCGGCGCTGCTCGCGCATCCGCCGCATCGGGTCGAAGGCACGGCCGTGTTCCTGACCGCGCACATCGATTTCGTGCCCGTGGCGTTGCTGCACAACCTGAAACACAACCGCGTGCTGCACGAGCGCGTGATTTTCCTGAAACTGTCGATCTGGGATGTCCCTTATGTGCGTGACGAAGAGCGATTGACGGTGAGTGAGCTGGGCAGCAATGTGTACGTGATCCGCTCTGTGCACGGCTTCAAGGAGACGCCAGACATCAATCAGGTGCTGGCGCTGCTCGAGCAGCAGCATGGCATGAAGCTGGATCTCGCCGATACCTCATTCTTCCTCGCGCGCGATACCGTGGTGCCCAGCAACCTACCAGGCATGGCCATCTGGCGCGAGCGGCTGTTCGCGTGGATGATGCAAAACGCTGCGAAGCCATCCGATTTCTTCAAGATACCGCCCAACCGGGTGGTGGAGCTCGGCACCAAGATCGAGATCTGACCGGCTCGCGCCTGCTCAGTCTCCTGCGGCGAGGCCTTCCCGCCTCGGGTCAGCGCCGCCGGTCCAGCCGTCGCGATCCCGGACAATGGCCTGTACACCGCTGGGCATGGGCATCACGCTGACGCGATGTCCCTTGTCACGCAGCGAGCTCGCAAAGCTCTCCAGCGCCGTGCCACGCTCGAGTTCGATATCGCGATTGCGGCTGCCCATGTTCGGATGCGCAATGGCCTGCTGCACATCCATCCTCCAGTCGAGCACACCGATCAGTGTCTTGGCGACAAAATTGATGATCGCGCTGCCGCCGGGCGATCCCGCCAGCAGATAGAGCTGATCGCCGGAAGTCGCGATCATCGGTGCCATTGAGCTACGCGGCCGCTTGCCGGGCTCGATACGGTTGGCGACCGGTCTACCCTGCGCGTCTCGCGGCGAGAGCGAGAAATCGGTCAGCTGATTGTTCAACAAAAATCCGCGCACAAAGATCTTGCTGCCGAATTCAGATTCGATCGTGCTCGTCATCGACACGCCATTGCCGTCGCGATCGACGGCGACCAGATGCGTCGTCGATGGCAGGTCGGGCGCATTGCCCTGCCCACGCCGCTCAAGAAAGCCCACCGGGTCGCCGGGCAAGGCCGTACCCATGCTGATCCGGCCATCGATGTGTGCACCGCGTGCCTGCACGTAAGCGGGATCAAGCAGTGCTCTCACCGGGACACGAACGAAAGCCGGATCAGCGAGATAACGGTCGCGGTCCGCGAATGCCAACCGGCCCGCCTCGGCAAAGTAATGCAGTGCCTCCAGCGACAGCGGCATCATCTCGTCCACCCGGTGCTGTTCCAGCATGCCCAACATTTGCAGCACGGCGATACCCCCTGACGACGGCGGACCCATACCGCACAAGCGCAGCGCACGATAAAGTCTGCACACCGGCTCACGCTCCACGGCTCGGTAACTGGCGAGATCCTCCAGGCTGAGATCGCCCGCTCTGGCATGCGCGCGCACGGCGGCCACGATGTCGTTCGCTATCTCACCCTGATAAAACGCCTGGGGACCCTGTCGAGCGACGCTCCTCAGCACCTGCGCCAGCGCCGGGTTCTTCAGCAGATGCCCGACAGCCGCAGGCTTGTCATCCGGATAGAAATACGCTCTCGCCGCCGGCTGATCGTACAGATCACGATTACCTGCGATTTGCGCATGCAGCCGCGGTGAGACCGGAAAGCCCTGCTCCGCCAATCGGATCGCGGGCTCGAACAGACGCGCCCACCGCAAACGACCGTGGCGCCCATGCGCTAGTTCCAGCATGCGCAGCAGCCCGGGGGTTCCGACCGCCAGTCCGCTGTTGACGGCCTCGGCAAATGCCAGCGGTTTCCCATCGATGAGGAAACGTGCATCGTTTGCCGCCCGGGGCGCGGTCTCGCGCCCATCGTAACTACGCACACGGCGACTACCGGCGTCATACGCCAGCAGGAAGGCGCCGCCACCGAGCCCGGATGACTGTGGCTCGACCAGTGCCAGCACGAGCTGCATCGC
>JBEGNF010000042.1:0-19712 GCA_041182625.1 Pseudomonadota bacterium | reverse complement strand
GTGATGCCGCCCTGCCGAGGCCGCCGTCCACATTTACGGGATGTTGATCCCAATGGGTGCGATCAGAAGCATGTGAAACCGATGTTGCAAGGCGCATCGAACCTCTGGTTCCCTATGCTCATTTCGGCTTTGTCGGTGCCACAAGCGGCCGACGATCTAGGGCGGTTGATCGAAGACAACTGGGTCGTGCTGGAAAAGGCGACGAGCGTCGAAGTGCTGAAGGCTTTCCGCCAGATCGGCAGTCTGCAAGACCTGCCCAGCAGGGACCGGCCTCGCCATGCGCATGCCTGGCGAGAGCTCATTGGCGACCCACAGCGGCGTACCGCCCGAGCCCGGCGGCAGGTCGACGCGTTCAATGGCCGATTCGGTCAGCAAATCGCCCGCTTTCAGGTTGACGCGGGCGCGCAGCGCGCGCTGGTTTTTCTCGAGGTCCTGCGCCAGCACAGGTTGGCCTTTGCTCAGCGCTTTTCTCAACTGCTTGCCGGTGACCGAGGCGCGGTCGTCAAAGCCTCCCGGGGGAATGGCCGCCGCGGCTTTCGTTTCGAGATCGGATTCGGTCAGTACGTGGCCTGGCGGCAGGTCACGCCGGGTGATCACGATGCTTGGCGCGGCTTGCTGACTGAAGCCCACCTTTACAAACATTTGCCAGTTCGGCTTGCTGCAGCGAACTCGGACATTTTCGCGATTAACAAAAGGATAATCAAAGCTGAAGCTGCCCGCGCAGGGCTGCACCTGCACCCGGGGATCGAGCGCTGCCATCTTCACTTGATCAGGCTGCGCGCCGCTTTGGGCCGCGACCCATTGGGCAAGCGCGGTTTCCATTGCCTGCAGCGGCGCGTTAGCCAGTGCGTGCGACGACAGCGCGAGCATCAGGCTCACCAGCCAGGCACGGATCAGGACCCTCTTCAAGTATCTGCTTTGCATCGGCGCGAAGTCATTTACGGTGTCAAATTATTCATTGGTACAGGCCTTGCTAAATCAGTCTTTGTCGCAGGCCTTGCTGTTGAACTTCCGACAGGCAGGGCAAGTACAGCAAGAATAGTTCCAGCCCGACAGAGGCCACAGATTATGGAAATCCGCACAAAAGTGAATGATCAGGCAGCCAGTGCTGCCAATGAGCGCTCGGCGCGGTCCCGCATCCGGGAGGCGGTGCCGTCGACGTCTTTCCGTCAGGTTGTTCAAGAAGCGAACAATGATGTCGTACGCGTACAGCGCGGCGACACCCTGGTCAGTCTCACTCGCCAGTATCTGGGAGATTCAGCCACACAGCTGAACAATAGCCAGATCTACGATCTCGCCAAAAACATCGCCCGAGAGAATGGCATACACAACCCGGACCGCATCATGCCCGGACAGCAGATCAATATGGCACCTATGTCGACGCTGGCTGCGCTCAAGCTGAGGCAGGGTGGTGTGGAAGGTGTGCAAATGTCCGAGGACAGCACGCCGACCGCCGCACCAATTTTGGAGAAGACCCTGGCGCGCGCGGTATCCAAAGGTTATGTATCGCCCCAGGAGCAGCGCGCCGTGCGGGACAAGATACTGCAGCTGGCCTCTCGCCACGGTTTCTCACCCGACGATTTCGCGCGAACCACGCTGATGGAGTCCGATGGCCTCAATCCCCGCGCATCGAACGGCAGCTGCCACGGCATCATTCAGTTCTGCTCCGGTGGCAATCGCGGCGCGGCGAGCGCGGGCTACGCAAAAAATCCAAAAGACATCTTGTCTTTGTCGGTGCTGCAGCAGCTGGATCTTGTCGACCGCTACTTCGCCGATACGCGACTCAAGGACTTTGGTCCGGCATCGCTCGATAATCTGTATCTGACCGTGCTGACGCCCAATGCCCGCAATGAACCTCGTCCCGATGTGCCGCTGAATATCGCGGGCAGGCAGGCCGCTTATTTATATGAGGGGCGCGATCCATCGGGTGTCATTACCCGTAACTCGATCGTGAACGGACTCAAGCTCAATGCGCGCGATCGACTGAGCGATGTGACCGTGGCACGTGTCGAGCGCAAGGTGATGTAAGCGCGACAGCGCGCCATCGCTTCGGGACCCTGGTGGGCGGCAAAGCATTGCCGCTCAATGCGTGGCATCGCGATGGGCGCATGTGAAGCGGCAAAGTCTTGCCGCTTTTCTTACTGAATTCTCACGTTTTTCCGCCAAAAAACATGCTGGCACGGCCTTTGCAATGGTCGGATCGACAGCTGGAAACTTGAGCGACATGTCGGCATTCCGGCGTCCGCACTCTGGCACAAGGAGCACGTGATGGATTTACTCAATTCGGCATTAGGCATACATGACAAGGCGCTGCGAGTCCGCAACCAGCGTATGGAACTGCTCGCCCGGAACATCGCCAACGAGGACACGCCGCACTTCAAGGCGCGTGAACTCGATTTCAAGAAAGTCATGGCCAAGTTCGAGCCGCAGGAAATGATCGCCTCGACACACACCACGCATTTCGACTACGGCGATGACAAGACCGATGACGATGGCCTGCGCTACCGCGTGCCATTCAATGCATCAATGGATGGCAACACGGTCGAGATCACCGTCGAGCAAGCCAAATACGGTAAAGCCGCTGCAGATTATCAGGCGACGCTGACCTTCATCGAGAACCGCGTCAACAGCATACGCAAAGCATTGAGAGGGGATTAAAGCATCATGCCCATGTCTATTGATAACATTTTCGGGATAGGCGGTACCGCGCTGCATGCGCAGATCGTCCGCCTGAACACTACCGCATCCAATCTTGCGAATGCTGGCACGACGGCCGCTACCGAGCAAGAGGCTTATCGTGGCAAGCGCACCATCTTCAAAGCGCTCATGGATGAAGAAATGATCCATGCCGGCGCACCGTATGTGGGTGGTGTGAAGGTCGACAAGATTGTCGACGATACCAAGCCCGTGCCACGCGTCTATGACCCGAACAATCCGCTGGCTGATGCCGAAGGCTTCGTCTTTCAATCGAATGTGAATGAAGTCACGGAGATGGTCGACATGATGGCCGCTTCCCGCTCGTACCAGAACAACGTTGAAGTCGTGAATACCGCGCGCGAGCTGATGATGCGCTCGCTCGACATCATCAAGGCATAAGGATCACTGAGATGGCATCCAATCTGACCGGTGCAGCAGCGACGACCTCGACCTACACGCTGCCCTCGAGCATCAAGACCACCAACCAAGCCAAGAAGGAAGAGGAGCAAAAAGTCCTCAATGGTGATGGTGGCGCGATGGGGCAGACGGCGTTTCTGACCTTGTTCACCACGCAGCTGCAGAACCAGAACCCCCTTGATCCGATGGAGAACGAAGCCTTCGTCGCACAGCTTGCACAGTTCTCGCAGCTGGAAGCGACGACCAAGATGTCGGACAACCTGCAGAACCTCGTCGCCTCCATGTCGAATGAGCGCATGAGCTCGATGTCCGGCCTGCTAGGCAAGAAGATCGCGATCAGTGATGGCAAAGCCTTGCTGTCCGGTGCTCAGCCCGTCGAGGGTGCAGTGACGCTGGCGAATGATGTCGACTCGATCACATTGAAGGTCTTTTCATCCTCGGGCCAACTGGTCCGCACAGGCGAGGTCGGTGCGCAGAAGAAGGGCGATTTCCTGTTCAGCTGGGATGGCAAGGATGACCAGGGCAACCAGCTCGGCGATGGTGTGTACCGCATGGAGGCCAGCGCGACACGCTTCGGCAAATCCAGCAAGGCGCCTGTGTCGACCATGGCCATGGTCAAGTCGGTCACCACCGACGCTGCGACTGGCGATCTGCAAGTCGAGCTGGAAGACGGCTCGAAGGTCAGCATGACACAGATTAAACGCGTAGGTTTTTAACGATCCGCTAATTACAGACAGTTCACCAGGATTCAGGAGAAACATCCATGTCTTTTTATACCGCCCTGACAGGTTTGCAAGCCGCGACAGCGTCGCTGGGAGTCACCAGTAACAACATCGCCAACGTCGGCACCACCGGTTTCAAGCGCTCGCGAGCAGACTTCGGCGATATCTTTGCGACCTCGCCACTGCAAAAAGCCTCGGCCACCATCGGTCAGGGTGTCGCGCTCAAGCAGGTCAGCCAGGAATTCAGTCAGGGCAATATTCAATTCTCGGCAAACTCGCTCGACATTGCGATTACCGGTGACGGTTTCTTCCCCTTGAAATCCGCCGACGGGCTGCAAGACATCTACACCCGTAACGGTACCTTCCTGCTGGATGAATCATTCAACGTGGTGAACTCGGCCGGCCAGTCTCTGATTGCAGCGGCGGTTGACTCGTCCGGTAAAGCCGATCTGGACAACATGTCCAAGCTGCTGATACCACCCAAGACCAGTGGCGATGCCAATGAAACGACGGATATCACCCTGGGTTTGAATTTCCCATCGGATGCCGAGGTTATTACCAAGCCCTTCGACAAGACCGATCCCACCACCTACAACAAGACCAGCGCAATCACGGTCTATGACGCGGGTGGAAATGATTATCTGGCGACGGTGTACTACGTAAAGACCCAGACCGCCAGCCTCGCCGATCCGACTGCCAAGTGGCAGACTTACACCTACGTCGGTGAGACTCGCATGAAAGAGCAGCTGATTCAGTCCAAGCAGGGGACCGATGCGCTCTACGTCAACAAGTATGGTCAGGTCCACAAAGAAAGCGATATTCCCCCCGAGCTGATCGCGCGTGGCGTGACCAAACTCGTCCACCTCGATGACTTGAAAAATCCCGTGTCATCCACGCCAGCTGCCGTAGCCGGTGATCAGCTCACCACGGGTGTCAACAATGCCTGGAAAAATGGCCTGACCGTGGCGGACCAGTTGCAGAATCAGGCACCTTCGATGATGGGCGGCGATACCCAGTTAATCACCATCGAAGAGAACCCGACCACCACCGGACAGCTGCTGATTACCTTGAGCGGTATTCTTGGGGCTGATGGCACCACACAGGTCACCACGCCGATCACGGTGACCGTGGATAACACCGATACCAAGTTCACTATCGCTGAAAAGATTCGTTCGCTGATTGCCAACGACCCCACTTTTCTGAATGACACCTACCCGGGACGCAGCGTCACTGACAATGGCGATGGTACCGTATCGGTGACTTATTCGAAGGCGGACGGCATCCTGCCGCTGGCCGCACCGATTCCCACCTCGATCAGCATTGTCCAGACCGCGACCGGCGGCACGGGTGCCGTCGTGACCGCCAGCGCAGGAAAGATCTACAGCGCTAACGACCTGGCTTTTACCTTGAATGTGGATGGATCAGAAAATCCGATGCGGATCGACCTGAGTTATCTGAACTCCACAGAGGTCAAACAGTCTTATACCGGCGCCGAAATCGCGCGCGAGATCACCAACGTCATTAACAAAACCTACGGTGATGAGCAGTACTTCGATTTCACCCAAGGTGACATCAACGTCAATGACAACATCCTGATGAGTCTGAAGGCGCTCAATCCCGCCGATGATACGGATGCGGGCCTGACGCTCTCATTCAAGTTCCGTCAGCAAGTGGCGCCGTCGCTGCTCGAGGATGGCGTCACCCTCGGACCGGATCCAGATATCGCCACTACCGGCGCTCTGGATCTGACCAACGATGCCGTGGGCCTCAATGCAGATGGCGAATTCATTTTCGCCGATCTGTCCAAGGTGACGCGCGAGGACATGGTCAAGGCGATGCAGGCCATCATTGATGACGCCGCAGGCACCGATAAGACCACGGATGCCTACAAAAAGTTTTCTACGCTGAAGGTCGGCTACGATCCCGTGCTTCAGACCTTCACCTTCAAGAACGACAACAATCTCGAGATCCGCCTGACCGCTCCCAACCTCGCCGTCAAAGGTCTGATGGGGCTGACTGCGAACGAGGCCATTGTGGATCCCTCTACCGGTGGCTATGGCGAGCATGTGCTGCCGAATGGCGCTTTGCTGGTGCCGCTCAAAGATCAGCGCTATGGCACCGTAGTTTCCTATGATGATGTGACCCGACGCTTCACTATCTCTTCCGGCACCACGGGGGATGAATCATCCGTCAAGATCATGCATGCCTCGGCAAATGCGTATTACCTGCTGGGGCTGGCGACCAAAGAAGTCAAGACCTCGGCTGTACCTTTCCGGGGCATCGTGTCAGAGCCCGCCGTGGTCCAAGGCGGCACCATCGGACTTAACCTCGACAACAAGTTCCGAGTCGACGCCACCAACAATCAGTTTGTGGTCACGGTCGATAACGTGACCGGTCTGATCGAAATGCCGATGAAGTCTGATTACACCATCGAAGAATTCCGTTCGACGCTGGAAAATCGCATTAATTCGCTGGCGGATCGCTACGGTCGTACGGTGAATGGTGTCAAGGTCGATATTCAAGGTGACAAGAACAAGTATTTTGTGATCAGCACCGGAACCACGGGTGACAACTCCTTCCTGAAGGTGTCTGGTAACAGTATCTGGGGCTTGGATAATCTGCCCAGTGCGCGTGGCACCACCAGCACCTGGCAAGAGCCCACGCAGGCCAGAAATGAGGATGGCTTCCCGCTCTACGTCAGCCGCGATGGTAAAGAGACGACGGATCCGGGACAGTTCTCCGAAGATGAAACCCGTGATCTGTGGACGCCGGTGTACTACGACAACGGTGAACTCACCTTTAACAACAAGGGTGATCTGGTGTCGCCCTTCGAACAGATCTCTTTTGATCGCGCCACCCTGGGTGACTCAGGGTCCACGCTGCAGTTCTCCATCGATTTCACGGCATCGACACAGTATTCCTCACCGTTTTCCATCCGCAAGCAGGATCAGAATGGTCGCCCCGAGGGAGATCTGATCGGCGTCGATATCCAGGATGATGGTCTCGTGAATGCAACTTACTCCAACGGCACGACCAAGTCGTTGGCCAAGATCGTGCTGGCCAACTTCGCTGCCCCTACCGGGCTGCGTCAGTTGGGCGATGCCAGCTACTACGCCACCTCCAAGTCGGGCAATGCGCGCTACGGTGAAGCGGGTTCGGCCGGTTACGGAACAGTGCGTGCCGGTGCGCGTGAGCGAGCCAACGTGGACTTGACCAATGAGCTGGTGGAATTGATCACCGCGCAGCGCGCGTTCCAGGCGAATGCAAAAGCGATTGAAACCAACAATACGCTGACGCAGGCCATCATCAATATCCGGAATTAATAGCGACTGATTTCTGACGAGAAGACCACATGGACCGCTTAGCCTTTACCTCGATGGCGTCAATCAATGAGCGACGCTTGCTGCGCGAGCAGCTCAATAACGAGCTGGCCAATGTGTCCACGGTCGGCTTCAAGAAGAGCTATGAAAACGCCATGGTGGCCGTGAAGGCGGCCGGTGACGGCTGGGACTCACGTATCCAGCCGTACATTGAAAAATTCAATGCCGTGAATCTCGATCAGGGGCACCTGATGGTGACCGGGCAGAAGCTGGATGTGGCACTGACTGACAAGAACGTGCTGGGTGTGCGCGCGAGAAATGGCGAACTTGCATTTACTCGCCGAGGCGATCTGAAGGTCAATTCACAAGGCGTGCTGGAGACGGGGTCCGGTAATGTCGTGCTATCGCAAGAGGGCAATCCCATCACCATCCCGGTGGGCTTTGACATCCAGATGACCCGGGAGGGCGATATCTTTGCGCGCGATCCCTTGCAACCCGTAGATGCGCCGCCGGTCCTGATCGGGCGAATGATGCTGCGCGATGCCAGTCAAATTACCCTTCAGCGCCGCGAAGACACGCTGTACACCCCGCACATTCAGTTCCGTAGCCCGAATGGCGATTTTGCACCGGGCCCCAACACACCGCAAATTGTGCCGGGTGCGCTCGAGGCCAGTAATGTGAATCCAGTGACCGCGATGGTGAAGCTGATTGACTTCTCGCGCTCGTTCGAGACACAGGTCAAGACGATCAGCGAAGCCAAGCAACTTGACGAAGCAGGGAGCAGCATGCTGAAGGCACGATAAATGCTTGGGAATTGAAAACCTAAATTTTTTTAACTGAACAGAAAAAAGCCGACATCCCCCGTGATCAGATATCGGCAGCAGCAAACTCAACTTGAGTACTCATCCTCGATGAGGGTACCGAAAAAAGAGAGGTAAACATGGACGCTTCATTGTGGGTAGCCAAGACTGGCCTGGATGCGCAGAACACGCGGCTTAACGTCATTTCGAACAACCTGGCCAACGTTAATACGACAGGTTTCAAGCGCGATCGCGCGAATTTCGAAGATCTGCTCTACCAGAATGTGCGTCAGGCAGGCGGCCAGACCGCGCTGACCACGCAGTCGCCGACCGGTCTGATGCTGGGTACGGGTACTCGCGTGATCTCGACCGAGAAGCTGCACTCGCAGGGCAACATGATCAATACCCAGAATGCGCTGGATATCGCGGTCAATGGCGAGGGTTTTTTCCAGATCGTCCAGCAGGATGGCACGATCGCTTACACGCGTGATGGCTCGTTCAAGCTCTCCAATACCGGACAGATCGTGACCTCGACGGGCCAGCCATTGCAGCCCGCGATTGTCATTCCCGCCAACGCATCGTCAATCACCATTGGTGAAGATGGCATCGTCAGCGTCGAGCTCTACGCTGGCGGCGGTGCGCAGCAGCTAGGTCAGATACAGATCGCGCGCTTCATCAATCCTCCTGGTCTGACGCCGTTGGGCGGCAATCTGTTCAAAGAGACGCTGGCCAGCGGTCCGCCGCAGTTGCTGAACCCTGGTACGCAGGCAGCCGGCACCCTGCGACAAGGCATGCTCGAGGCATCGAACGTGAACGTCGTCGAAGAGATGGTCAACATGATCGAGACTCAGCGTGCCTATGAAATCAACTCGAAGGCGATTGCGGCGGCCGATGGCATGTTGCAGTTCCTGAATAACAAAATCTGATCGGAGCACTGATGAATAAGCTGAAATCAATCGTAGTGCTTGCACCGGCGGCTGCGTTACTCGCCGCCTGCGCTGGTCCGATGCCGATGGCGCATTCACCGCAATTTGCGCCAGTGCAGCCATTGCCGCGGGAAAATGTGAAACTGACCACCGGCGCGATCTTCGCCGCCGACAGCACCGACATGTGGCAGGCCAAACGCCGCGATTACCGTGTCGGCGACATCATCACCGTGCTGCTTGATGAGCGCGCCCAGGCCAATCGCACCCTCAGCAACGAGACCAGCCGTGAATCCACGAACGATGTCGTGCCCCAGGGTCTGACCAATCGCCTCTCGGGCCTGAACAGCGCACTCGGCGGCTTGAAGACCGATGGCGGCACCATTACCAACAGAGGTACGGGCACAGCCGGCCAGCAAGCCTCGCTGACCGGATCGGTCGCGGCCACGGTGATTGAGGTACAGGCCAACGGCAATTTGGTCATTCGCGGCGAGAAGCAGCTATCCCTGTCCGAGGGCGGCGAGATCATCCAGGTCTCCGGTGTGATACGTCCGGAGGATGTGAGCGCGATCAGCACGGTGCAGTCGCGTCGATTGGCCAATGCACAGATTGCTTACCGGGCGGCCGGTGATCTTGCCAATGCGACCCGTGCGGGCTGGGGCACCAGTGCGCTGTGGAAGTGGTGGCCCTTCTGATGCCGGAGAGAACAGACATGACCCAACAATTCTTTAAACAACTCGCTGGCATCACGATGCTGGCGCTGTGCGTGTGCGGACCGGCACAGGCCGACCGAGTGAAAGACCTCGCCAGCGTGGCGGCGGTCCGAACCAATCAGCTGGTCGGCTACGGCATCGTGGTCGGTCTGCAGGGCACGGGAGATGGCGCGCAGGTCGCGTTCACCGTGCAAACCGTGCGTTCCATGCTGGTCAAAATGGGTGTCGGCCTTGATGGCCCGCTGTCCGATTTTGAGCGGGCTGCAGCAGCCGCTGGTCGTATGGATGTGCAAAACGTCGCTGCGGTGATGGTGACTGCTGAGTTGCCCGGCATGGCCAAACCCGGCCAGCGGATTGATGTGAATGTCGGCACGCTGGGCAAGGCCAGCAGCTTGCGTGGCGGCACGCTGATTCTCACCAGCTTGCGTGGCGTGGATGGCGAAGTCTATGCGTTGGCTCAGGGCTTGGTAACGACCACCGGTATTGATGCTAATGCCGCAGGATCCAAAGTAGCCATCGGCGTACCCACCTCGGCACGCATTCCGAATGGCGCGACCGTTGAGCGCATGGTCGATACACCGTTCGACAAATCCGATACCGTGGTGATGAATGTGCGTGATCAGGATTTCACGACCACCACCGCGATTGTTGATGCTGTTAACAAGACCTTCGGTGCTGACACCGCCAAAGCATTGGATGGCGTCTCGTTGTCCGTGCGCGCGCCCACTGACATGTCCAAACGCGTGGCCTTCATGAGCATGATCGAAAATCTCGATGTCGTGCCGGGAGAAGCGCCCGCCAAAGTGGTGGTTAATTCGCGGACCGGTACCGTGGTCATCAGCCGCAATGTGAAGGTCACGGCAGCCGCCGTCTCGCATGGCACGATCTCGGTGGCGATTGCCGCCACCAATGAAGTCAGCCAGCCCAACGCTTTTGCACAGGGTCAGACAGCCGGTGTGCAGAACGCGAATATCGCTGTCAATGAGCCCAACAAACCGATGTTCCTCTTCCAGGCCGGCGTGGATCTGCGCCAGATTGTCGATGCGATCAACCAGGTGGGTGCGTCGCCGTCGGCACTGATCGCGATTCTCGAAGCACTGAAAAGCTCCGGCAGCCTGCGCGCCGAGCTGGTCGTGATCTGATCGTCAAGCACTGAGGATACCGAGATGAGCGACTTCGATCTGCCTAAAAGCTCGCTGGACTTTGCCGGCATGGGCGCCCTGCGCGGCAAGGCGCAGCGTCATGAGGAAAAGGCCACGCGCGAGACGGCGACGCAGTTCGAGGCGATGTTCATCCAGATGATGCTCAAGTCCATGCGCGAGGCGGTGCAGAAGAATGATCCGATGCGCTCGTCACAGCAGGACACGTTCGAAGAAATGTACGACCGAGAGCTGTCGATGCAGCTGGCCAAGCGGAACACGCTGGGCGTGGCTGACATGATTGTCAAGACCGTGGAGCGCAACAACGCCGGTGGTGCAGAGTTCAAGGCCAAGGCTGAGCCCATGCAGCTCAAGCCCGAGGCCCAATCCATGGCGATCGAGGGACCCAAGGCAATGCCTGTCATTCGTCCCGAAAAATTCACCATCAAACCGCGTGCCGTCACTGCGACGGGTGGCACGGGAGCTGAATAATGAGTGACCTGCTTGGCATCAGCAGTGGTGCGGTCATGGCCTACCAGCGTGCGCTGGGTACGGTCAGCAACAATATCGCCAACGTGGGCACGGATGGTTACGTCCGCCAAGAGACAGCGCTGGCCGAGGCGGTACCCCGCAAGCTCGCGCGCATGTACGTCGGCACGGGCGTCTATGTGGATGGCATACGTCGCGCATATGATGAATTCCTTGAAAAAAATCTGCGCAACAGCACCAGCGAGCTGAACACGCAGCAGCCCATGGTCGATTTTGCCAACCGTATTGTCGATATCATGGGTAGCGACAGTATCGGCTTGCCGCCGGCGCTGAATCAGTTTTTCGAGTCAGCACGACTGCTCTCCACGGATCCCTCCTCGAATATTCTGCGAGCTCAATTTCTCAGGGATGCCGATGGCGTCGCGGGACGTTTTCGCGAGCTCTCATCACAAGTAGGCACGGTCGATACCGAAACACGGGAGGCGACCAATAACACCCTGGACAAGATCAACACGCTGACCAAACAAATCGCCGTGCTGAATAAACAGATGGTGCGCGAGGTATCGGTAGAGCGGCAGTCCCCCGAATTGCTCGACCAGCGCGATCGTCTGCTCAAAGAACTCTCGCAACTGGTCAAGATCAATGTCACGACCGCCGCCAACGGTGCGGTCGATATCAGCCTGACCAACTCGGCCAAGGTAGGGGTCGTGGTGCGCGGTCAGGAAGCCATTGAGCTTGTGGCACGCTTCGACGAGACCGACATGGGGCGCGTATCGATCATCGCCGATCCCTACGACAAGCAGACCGCAGAGACCATCGCAGGTATCTCCAGTGGTGAACTGGGCGGTCTCTTGGCTTTCCGGGAGCAGATGCTGCAGCCGACGATGGATCAGCTCGATTTTCTGACGACTACTTTCGTCAACGAGGTCAACGCCATACACACCAATGGTATTGATCGCGAGGGGCAGGTGGGCGAGAAATTGTTCACCGTCGATCCCGTGACTCGTATTGATCAGCTCTCGGGTGAGGCGATACAGATTGATCGTGCATCGGCAGGCATCAAGGTGTCGATTGACGATACCTCACGTGTCGCGGCCGGCGCGCTGTTCCGTGTGATCGAGAATGACATGAATCTCTCGAACGCGGATGCAACGCTGAGCTACGCCGCAAATTATGCCGACCCGAGACGGGCCCCTGCGCTGTCGGCTATCCTGAAGAATAACCCCGACCCATCAGCCGGTATCAATGCGCCCAATGACAAATTACTTGGCCAGATCCCGCTGGGTAGTGATAACTGGACACTGTACCTCGACAACGCGACCAGCAACCAGCAGTTGCAGGTGTTTACCCGTGATGGCCGGCAGCTGATTGGTGCTCCGCTGCTGGACGATAATGAAGCACGACTGCTCATCACCGAAAAAAACGGTTTTTTTGCAGGATCGACGTATTCCACGCAGTACCTGAATCAGTCGGGTAATACGGGATACAAGCAAAGTAACGTGTTCTATGGCCTCAAGGCCGAACCGGTCGAACACTACGACCGCGAGACCCAATTCAACACCGAGCATGATGTGCTGCCGTCGGCGCGTCACTGGATCATTGGTGATCACTATGGCGAACCGATCGTCAGCACCCCAGACAAACCCTTAGAGTCAATCGCCGCCAATACATTGGCGATCAATGGCAAAGTGCTACCCCAGCTGTTGCCAACGGCTCCTTCGCGCACGATACAAGCCAGCGATATTGCCAACTGGATGAACCGCGCCACCTTCGGCATGGTGCCTACGGTTGCGGTGAATGCGCAGACCACGACAACGTTAGAGATTTCGAATCCCTCTGATGGCTTTTACATCAATGGGGTTGCCGTCCCTCCGGATACCTCGCGCACTACACTTACGCAGCTCGCAAGTTATATCAACCAGTCCATCGGTAATCTGACGAATGTCGAGGCGGATGTCGTTGATGGCAAGCTGGTCCTTGCGAATGCGATTGGGTACGGAGGTCGCGACATTCGCGTCGCGCAAATGGACAGCAATGGCACACTGGTCAATGAGCAGACCTTCAGAGGGGTGCTGAAATTTCCTGAAGACGGCAGCGTGACCATCGGTTACGGCCCGGACGGCAAGCTCGGCGATCTGGATGTGCTCGGCAGACCGGCAGGCGACTACTACACCGCAATCCTGCCACGTGTGGATACCACGGCCATCATTGAAAGTGTCCGTGTGCCTTCCAATGTAGACCGGATACTGGGTGAGGCCATCACGCTCAATGGCAAAACGCTGGGAGCGCTCGATCTCAAGCGTACTTTGCAGGCGTCGGACATGGCCTCGTGGCTGAATGATGTCGGCCAGACGCTGGAGCCTCCTGTCACCGCCAGCGCCAGCACCGAGATCAAGATCACTCGGGCGCAGTATCGCGATAACCTGGCGACCAAGTCGCTCAAGCTCAATGGTGTCGAGATTACGGGTTCCGGACCGGCAGGCTCCTTCGCCAACGTGGCCGATCTCGTGGATGCGATCAATGTCGCTGATACGGGTAATGTCACGACGACGACTGACCATCTGGATCTGAGCCGTCCGCTGGAAATCAATGGCGTGCGAATCACCGGCAGCGGACCGGATGGAAGTTTTACCTCGGCCACGGACATGATCGATGCGATCAATGCCCGCAGCGGCGAGACAGGGGTCAGCGCAGAACAAATGCATCGCGGTGATCTGGAGTATCACGTGCTGGCCGTCGTCTTGAAGCATCGTATTGGTGACGATATCGTCATTGGTCCGAATGTGCCTGATGGTGGCGGCCTCAAGGTGCGCCCCGATCAGGTCGACCTGACCAAGCCGCTGGTCATTAACGGAGCCACGATCACCGGCACCCAGCCAGATGGCAGCTTTGCCTCACAGGCCGAGCTGATTGAGGCGATCAACGCCAAGGCAAGTATCACCGGGGTGAGCGTCGCACAGAACAATGAAGGGCTGATGTTCGCCCAAAGCTCGGGCCCCTACATCATTCTCGGACCCGCAGGCAGCTACAACGCGCTGGGTACCCCCGAGGGTGCCTATCCACGGGTTGGCGTCAAGAATGCGCTGGGCGTGGTGGATGGCACCTATTCCAAGGTAAGAGCCGAGATGACACCGGATGGTTCGGTCACGCTGGCCAACAAGAGCGGCGCCGATATTGTCGTCGGCTCGGCGCTAGGTGGAAACGTGCTCGGTGTCGGCAATGGTCCCTACAAAGGGACACTCAAGCTGGAGAGCAAGGAAGAAATTCGCGTCAGCTTTGCGGCTCAGGGTAATCCCGCAGAGCTGGCAAAACTGGGTCTGCGGACGGGCGTCTATTTCGATGGACCGGTGCCTGAGGACTTGATCGTCATGGTGACGGGCGAGGGCAGTGGCACGGTCGCCGGCAGCTACGACGCCACCATGAAAGATCCGGCCACGCTGGCAATGGATAGGATCACAGCGCTGCGCGCCCAGAAATTTGATGTGACTTTCACATCGGGATCGCATTATCAGATCACCTGGAAGAACCCGGCCAATGGATTGGTCACGGTACTGGCCGAGCGCGATTACGATCCGCTTCGCGGTATCGAGTATCAGGGACTGAAATTCACGCTGAACAAGGCACCCGTCGCGGGGGACACCTTCCGGCTCGACGGGAATCACGATGGTACGGGTAACAACCAGACCATGCTGGACCTGGTCGCTCTGCAGAGCAAGCGAGTGATTGGTGGTGCAGGCGGGCGGACGATTGCCGAATCGTATGAAGAAACCGTCGGCAAGGTAGGTAACTTCTCCAATCAGGCCACGATTGCGCAAAAAGCGCTGCAGGTGGTGAACGATCAGGCGATCGAGGCCAGGGACAAGGTATCTGGCGTATCGCTGGATGAAGAGGCAGCCGATCTGATCCGTTTTCAGCAGGCCTACCAGGCCTCTGCCAAGGCCATGCAGGTAGCCAATACCTTGTTCGATGCGATTTTGCAGGTCTGATCGCACGTAGTTATCGCTTAAAGAGGCTCATACATGGAAATGTCCACCAATTTGTACTTTGACCGGGCGATCTCCCAGATGGGAGTGACGCAGGACAGGCTGGCTAAGACGCAGACGCAGCTATCGACCTCCAAGCAGGTCATCAAGCCCAGTGATGCGCCGGACAAATCGGCCACGATCACTCGACTGAAGTCGGCGATCGAGCGCCAGGATACGTATGTCGAGACGATCAATGCGGTGAAGGACAAGCTGTCTCAGCAGGAGACGGCAGCAACCAATGCCAGCACGCTAATTGACCGGCTGAAGGAACTGACGGTTCAGGCGGCCAACGATACCTACAATGCCGCCGATCGGAGGTCGATCGATATCGAAGTGCGCCAGCTGCGCGACCAATTGCTCTCACTGGCCAATACGCAAGATCTCAATGGCAACTACATCTTCTCGGGCAGCCGGGTAGGCAAGCTGGCCTTCGCGACCAATCAGGAAGGCAAGCTGGTGTATCAGGGCGATCAGACGATCAATGCAGTGGGCGTAGGCGACCAGAGCATGGTCGACGTCAACCGCGCTGGGACCAATCCTTTCGACAAACTGGTGCGGACGGACGCCGCTGGCAAGAAGGAACCTGTCGGTTTTTTCCAGGTGATCGATGATCTGTCAGCCGCGCTGCAGAACAACAGGCCAGTCGACATACAGCGCGCGGTAGGTGAGGTGGAACAGCTCCAGCAGGGAATGTCCGACAGTCTGGCGAGCATTGGCGCGGCTGCCAACAAGGCAGAGAACCAGGCATCACTGGCTGAAGAGAATATGCTGCGCATGAAATCCATGCTGTCGCAGGCCGAGGACACCGACTATACCGAAGCCATCACGAAGATGAACAAAGACATGCTGGCGCTGGAAGCGGCGCAAAGCAGTTTCGCCAAGATATCCCAACTGAATCTCTTTGATTACATCAAATAGTTTTACCAGCAGTGCAAGCGACCTTCGCGGCCCTCGTGGCCGCTTTTTTTTGGGGCTGTCGACGGCTGAACGCGCGTTCCTCTGAGCCGCACGACGGCTTGTTGCGTGTCGATGGTCCCACGTGAGCCACGATGGACCCCAGCGAGATCACACAGCGTCCTCCCGGCGCAGGCCGAGATCCGTCCCCGATCCCGACCCCGCACCCACCATCATGCGAGCCAGGCGAGACCTTGGAATCACCGCCCTAAAATCAGAGTGCCATAGGGACAGCAGCAAAAGTATCCCCGCAAAGGGACACTTATCCCCGCAAAGGGACACTCACTTAGAGGCCCCGCAAAGGGACACTCACTCAGTACGTAATTTTGTCTGGTTCGTTGCTTGCTCGTCATCCCGGCGCAGGCCGGGATCCATCCCCGATCTGGCACCCAACCTCATGCGAGCCGAGCAAGACCGTGGAATCACCACCATGAAAAGCAGAGCACCAAAAGCAAAGCACCAAAAGCAAAGCACCAAAAGCAAAGCACCAAAAGCAAAGCACCAAAAGCAAAGCACCAAAAGCAAGGGGAGGCGTTTCCGCCTCCCCTTGTTCAGACAACTACCGGTGAAGAGCTATTACTTCAGCAGCGAGAGCACCGTCTGCGGCTGCTGGTTGGCTTGCGCCAACATCGCAGTCGCTGCTTGCGAGATGATCTGCTGCTTCGCCAGCGCCTGGGTCTCGGTCGCGTAGTCGGTATCCAGGATACGGCTGCGTGATGCGGACATGTTCTGGCTGCCTTCGGCCAAGTTATTCAGGATGTAATCCATCCGGTTGTTCAACGCACCTGAATTAGCCTGCGCCTTGCTGATCGTCTCGATCGCTGCATCGATGGCGACGATACCCTGCTGCGCACCGGACACCGTCGAGATATCGACCTGGTTGATCTTCAGACCATTGTCGGCGCCGCCGTAGGTGCCAGCGCGGAAGCCCAGCAGTTCGAGGTTGGGGATGCCGTGGCTGCCCGCTTGTACTTCGAACTTGTTATCCGACTGCAAGGTGACCTGCGAGTAGTAGGTGACAGCGCCGGCGGTGTCGGCAGTGGCACCCACCGTCAGGCTGCCCAGACCGAGATTGGCCGCGGTGCCATCCGTACCGATGGAGATGTTACGGCCATCGATTGCGCGCAGTTCAATACCATCGCCCCAGGCGCTGGCAGTCACACCGGTACGGTCGGAGACCGCGTTGTAGGCGTCGATCATGCCGTTACGGGTCTCGCCCGCAGAAGCGGAGATCGTCACGCCGTTCAGGAAGACCTGTTGCGTCGCGGTGTTTGAAGTGAAGCTCATGCCGCGCAGCACGTTCGGCGCTGCCTCGGCGCTCACACCTGTCAGCTCAGTCTTGCGGTTGATCGCTGCAGCGATCGAGATCGCGCTGGTCAGGCGTGACGACGAGGTGGCCGTCGTGTCCGATGAGGCATCGTCGGTCAGCAGAGCTGGGCCGATCGCGACACCATTGATGATCATGCTGTTGCCCTGCAAGGTACCAACGTTGGTATCTGTCGGTGCGGTGCCGCCAGCCAGTGTGGCGCGCTTGTACGAGGTCATCAGTGCCGTATCAGCGGCGTAAGAGCCGTTACGCAGACCGCTATAAGCCTCGGCTGTGGTGGTACCGGTTTTGAAGCTCACATTGATATCGCGACCATCCAGCGTGAAGAGGTCGTAGGAGCCAACATAGACATTGTTGGCAGCAGCGCCCACGGCAGCGGCACGCACGCCGGTGCTGGTATTGGTCAGATCGCCCGTGAACACCAGATCGATGTTACGGCCATCATCCGCGACGAGGGTCACGCCCAGATCATCGCTCTCGGTGTCAATAGCACGCACACCAGTCTGCTCGGATTTGTTGTTGATCGCATTCACCACGGTCTGGCGGCTCAGTGAGGTACTGGCCGAGCTGGTCGAGAAAGCATCGGTTGCAACGCCATTGATCACGATGGTGCCGGACGTGGCGCTGGCCGCCATGCTGCCTTGGCCGCTGACTACGTTGGGGCCGGCCTTCGCATAGACACCGCTCTGTGCAGAAACCTTGTTGATGGCAGCTGCCTTGGCGATCGCAGAAGCATTCGCGTTGGCGTTCGAGGCTTTGTCATCAACCGCCAGCGATGCGCCGACTGAGACGCCATTCAGGAACAGGTCGCTGTCGCCGATGGCTTCGAAATCTGAGTTGGCAACATACTGACCGCCTGCCGATGCCAGGGTGGCGCGAGTGCCGACGCCGATATCTTTGGTACGAGCCGAGGCAAAATCCAGCTTGATCGTGTCGCCGGCGTTCGTGCCAGTCTGGATCACGACATTCTGTGCCGAGCCGTCCAGCAGCTTGATATTGTTGAAGTTGGTCTTGACAGCGGTGTCATCGATCTGAGCTTTGAGCTGCGAAACTTCGAGCTGCATCGACGCACGGTCAGAGTCGTTCATCGTGCCGGTGGAAGCCTGCACGGACAGTTCGCGCATGCGCTGCAGGATATCGCTGATGTTTCTGTAGGCGCCTTCCGCGGTCTGCGTCATCGAGATCGCGTCATTGGTATTCTGGATTGCCTTGGCCATGCCACGGATCTGCGAGGTCATGCGGTTCGAGATCGCCAGACCAGCCGCGTCGTCTTTCGCGGAATTGATGCGGGAGCCAGTCGACAAGCGCTCCATGGCGGCACTCAGCTTGAGATCGCTCGAACGCATCGATTCCTGAGCAACCAGTGCTTTGAGATTGGTATTAATAACTGACATGGTTTTCTCCTAATGTAGATTTACCTGAATCACTCAAGAATCGAATCTTTTCTTGACGTTTGATGAATCGGTACTGTGTTAAAAAGCTTTAGCCCGCCAATCAGGCCTGAGCATTGAAAAATAGACCTTTCAGCTTGTCCAAGCTGTGAGCCACCTTGATCACGACCTCACTCGGTATCTGGCGAATGACTTCGCCGGTATCCTGCTTCTTCACCACGATCACGGGCCGACCTAGCACCTCGTCCATTGCGAAGGCGAGGTTTCTGCCGCCGTCGCGCATGGAGTCATTCAGCTGCCGGATGGCTTGGTCCAGGCTCTGCTTCATCTTTTCTGGGTCGACTCTGATTTCTGATGTCGGCACGGCGAGCGCGGTATCGCCACCCTGCGGCGCAGAGGCAGCAGGGGGTGTTTGCGCGATGGCCGGCCTCGCAACAGGCGTTTGCGTCGCTCTAGATCGAATTTCCATATTGACCACCTTTCCGAATTCCGGCGAACCTGCTCATGCGATCAGGCGACGGAATCTCAAAACAGACTTCTACGCTTGGGGTATCGACGTCAGCCGGTGGAGCTTGAGAGAAAAAGCGGAAAATTTTTGCCGTCTTGTGTAAATACCGTAAATGAGGCACGGGACAAGCCCCCGACCATGGCGGTATCGGGCGCGTTGTTCTCAAGACATCAAACGAAAAAAAACCGCGAGCAGCCTCATGCCAGGCGGCGAGGCAGGCAGATGGTTCGAGATCACTGACAATCTTCAAGTCACTGGATCCCGGCCTGCGCCGGGATCCAGTGACT
>JBEGNF010000041.1:0-28901 GCA_041182625.1 Pseudomonadota bacterium | reverse complement strand
GCCCAGTGTTTGCCGCTGCCGTGATACTCGATCCCGCGCGTCCCATCGAAGGCCTGCGCGACTCCAAAAAACTCAGCGCCGTCAGACGCGATGAACTGGCTGTCATTATCCGTCGCGATGCGCTCGCCTGGGCAATTGCTCAGTGCTCCGAGGCCGAGATCGATGAACTCAATATTCTTCAGGCCACGATGCTCGCGATGCGACGCGCGATTGAAGGTTTGTCCGTGCTGCCCTCATTAGCGCTAATCGATGGCAATCGCTGCCCGGTGTGCAGCATACGTACCGAGGCGATTGTCAAAGGCGATGACAAGGTCGCCGAAATCTCGGCGGCCTCCATACTGGCCAAGACAGCGCGCGATGCAGCGCTGATGGAAATGCATCAGTCGTATCCGCAGTACGCATTTGATCAGCACAAGGGCTACCCGACAGCGCTGCATCTTGAGCGCTTGCGTGCGCACGGCGTCTCGCCGGTGCATCGGCGCTCTTACGCGCCGGTGCGCGAATTGCTGACGGCCCCCGGCGGTTAATGAGCATCCGATGAGCATCAAGCCCGTCACCTCTCGCGATAATCTGCAGTACAAGCAGCTCAGGCAGCTGGCAACCAGCTCGCAGGTGCGGCGCAAGCTGGGCAGGACCTTGCTCGATGGCGTGCATTTGTGCGAGGCCTGGCTCGAGCATCGCGGCCGCCCTGAGCTGTGCGTGTTCTCGGAGAGCGCGCGCCATCATCCTGAGGTGTCCCGCATTCTCGAACGATGTCTGTCCATGGACGTCGATTGTGTTCAGTTGCCGGATGCGTTGTTCTCGCCGCTGAGTCAGGTCGAGCAGGGTGTCGCGCTGTTATTCATGGTGCCGGTACCGGTCGCGCAGATCACAGGAGCGACCGATGGTCCCACCGTCTTACTCGATAAGCTGCAAGATCCAGGCAATCTGGGTTCGATTCTCAGGAGCGCAGCGGCGGCTGGTATACGACAGGTGATCTGCAGCGAGGGCACAGCGGCCGTTTGGTCGCCCAAGGTACTGCGCGCGGGCATGGGCGCGCACTTCGTGCTGGATGTCGTCGAACAGGCCGATCTAGGGCGATGGATGGCAGGCGCGGCAGTGCCCGTGTACGCAACCAGTTCGCATGCGACGGTATCGATCTACGATATGCCGCTCGGTGCGCCGTGTGCATGGCTTTTCGGCCATGAGGGCTCTGGCGTATCGCCCGAACTGCTGCCTCATGTGACGACCGTGTTGGCGATTCCTCAGCAAGCGGGCGTCGAGTCGATGAATGTCGCCGCCGCCGCCGCAGTCTGTTTGTTCGAGCAGCGCAGGCAAGCGCTGAAACAGTGACGGTGAGGCGTGTCTGTCAGTAAGCACGTTTCTCCAGCTTCAGCTCCTGCAGCATCATGGTGGCGATTTCTTCGATTGATTTCACGGTAGTCGATACCCAGCGGATACCTTCGCGCTGCATCATCCGTTCGGCCTCGTTGACTTCATAGCGGCAGTTTTCCAGCGATGCATATTTGCTTCCCGGGCGACGCTCATTGCGAACTTCGGAGAGCCGGTCAGGTGCGATGGACAACCCGAAGATCTTGCTGCGATAAGGCACCAGCCCGCTTGGCAAGTGGCCGCGCTCGAAATCTTCCGGGATCAGTGGATAGTTGGCCGCCTTGATCCCGTATTGCATGGCCAGATACAGACTGGTGGGTGTCTTGCCAGAGCGCGAGACGCCCACCAGGATCACATCGGCCGTGGCCAGATTCTTATGTGATTGCCCGTCATCATGCGCCAGCGCGAAGTTGATCGCCTCGATACGGTTCTTGTAGTCGTTGGCATCGGCGATGTTGTGACTGCGGCCTATGGAGTGGGTCGATGGCACGCCCAGCTCTTGTTCCAGCGGTTCGACGAAGGTTTGTATCAGATCCATGTGCAGCCCGTCGGACTTGCGCACGATCGCTGAGAGATCAGACTTGACGAGCGTCGTGAACACAATGGGGCGCTTGCCATCCGCTGCCGCAGACTCATTGATTCGCCGAACTGCTTCATGTGCCTTGTCGACCGTATCGACGAAGGGCAGCCGGATTTCACGGAATCTCAGGTCGAACTGGATCAGCACCGAATGCCCAAAGGTCTCGGCCGTGATGCCGGTGCCGTCGGAGACGAAGAAAGCGGTTCGGTCGTAACTCGATTTGGAAGGAGGAGTGGAATCGGGCATCGTGAATTGACAGAAAAATAATGCAAAAAGTACGGTCATTCGCAGAAAAAAGAGGCTGCCGGCCTGTAAAATGACGGCCACCTGATTTTTCCCACGCAGCTTGTACCAAGAATAACAAAACGATCCCCGGTTGCGAGGCGCTTATGAAGATTTCTCATCATCAAAAAGGTAGTAGTCATGTCCAACGTAGCAACCAAGGGGGTCCATCAAGCCCCTGATCAGGGGGCGGCCTACGTCGTTTCCTTCGAAAACCTGCGCATGACGGATGTCGAGTCCGTCGGCGGCAAGAATGCATCCCTGGGCGAGATGATCAGCCAACTCGCGCACATGGGCGTGCGCGTGCCGGGCGGGTTTGCCACCACGGCGCAGGCTTATCGGGATTTCCTGTCTTACAGCGATGGCGGCCCTTCGCTGGCTGACCGCATCGCCGACCGCCTGGCCAAGCTCGATATCGACGACGTCCGCGCTCTGGCCGCAGCCGGTGCCGAGATCCGTCAATGGATCGTCGATACCCCGTTCCAGCCGCGCCTGCAAAAAGAAATAGATGAGTTTTATCATAGACTTGTCGACGATTCTTCAAGTGAAATGTCATTCGCTGTCCGCTCCTCCGCGACCGCTGAAGACTTGCCGGATGCGTCCTTCGCCGGCCAGCAGGAGACCTTTCTCAACGTGGTCGGGATCGACAATGTGCTCGAGGCGATCAAGCACGTGTTCGCCTCGCTGTACAACGACCGTGCGATCTCTTACCGCGTGCACAAGGGATTTACGCATTCCGAGGTGGCGCTGTCCGCCGGCATTCAGCGCATGGTCCGCTCCGATCTCGGCGCGGCTGGTGTGATGTTCACCATCGACACCGAATCCGGCTTTCAGGAGGTGGTGTTCATCACCTCGAGCTACGGGCTGGGAGAGACCGTGGTGCAGGGCGCGGTCAATCCGGACGAGTTCTACGTGCACAAGCCCATGCTGGCTGCCGGTAAACTGCCCATCATCCGCCGCAACATCGGTTCCAAGCTGATCAAGATGGAATTTACCGGCGAGGCCAAGGCCGGCCGCTCGGTGCGCACGGTCGACGTGCCAATTGAACTGCGCAACCGCTACTCGCTCAACGATGCCGAGATCGCCGAGCTGGCGACCTATGCCGTCACCATCGAGAAGCACTATGGCCGCCCGATGGATATCGAATGGGGCAAAGATGGTCGCGACGGCAAGCTCTATATTTTGCAGGCGCGTCCCGAGACGGTGAAATCGCAAGAGCATCATGCGGATGTGCAGCAGCGCTTCAAGCTCAAGGGCAGCGGCACCGTTTTGACCCACGGTCGTGCGATCGGCCAGAAAATCGGTGCCGGTCCGGTGCGCGTGATCAAGGACCCGGACGAGATGGAGCGCGTGCAGCCCGGTGATGTGCTGGTGGCCGACATGACCGATCCCAACTGGGAGCCGGTGATGAAGCGCGCCTCCGCGATTGTCACTAATCGTGGCGGTCGTACCTGCCATGCGGCGATTATTGCGCGCGAGCTGGGCGTGCCCGCGGTCGTCGGCTGCGGCGATGCGACCGAGGTGCTCAAGGACGGCACGCTGGTCACCGTATCTTGCGCCGAGGGCGACGAGGGCAAGATCTATGACGGTCTGCTCGAGACCGAGATCAGCGAAGTCGCGCGCGGTGAGCTGCCAAAGATTCCGGTCAAGATCATGATGAACGTTGGCAACCCGCAGCTCGCGTTCGACTTTCAGAGCATCCCGAATGATGGCGTCGGTCTGGCGCGCCTGGAATTCATCATCAACAACAATATCGGTGTGCATCCCAAGGCGATTCTCGATTATCCGAATGTCGATCCTGACCTGAAGAAAGCGGTGGAGTCGGTCGCCCGTGGCCATGCATCGCCAAAGGCGTTTTATGTCGACAAGCTGGCCGAAGGCGTGGCCACTATCGCGGCGGCTTTTTATCCACGTCCGGTGATCGTTCGTCTCTCCGACTTCAAATCCAATGAGTACAAGAAGCTGATCGGTGGCTCACGCTACGAGCCGGATGAAGAGAACCCTATGCTCGGCTTCCGAGGTGCAGCGCGTTATGTCGCGGCGGATTTCGCCGAAGCCTTCGAGATGGAGTGCATCGCGATGAAACGCGTGCGCGACGACATGGGGCTGACCAATGTCGAGCTCATGGTGCCTTTCGTGCGCACGCTCGGGCAGGCGGAGAAGGTCGTGCATCTGCTCGCCAAGCATGGATTGAAGCGCGGCGAGAACGGCCTGCGCTTGATCATGATGTGCGAGATTCCGTCCAACGCGCTGCTAGCCGAAGAATTCCTCGACTATTTCGATGGTTTCTCAATCGGCTCCAACGACCTCACCCAGCTCACTCTCGGTCTGGATCGGGATTCCGGCATGGAGTTGTTGGCCGCCGATTTTGACGAGCGCGATCCGGCGGTCCGCGTGCTGCTGACCAAAGCAATCAAGACCTGTCTGGCCAAAGGCAAGTACGTAGGCATCTGCGGTCAGGGCCCGTCGGATCATCCGGATTTTGCCGAATGGCTGATGAAGGAGGGGATCAGCTCGATTTCGCTGAACCCAGACTCGGTCATCGAGACCTGGCAAAAGCTGGCCGGGAAATGATGGGTTAATGTTAAGTTCCGGAATCTTTTGTTGACATGCGGAAATAATTCGCTACACTGAGGCATCTGATTACGGAATAACTAACAAGAACAGTCAGCAGTACTGTTTCAGCCCCCGCGCCTCACGGCCCGGGGGTTTTGTTTTTTTAGGGACTTTGCAGGCTCGCGATCCGTACTTGCAATGCGGCTTTTTTTATTGATCAGTTTTTGAGTCTGGTCGTTCGTACCCTGTATTTTTTCTAAATTCGTCATCAAGTCTCCCAGATACTGACTGGTTTGAGGAATTTCTCGGAATGTCCAGCCGGGGAAAGAAAAACTCGTCTGATGAGATTTTTTCCCCTCCTCGTAATAGATCTGGAAAGCATCACTCAGGATTTCTGTCCCTGAGCTGTTCTTTTCTAGATTTCAAGTGCGTAATCCAGGGCGGCAACAAGAACACCGACAGCTTGTTTTAAATCTTCATCATTCGTTATTTGGTTCTCACAACTTTTAAAGAATTGAAGGGCCGTGCTGGTTTGTTGTTTTTCATCGTCGCTGAAAACTTCATTCTTGTTTTTTAAGCGGTCGTATACGTTGAATGCGTGATTGAGGTGTCGGTCACACATTTCGTTAATTTTTCCTTGGTTAATTGCAGGTGAGGAAAGTGCAGGTGTTTTCTGCCCAATCGGAACTCCGAGGTGAAAGGCTTGTTTGATTTCATCTCTGTGTTTCTTCGAGTCCAGATAAAGCACAGTCGATTGTTCATCTCTGGTTGATGAAGATGAAGTGAATTTCTGAAAAATGTTTTTGATTGATTTTTTTAATTCCTCTTTGCGTTCGGCAGAGAATGTTGTTTTGAATAAGGTGTCTTTGTCCTTTGGGATAAGGTTAGCTTGGCTTTCCATGGTGCGCGAATAATTTTTACTGCGAGGTATTTCTTCCTTGATATTCGATATATTTCGGGTGTTGTTATTCTGTTCGGCGACATATGATTTGGCCTGAGATCCTCCTCGGGAAAACATCGAAAAAAATTTTTCGATGAAATTCGGCTTGTGAGGGGAATTTGTCGCTTTGGGAAGTGTGGCCTGTGTTTTTCGACGGTCGAAAAGTGCGATCAATTTCCCGAAAATGCCTGATTTTTTTGTGTCAGGGTCGGGGTCTCGTGCTGAGATTCCTGAGTTGGTTGTCGTTTGACCTTTTATCTTGTGCATTAGATCACCTCGGATTGCAAGGCAGACTCCCTCGGTTGGGTTGCTTCAGAGAGTGCCGATCATGATGTCGCTGTGTTCGCTGGGAGAGAATCATTGCGTGTTTGCAATCGCATCGGCGTCCCCGGGCTGCCAGCGAACGCCGGCCCAGAGTACGGACGCCACAGATTCCAAAGCTTCCTACAAGCTTCTACGACTTAGGCTACAGCGGGGAAAAATTTGAGGGGGCGTGCTGATTGCTCGTCAATGTACTAGGAGCTGTCTTAACGCCGATTCTGCTTCATCGCCTTGTCGATCTCGCGCTGGGCATCCCGCGCACGCTCGGTATCGCGCTTGTCATGCTGTTTCTTGCCCTTGGCCAGCCCGATCTCGCACTTGATGCGGCCGCGGGTGTAGTGCAGGTTCAGCGGCACCATGGTGTAGCCGGCGCGTTCGACCTTGCCGATCAGTTTTTTGATTTCTTCAGCCCGCAGCAGCAGCTTGCGGGTGCGCACGGGATCCGGGTGCACATGGGTGGAGGCGGTGGGCAGGGCGCTAATGTGGGCGCCGAACAGATAGACCTCGCCCTTTTTGACGATCACGTAGGCTTCCTTGAGCTGCACCCGCCCGGCGCGGATCGACTTCACCTCCCAGCCTTCGAGGGACATACCCGCCTCGAAGCGCTCTTCGATGAAATAATCGTGAAACGCCTTCTTGTTGTCGACAATGCTCATGGGGTGCGGTAAGGGCCGGGACGGCCGGCGGAGTGAATTGGGTGATCGGGGTAGAATCCCGACCCGGCATTCTAACAAACGGGATCATGGCAGTTGTTCATAAATCGGTACTGCTGAGCTACAGCGCGGCGCAGATGTTTGCGCTGGTTGACAAGGTCGAGGAGTACCCCTCCTTCTTGCCTTGGTGTGGTGGCGTGGACGTGCGCGAGCGTGCGCAAGACCGGCTGGTTGCCACCATCATGATTGACTACCACGGCGTGCGTCAAAGCTTTACCACCGAAAACACCCATGTCCCGCCAACCCGCATGCAGATGACACTGGTTGAGGGGCCTTTTTCTCAGCTGGATGGCGAATGGCGTTTCACACCGCTCAGGGATGATGCTTGCAAAGTCGAATTCGACCTGAATTATGAATTTTCCAGCAAGCTGCTGGAAAAGCTGATTGGCCCCGTGTTTTCAAAAATTGCTGACAGCTTTGTCGAGTCGTTTCGCAAGCGTGCAGAGGTGGTCTATGGCTGAGCGAGTCCGCGTTCAGGTCTGCTATGCGTTGCCGGACGCGGTCAGTTTGCTGACTGTCGATCTGGACGAAGGTCAGACACTGGAGCAAGCCATTCATGCCAGTGGTGTGCTGGCGCGGCATCCCGAGATTGACCTCAGCGCCCTGAAAATCGGCGTGTTCGGCAAGCTGCGGCAGCTGTCAGACCTGGCTCGGTCAGGTGATCGCATAGAAATTTATCGGCCACTGATCGCCGATCCCAAGGATTCGCGCCGTCGTCGCGCGCAGCACAAATCCCGCTCCGCAGGCAAGAACTGAGCGAGCGCTCTGGGGAGGGTGGTGGGTGATTTCTGTATAATTCGATTTTGCGCCTACAGGAATCCTTATGCGTCTCCTCCAGAAAGCACTCACCTTCGATGATGTGCTGCTCGTGCCGGCCTACTCGGCGATTCTGCCCAAAGACACTTCGCTCCGCACCCGCCTGACCCGCAACATCTCGCTGTCCATACCCTTGGTCTCGGCTGCCATGGATACCGTCACCGAGTCGCGCCTCGCTATCGCGATTGCCCAAGAGGGCGGCATCGGCATCATCCACAAAAACCTGACCGCGAAAGAGCAGGCGCGTGAAGTTGCCCGTGTCAAGCGTTTCGAGGCGGGTGTGGTGCGAGACCCGATCACGATTCCGCCGACCATGCGTGTGCGCGACGTGATCGCGCTATCGAATCAGCATGGCATCAGCGGCTTTCCGGTCGTGGAGGGTAAGACGGTTGTTGGCATCATCACCAACCGCGACCTGCGCTTTGAAGAGGAGCTGGACGCGGAAGTGCGCGTAAAAATGACCCCGCGCGACAAACTCGTGTACGTCAAAGAAGGCGCCGATCCGGCCGAGGCGAAGCGTCTGATGAACAAGCATCGCCTCGAGCGCGTGCTGGTAGTGAATGACGCCTTCGAGCTGCGCGGACTGATTACTGTGAAAGACATCCGCAAGTCGACCGAGCACCCGAATGCCGCAAAAGATGATCAGGGTAAGCTGCGCGTGGGTGCCGCCGTGGGGGTGGGTCCTGATAACGATGAGCGCGTTGAGCTGCTGGTGAGTGCGGGTGTCGATGTGATCGTGGTTGATACCGCCCATGGTCATTCTCAGGGCGTGCTGGATCGCGTCAAGTGGGTCAAGCGTCGCTTTGCTGAAGTAGAAGTCATCGGCGGCAATATCGCGACCGCTGACGCCGCCAAGGCGCTGCTGGATGCGGGTGCGGATGCTGTCAAGGTCGGTATTGGCCCGGGTTCGATCTGCACGACGCGGATTGTGGCGGGCGTCGGTGTGCCACAAATTACCGCGATATCCAATGTCGCCAAGTCGCTCGAAGGCACGGGAGTCCCGTGCATCGCCGACGGAGGGATTCGCTTTTCGGGCGATATCTCCAAGGCGTTAGCCGCCGGAGCGTCCAGCGTGATGATGGGCAGTATGTTCGCCGGCACGGAAGAAGCGCCGGGCGAGGTGATTCTGTATCAGGGCCGTAGCTACAAATCCTATCGCGGCATGGGTAGCTTGGGTGCGATGACTGATGGCTCGGCCGACCGTTATTTCCAGGATTCTTCCAATAATGCGGACAAGCTGGTTCCCGAAGGTATTGAAGGTCGAGTACCTTACAAAGGCAGTGTGCTGGCCATCTTGTATCAGCTGGTAGGTGGTGTGCGTTCCTCGATGGGCTACTGCGGTTGCGCGACCATCGAAGAACTGCGCGAGAAAGCTCAGTTTGTGGAAATCACCTCGGCTGGCATGCGCGAATCGCATGTGCACGATGTGCAGATCACGAAGGAAGCACCAAACTATCGCGCTGACTAAGACCAGCAGCACAACCAACAGGCGGCAGCAATGCCGCCTGAATTTTTTCAGACATCGCATCAGACAATCCGGCCACGTCCCATGCATTCCAAGATACTCATTCTCGATTTCGGCTCACAAGTCACTCAGTTGATCGCGCGTCGCGTGCGCGAATCAGGGGTGTTCTCGGAGGTACATCCGTATGACGTCAGCGATGACTTCATCCGTGCATCGGGCGCCGCAGGCATCATTCTCTCCGGCGGTCCTTCATCAGTGACGGAAGGCGACACGCCGCGCGCGCCGCAAGCGGTGTTTGATCTGGGTGTGCCGGTCCTGGGCATTTGCTACGGTATGCAGACCATGGCGGCCCAGCTGGGCGGCAAGGTAGAAAACGGCAAAGTGCGCGAGTTCGGCTACGCCGAGGTACGGGCACGCGGCCATACCGCGTTGCTGAAAGATATCAACGACTTTGTCACGCCGGAAGGTCACGGCATGCTCAAAGTCTGGATGAGTCATGGCGACAAGGTGATCGACATGCCGCCCGGCTTCAAGCTGATGGCCTCGACGGACAGTTGCCCGATCGCCGGCATGGCCGACGAAACGCGCCAGTTATATGCCGTGCAGTTTCATCCCGAGGTCACGCACACGGTGCAGGGCACGGCGATTCTAGGGCGATTCGTGCATGACATCTGCGGCTGTAAGTCCGACTGGAACATGCCTGACTATGTCACCGAGGCGATCGAGACCATACGCCAGCAGGTCGGTTCGGAAGAAGTGATCCTGGGGCTCTCTGGTGGCGTGGACAGCAGCGTCGCGGCGGCACTCATTCATCGCGCTATCGGCGATCAGCTGACTTGCGTGTTCGTTGATCACGGCTTGCTGCGTCTTGACGAAGGCAAGATGGTGATGGATATGTTCGGCAAGAACCTGGGCGTAAAGGTCGTGCATGTCGATGCCACCGATCAGTTCATGAGTAAGCTCGCGGGAGTGTCAGATCCCGAAGCCAAGCGCAAGATCATCGGCAAAGAGTTCGTGGAAGTTTTTCAGACCGAAGCGGCGAAACTGAAGAATGCCAAATGGCTCGCCCAAGGCACCATTTATCCTGATGTGATCGAAAGCGCCGGCAAGGGCAAGAAGGGCGCGCACACCATCAAGAGCCATCACAACGTCGGTGGCCTGCCTGAGACACTCAACCTGAAACTACTGGAGCCCTTGCGTGATCTGTTCAAAGATGAAGTCCGCAAGCTGGGCGTAGCGCTGGGTCTGCCGCATGACATGGTGTATCGCCATCCTTTTCCCGGACCGGGGCTTGGCGTGCGCATCCTTGGCGAGGTGAAGAAGGAATATGCAGATCTGCTCAGACGCGCCGATGCAATCTTCATCGAAGAACTCCGCAATACCGCGATACCGCTATCCCAGGAGCTGGCGGAGGGCGCGCCGGTCGGTCACTTTCACAAGCATTGGTACGACGCGACTAGTCAGGCTTTTGCCGTCTTCCTGCCGGTGAAGTCCGTCGGCGTGATGGGCGATGGACGTACCTATGAGTACGTGGTGGCGCTGCGCGCCGTGCAGACGCAGGATTTCATGACCGCGCACTGGGCGCATCTGCCGCATGACTTGCTGGGCCGGGTATCAAACCGGATCATCAATGAGGTACGCGGCATTAATCGGGTGGTGTACGACATCTCGGGCAAGCCTCCCGCGACCATTGAATGGGAGTAAGCGTTGCTTGTAGTTATTCCGAAAGCCTTGTTTTTACAAAACTTTTTCTTTTCCGTGTCTATTTGATGTTGATGTTTATTTTTAGTCGTCTTTAATCTTACTGTTTAGCATTTTTTCAATTGGATCTATTGAATTGTGCCTAACAGAATTAATGGGTTGTTGTCTAATGTGCTGGGCTGGCATACCCGGGGACTTTTCAGTTCGATCTCTTGACTGCGATTTTCCTGAAGTTAAATTGGAGAAAAAATTCTTGATTTTGTGACTTACCCCAATCGATGTTTCCATCCGCGGATTTCTTGTGAAAATTGTCCGAATTCGCGAGCTAATGTCCTGCTTTGGCGGATGGAGCTGGCCAATCGGATAGTTCTTATCCATACCAAGAAAATGTTTTAATCTGTTCATGATTTTTACATAATTAAGCGTGTATAAATTGGCTGCCCCGAAGATTTTTCTAATTGGCCTTCTTGCCAAGGGTATAGGCAATATGTATCTCATAGAGTTTGCCTGCTGTATTACGGATGTACTAAAAGTTTACGAGGATTGTTGCCGATGATGGCGGTGTGGTGTACGACATCAGTAGAAAACCACCGGCGACGGTAGAGTGGGAGTGACTTTTCAATTCATCTTTGGAATTTGCGCATGAGTTGGCTCTACTTGCTTCTAGCGGGGCTTTTCGAAATAGGCTGGCCTGTCGGTATAAAAATTTCGCAAGCCGCAGAGACGCGCTGGCTAGGTATCGCAATCGCCTTGAGTTTCATGGCGTTGAGCGGGTACTTCCTTTGGCTTGCGCAGCAGAGCATACCGATTGGGACGGCTTACGCGATCTGGACCGGTATCGGTGGCGCCGGCACGTTCATTGTCGGTGTTTTGTTTTTCGGAGATGTGCTGTCGCTGATGCGCATACTCGGCGTTTTACTGATCATTCTCGGTGTTGCTGTGCTTAAGTTTTCGAGCTGACGAGCAAAATTCCTGGCTCAACGGTTATTTGCTTGGTTGGGAATGCTCATCAGTTGATGAGCCGCTCGAGCTCTTCGCAGTATCGTCATTAGTCTTACCTTGTAGAGCTTCTGGGAAGCTCATTTGAGTGCCGTCCCACCTTTGACCACACCAGCATTCGCCTTCTGCATTGATAATGCAGGTACCCGTGCCACAGCAACGTGCGTCTTCCATGACGTTCTCCATTTCAATGATATTTTCTGATACTGATCAGAGCACACCTTGGTGTTCACTAATCGGTGATGTCTTTTGACATTCTGAATGAACAAACTTCCTACATAATCTCATGAAAAAAACCAAACTTAGTTTGGTAAGGGACAAATCCCTCAGAGTTTACCTAATCTTGGTAGCGCTCTTTGTTTTAATTTTCGGCGGCATTACAACCCTTGGTTTTTTCATATCTCGGGTAGGTTAGGCTGCTATCCCACTGCAGTCAGCGATCCGGATTCTCAAACCGACAAGTCTTCATCTGCGCCGCGTATCAATCTATACTGGCACATATAAAAACAAAGCCTCTCATGCTGCACACAACCTATCAACCGAACTCATCGGAAGCGTTCTATGCGCAACTCGAACCGATAGTCTCGCTGGGTGACTTGACGGATGCTTCGTATTACCGGTCGGCGCCAGAGGACTGGTTTGTATTTATCACGGATGTGCGTGGTTCAACCGCTGCGGTTGCTGCGGGTCGTTACAAGGAAGTGAACACGTTGGGGGCAGCAAGCATTCTGTGCGCCCAAAATGCCTGTCCCGACGTTGATTTCCCTTTTGTGTTTGGCGGCGATGGAGCGACGCTGATCGCACCGCCGAGTTGTCTGAGCGCGATCACCGCATCCCTCACTGCGCTTGCTCGAAAATCACTGCTCGAGTTTGGTCTGGAGCTGAGAGTGGGGTGTGTGCCGGTTGCCGATATCATCGAGCGAGGAATCCCGGTGATGGTCGCGCGTCGCCAGCTGAGTAAAGGTAATCACATCGCCCTGTTTGCCGGTGGTGGGCTGAACGAGGCGACTGCCATGGTTAAGTCGCTCGATGGCCGGTACTTGATTAGCGCTGCTGCCAATGCGTCTGCAAGCATGGAAGGTCTCGAATGCCGTTGGTGTGCGGTTCCGGCACGGCGCGACGGTATGCTTTCTCTCATCGTTCACGCCGAAGGCGATCATCTGCCGCTTTACCGGGAGTTGCTGTCATCTATCGAGCAGATCGCGCCCGAGGCGATGCCCATCACGCTCGGCAATCTCCCTGATCGCTGGCCACCAGAATTTCTGATGCACGAGTCGCGCATGAAAAAGCAGGGCAGACTGGCGCAATGGCTGCATTATCTGGGTGTGGCGGCGCTCACCGGCTTGCTCACGCTGATCGTCAAACGCACTCGCCATGATCCACAATCCGCCGCCGGTCGCTACATGGCCAGTCTGTGCAAGAACAACGATTACCTGAAGCTTGACGATTGCCTGCGCATGGTGATCGATGTCAGCGGCGCGCAGCGGGAGGCTATTGCGCAGCTGCTCGAGTCCGTCCAGCGGCAGCATGGCATCCGCTGGGGGTGGCATTTTTCAAGGGCCGCGCTATTTACCTGCGTCGTGCGCTCGCCCGACCTGCATCTGCACTTCGTCGATGGCGACGAGGGTGGTTACACCGCTGCCGCGCGCGACATGGATGCGCGTTCAGCACGACATGAGGAAACCGCATGACTGCTTTACTGAACGAGCGCAGCGCCTCGGATCTGGCGCGGCAGCTGGCGCGGCGGGAGATCAGTGCCACCGAGTTGGTGCGATCCTGCCTCGAGCGTATCGAGCTACGCGAGCCGCAGGTGCAGGCGTGGACATATCTGGCTGCCGACCAGGCACTGGCGCGCGCAAAACAACTCGACAATCTGCCGATTCAGGGTCTGATGCACGGTTTGCCAATTGGCGTGAAAGATTTGTTCGACACGCATGACATGCCGACGACTTATGGTTCGTCGATGTATGCCGCGCACCGTCCAGTGGCGGATGCCGCTGTGGCCGCGCTGAGCCGTGAGCAGGGTGCGATCATGCTGGGCAAGACGGTGACGACCGAGTTTGCGACCTTCACGCCGGGCAAGACGCGCAATCCGAACCGGCTCACTCACACCCCGGGGGGCTCATCGAGCGGCTCGGCAGCAGCCGTTGCGGATCGGATGGTGCCGCTGGCCTTTGCTTCGCAGACGGCGGCATCGGTCATTCGGCCGGCCGCATTCTGCGGCATCGTTGGCTACAAACCCAGTGTCGGGATCGTCAACCGGTCAGGGGTAAAAGCCTTGTCCGACTCGCTGGATACACTGGGATTCCTCGGGCGCTCGGTGCCGGACGTGGCACTGTTCGCTGCAGCGGTGACTGGCGACCACGGCCTGATGAAGCTGGAGGTCTCATCCACGCCCCGGGTGGCGCTCTGCCATACCCATGAATGGACGTATGCCGATGACGATACCCGCCACGCGATGGAGCAGGCAGCGCGAGGTCTGGCCAGGGCGGGTGTCCCCGTGCGCGAGTTAGTGCTGCCGGCGGCGTTTGCCGGGTTGCTGCAGGCGCAGAAGGACATCATGAGCTTTGATTTGGCGCGCTCGCTGGCGCATGAGCGAATGCATCATGCGGAGTCGCTCAGTCCCGGCTTGCGCGAGTTGCTGGCTGCCGGGCTGCAGGTATCGATCGAGCAGTATCGCGCTGCGCAGCAGCTCGCGCATGCGGCGCGCGGCATGGTCTCGGCGGTGTTCGGGGAGCATGAAGTGGTGCTGGCACCCAGTGCGCGCGGTGAGGCGCCGGCGACGCTGGAGCAGACCGGCGATCCGGTATTCGGGCGTGTGTGGACGCTGCTGGGGCTGCCTTGTGTGCATCTGCCTTTTAGCCGAGGCGCGACGGGCATGCCGGTGGGCCTGCAGGTGATCGGACGATATGGTGAAGACAAGGTCGCGCTTCGGGTGGCCGCCTGGCTCATGCATCGCTTGTTAAACGACTGACATGAGACAGGGTCTGACGATTAACAAGAAGCACGCTTAAGCTTTGTGTCAGGATCTGGATCTATAGTTGGGTGAGAACCTTTCAAGTGTTCGGCAAGAGCGTGCGTGTCCCCAAGGTGGCGGGCTGGTCTCGCGCGCTTTTCACTTCGTTCCTGGCCTGCCTGGAGACATCATGAAATCAATCATTGCTGCACTGACCCTCTTGGGTCTGTTTGCCATCCCCCCTGCATTTGCCGCGACTGAGCAGCAGAACAAGATGGCCACCTGTAACAAGGACGCCGCGGGCAAAAAGGGTGATGAGCGCAAGGCTTTCATGAAGGAGTGCCTGAGCAAAAAGCCAGAGGCCCCTGCGGAAGCCCCGAAGACCGCTCAGCAGAACAAGATGGTTACCTGTAACAAGGACGCCGCAGGCATGAAGGGCGACGAGCGCAAGAAATTCATGAGCGAGTGCCTGAAGGCCAAATAAGCCCGCCAGCGGCTTGATACAGCCCCCTGCCCGTCAGGGGGCTTTGTTTTTTTGGGGATATTGATCGGAGGATGGACGAGAAGGGCGTTCACCAAGTAAATTCTCGGTTCAGGCCTCGCATGATGCAGAGGTCGACGCCTTGCTAAAATGGCACGCATTTTTCTGCTGGTTGAGACACTGGCAGAGCGTCCGTCAAAGCACACAGATAAACAAAAAAACGATGGAGAACCGCTGATGTCGCATCAAGTGAAATTCCTTCTGCCAGAGGACCGTATTCCCAAGCGCTGGTACAACATTCAGGCTGATCTGCCCAAACCGCTGCCGCCGGTGCTCCATCCCGGGACGCTCCAGCCTATTGGTCCCGATGATCTCGCGCCGCTGTTCCCGATGGATCTGATCATGCAAGAGGTCACGCAGGAGCGCGAGATCGATATTCCCGAGCCGGTGCGCGATGTGTATCGTCTGTGGCGTCCCGCGCCGCTGTTCCGCGCGCATGCGCTCGAAAAAGCGCTGGGCACACCCGCGAAGATTTTCTACAAGTACGAGGGCGTGAGCCCTGCCGGCAGCCACAAGCCGAACACCGCGATTCCTCAGGCCTTCTACAACAAGCAGGCGGGTGTGAAGCGCCTGACCACCGAGACTGGAGCGGGGCAGTGGGGTACCTCGCTGTCGTTTGCGGGGTCGCTGTTCGATATCGACGTGACGGTGTTTCAGGTGCGCGTGTCGTACGACCAGAAACCTTATCGTCGTGCCGTGATGGAAACCTACGGCGCCAAATGCTTGCCATCGCCGTCCAACGAAACCCACTACGGCCGATCGGTGCTGGAAAAGACACCGAATCATCCGGGCAGTCTGGGCATCGCCATCTCCGAGGCCGTTGAAGTCGCCGCGACCAATGACGACACCAAATACGCGCTGGGTTCGGTGCTCAATCATGTGCTGATGCACCAGACCATCGTGGGTATCGAGTCGATGGAGCAGATGGCGATGGCGGATGCCTATCCCGACGTTATCGTGGGTTGCACTGGCGGCGGCTCGAACTTTGCCGGTATCACTTTCCCATTCATCGGCGCCGGTCTGCGCGGCGGCCCGAAGCCACGCATCGTCGCGGTCGAACCGGCAGCCTGCCCGTCACTCACGCGTGGCAAGTACGCGTATGACTTCGGTGATACCGGTCACATGGCACCGCTGACCAAGATGCACACGCTCGGTTCGTCGTTCACGCCACCGGGTTTCCATGCGGGCGGCCTGCGTTATCACGGCATGGCGCCGCTGGTCTCGCACCTGAAAGAGTTGAACCTCATCGAAGCCGTGGCCTATCACCAGACCGAGTGCTTCGCCGCTGGCGTGCTGTTTGCTCGTCACGAAGGCATCGTGCCGGCGCCGGAGGCGAACCACGCGGTCAAGGGCGTGATCGAAGAGGCGCTGCGCTGCAAGCGCGAGGGCAAGAGCGAGGTCATCTTGTTCAATCTGTGCGGCCATGGCCATTTCGACATGGCGGCCTACTCGAGCTATTTCGCCGGCAACCTGAAGGACGAGAAATACGACGAAAAAGAACTGGCAATGGCGCTGGCAGGTTTGCCAAGTGTTCCGGAAGCCGCTTGATAACGCTGAGGCGGAAAGCAAAAACACCGGGCTTTGCCCGGTGTTTTTTTTGGGTATCCTGATTTTTACAGCTTCTGACCGATGTCAGTGATGTGTCAGCCATTGCTCAGGAGCCAGACAGCTAGTGTTCTTACCCTCTAGAGGCCCGTTGTTTGAAGCAGCGGCTTGTAGAAGCATCCTGTCGACACCGCGTTGCAGGTCGCTCAGCTAAGCGATGGTGGCCGCCAGCGTCGCGCGCCGGTCTCTCGGGCCGCGGCCAAACTCTCTGGCAAAATAGGTAAGGCCTCGTTATGAAGACTGAACAGAACATGCACGTATTGCTGGTAGAAGATGACATGGTGCTCGCCGATGGGGTTGCCCGGATACTCAGGGGGCATGGCATGGTGGTGGATGTCGTCCACAACGGTGATGATGCGGACCGCACGCTGCAGTCCCGGGAGGTGTCGGTCGCGGTACTGGACATTGGGCTGCCGGGCATCGACGGGTTCGAGGTCGTACGCCGGCTGAGAGCACGCGGCAGCAGCCTGCCTGTGCTGCTCTTGACCGCGCGTGATGATGTGCAGGACCGTGTGCGCGGGCTGGAGACCGGTGCCGACGATTATCTGGTCAAGCCATTTGCCGCGCCGGAGCTGGTCGCGCGCCTCAAGGCACTGGTCCGTCGCAGCAATCCGCGTCCTGCAGAGCTGCGGCTCGGCGGCTTGCAGCTGGATCCGTTCGCGCGCCGCGCGACCGTAGATGGCCAGACCATCGAATTGTCTGCCCGCGAATGGGCCGTGCTGGAATACCTGATGCAGCACGCGTCGCGGGTGGTGTCCAAGCAGCAGATCATTGACGCCATTCTGCCGTGGGGCGAAGAGGTGACGCTCAATGCGGTCGAGGTGTATGTCTCGCGCATACGCGCCAAGATCGCGCAGGCCGGCATCGCGATCAAAACCATCCGTGGTTTTGGTTACATGCTCGAACCAACGTCCCACTGATTCTGCACCGATGAGCCTCAGGGTCAAGCTGCTCAAATGGCTGGTGGCGCCGCTGGTTGCGGTCAATCTCGCCGGGGCCGCAGCGGTGTACTGGCTCGCATGGATTCCCGCCCAAACGGCCTTCGATCAGAGTCTTGCCGATGCCGCCTGGGCCCTGGTGCCGCACGTACAGGACACCGGAGACTCTGTCGAGCTGCGGCTGTCCCAGCAGGCCGAGCAGGTGCTGCGTGTCGATCACTTTGACCAGACCTATCTCGTGGTTCGGGATATCGAGGGCAGGACCATTGCTGGCGACCGTGACTTCCCGCGATTGCACGTTCCCGCTCGCGACAACACCTGGGAAGCGTATCTGTCCGAGATGCGCAACCAGGACGTGCGCGTGATCTCGCTGCGCACGCGGGTTGGCGGAGAGACGGTACTGATTGGTGTCGCCGAGACGCGGGTTAAGCGCTTCCAGTTCAAGCTGCGCATATTGCTGTCGCTTGTTTTGCTCGAGCTGTTGTTAGTGATTCTGATCCCGGCCGTGATTTGGATGGCGTTGAACCGCGGTCTGCTGCCGCTGCGTGAGATGCAAGAGAATCTAGAAAACCGCAAGTCCGATGATCTCTCTGCGCTTCAGGTTGCCAACGCGCCGGTCGAGCTGGTGCCTTTCATACGCGCAATCAATGACTTGCTCTCCCGCGTGCAGAGCAGTGCTCGGGCGAAGCAGGATTTCCTGGCCAATGTGGCGCACCAGCTGCGCACGCCGCTGGCAGGTTTCAAGGCGCAACTGGAGTGGTTGCAGGCGCAGAACAAGAATGATCCGGAGACCTCCGGATCGATATCACTGATGATGGCCTCAACCGAGCGCATGGTTCGCCAAGCGAATCAGCTGCTGGCGTTGGCGCGGTCCGAGCCCGGTGGTTTTGAGCGCGAACGTCTGGAGCGCTTGTCCCTCGATGAGCTGGTGTCCGAGTCGGTTCAGCATTTTGTGGAAGAGGCACAAAAGAAAAGTATCGATATCGGTTTTCATCTGGAGCCGACCTTCGTCAAGGGTGACCGTTTTCTGCTGCGTGACATGGTCGACAATCTGATCGATAACGCTGTCCGCTACTCGCCGCAAGGGGGTGCGGTGACCGTAAGCTGTTCCCGGATCGAGGGTCAGGGCGTGCTGAAAATCGAAGATGATGGCCCAGGCATTCCGGAATCAGAAAAGGAAAAAATCTTTAGCCGGTTCTATCGTCTGGACAAATCACAGCCCGGCAGCGGTCTGGGGCTTGCCATCGTGCGCGATATCGCCAAGGATCATGAAGCCGCCATCGAGGCGCGCTCGGGTTCCCACGGACGAGGAACGGTATTCATCGTGCGATTCCCCAGGGTGGACGCTTGAGCTGATCAGGTATCCGCCGAATTTGTTGGATAATCCTTGTTTTAGATTTTCTGCGGAGCCTCGCTGGTGTACAGCGTCAAGGAAATTTTCTACACGCTTCAGGGCGAAGGTGCGCATGCCGGGCGGCCCGCCGTGTTCTGTCGCTTTGCCGGCTGCAACCTGTGGTCTGGCCGCGAACAAGACAGGTCGGCTGCGATCTGCCGTTTCTGCGACACGGATTTCGTCGGCACGGATGGTGTGCTGGGTGCGAAATATGCCAGTGCTGAGTCGCTCGCTGACACGATCGCCTCGCAGTGGCCAGCGGGCCAAGCACGCCGCTATGTGGTCTTCACGGGCGGCGAGCCGCTCTTGCAACTCGACGAGGCACTGACGGTGGCGATGCATGCGCAGGGCTTCGACGTGGCGATAGAAACCAATGGCACGCTACCGGTGCCGGCCGGGGTTGACTGGGTCTGCGTCAGCCCCAAGCAGGGCGCACCACTGGTGGTGCATGAAGGGGATGAGATCAAGGTCGTGATACCCCAGGCAGCGCAAGACCTCGACGCGCTGGCTGCACTGAATTTCCGTCATTTTTTCCTGCAGCCGATGGACGGACCGGACAAAGAAAAACATACGCGCCTTGCGATCGATACCTGCAAGGCGCACCCGCAATGGCGACTTTCTTTGCAGACGCACAAGCTGTTGCAGATACCCTGACCAGCATCTCACTGATGACCCGATGATTACGATTACCCGCAAACTGGAATTCGATGCCGGACACCGGATTCCCGAACACAAAAGTCAGTGCCGTAACTTGCACGGGCACCGCTACACGATAGAGATCACCCTGATGGGTGAAGTGATCGAAGAGGAGGGTAGCTCGGACAATGGCATGCTGATGGATTTTTCGGATGTGAAGGCACTCGCCAATCAGCATCTGGTGCATGTGTGGGATCATGCGTTTCTCGTCTACGAGAAAGACGTGGCGGTCAGGGATTTTCTGGCGAGCCTGCCCGATCACAAGACGGTCGTCATCAACAAGATACCCACCGTAGAAAATCTCGCCCGCACCGCATTCGACCTGCTCAAGCCGGTGTACCAGGATCGTTATGGGACCGGCCTCAGGCTGCATCGCATCGTGCTGCACGAGACACCAAACTGCTGGGCCGAGGTGACGGAAGAGGCATGAGCGACGAGGTCTTCATGCGCATCGCGCTCGATGCGGCGGCCGAGGCACAGCGCGTGGGCGAGGTACCTGTCGGCGCTGTGCTGGTGCAGGACGGTGAGGTGATCGCAATCGGCCACAATCGACCCATCATTGATCACGACCCGACCGCGCATGCCGAGATCGCCGCGCTACGCGCCGCCGCGCAAAAGCTCGGCAATTACCGACTGCCCGGCTGCACGCTGTATGTGACGCTGGAACCCTGTGTGATGTGCGCCGGTGCGATGATGCACGCGCGACTGGCGCGCGTAGTCTTCGGTGCGAATGATCCCAAGACGGGCGCCTGCGGTTCAGTGGTGAATCTGTTCGCCGAGTCGCGACTGAACCATCACACCGAGGTGCACGGCGGGGTGCTGGCGGATGAATGCGGCACAATACTGTCTGCTTTTTTTGCGGAGCGCCGCCAGCAGGCGCGAACCGCCCTCTGAACAGGACCGCGACCATGACGCCCCAGCCACACCATATCGCGATTGTCGCGCCCAGCGGTTATGCGCCGGATGAGGCGGCGTATCGGCGTGGACTGCAGCGCCTGCGTGAGCAGGGGCATACCGTACATGATGTGTCTGCCGGTGCTTCGCGTTATCAGCGCTTTGCGGCCAGCGACGCGGAGCGTGTGGCTCAGCTTCATGCCGCGGCTGCCCATCCCGATGCCGAGATCGTGATCGCGGTGCGCGGTGGCTATGGTCTTTCTCGGCTATTGCCCGAGATCGATTTTTCGCTGCTGGCGAACAGCGGCAAATTGTTTGTCGGTCACAGCGACTTCACCGTGCTTCAGATGGGCTTGCTGGTGCACGGGGCCACAAGCATCGCCGGTCCGATGATCTGCGATGATTTCTCTCGCGAAGATCCCAGCGAATTCACGCACTCACATTTCTGGCAGGCGGTGTCAGCGCCTTCCTTCAGCGTACGCGTGGATACCAACGATAATCCGACAGTGACACTGGAAGGCACGCTGTGGGGCGGCAATCTGGCGATGCTCTCCCATCTTGCGGGCACGCGCTGGATGCCGGAGATTGATGACGGCATTCTGTTTGTGGAAGATATCAACGAGCATCCCTATCGGATCGAGCGCATGCTGCTGCAGCTGATGCACGCCGGAGTACTGAGTCGTCAGCGTGCGGTCCTGCTAGGCGACTTTTCTGGTTTCCGGCTGAGCGACTACGACAATGGCTATGACTTCGCCGCACTGGTTGATTATCTGCGCGACCGTCTCGGGTTACCGGTGCTGACCGGGCTGCCCTTCGGTCATGTTCGCGACAAGCTGAGCCTGCCCGTAGGCGGGCACTGCCGGCTGGAGGCGGATACCGCCGGATTCAGTTTGCATTTATCTCGTTAGCTGACGAAGCTTGTACCTCCATCACGCGTCCTCCCGGCGTAGGCCGGCAGAATGTTAAACTTCGGGTCTTTTCGTTGGGCAGGTGCCGCTGGTCTTGGCGGCCATGTAGCGCTGCCAACCCCTTTTACCCAACCTCGTCTTCTCAGGTCATTCCTTGCTTTCCACCGCAAACATCACGATGCAGTTCGGCGCCCGGCCGCTGTTTGAAAATATCTCAGTCAAATTTGGCGAGGGTAATCGCTACGGTCTGATTGGCGCCAACGGCTGCGGCAAGTCGACCTTCATGAAAATTCTCGGCAGCGATCTCGAGCCGAGTGCAGGCAATATCAGTCTCGATCTGAACGAGCGTCTAGGCAAGCTGCGCCAAGACCAGTTTGCGTTTGAAGAGATGCGTGTGCTGGATGTGGTGATGATGGGTCATACCGAGATGTGGGCGGCGATGACTGAGCGCGACGCGATCTATGCAAACCCCGAGGCCAGCGACGACGATTACATGAAGGCTGCTGAGCTGGAGGCCAGATTTGCCGAGTATGACGGCTACACCGCCGAGGCGCGCGCGGGCGAGTTGCTCTCGGGCGTGGGCATTCCGACCGAGCAGCACCAGGGACTGATGAGCGCGATCGCGCCCGGCTGGAAACTTCGCGTGCTGCTGGCGCAGGCGCTGTTTTCAAACCCAGATATCCTCCTGCTCGACGAGCCAACCAACAACCTTGATATCAATACGATTCGTTGGCTGGAAGACGTGCTGAATGAGCGCGATTCGACGATGATTATCATCTCGCACGACCGGCACTTCTTGAACCAAGTCTGCACGCACATGGCTGACATGGATTACGGCACGCTGAAGATCTACCCCGGCAACTATGACGATTACATGCTGGCCTCGGCGCAGGCTCGCACGCAGCAGCTGGCGGCGAATGTAAAGGCCAAGGAAAAGATCGCCGAATTGCAGGATTTCGTGCGCAGGTTCTCGGCCAACAAATCCAAGGCGCGTCAGGCCACCTCGCGTGCGAGACAAATCGACAAGATCAAGGTCGAAGATGTGAAGCCCTCGTCGCGGCAGAACCCTTTCATCCGTTTCGAAGGCGAGAAAAAGCTGCATCGTCTCGCGGTTGAAGCGCAGGGTCTGTCGAAAGCCTACGACCGGCCACTGTTCAAAAACTTCAGCATTGCCGTGGAGGCGGGCGAAAAGATCGCAATCATCGGCGAGAACGGCGCAGGCAAGACCACGCTGCTGCGCTGCCTGGGCGGTGAGATGTGCGGACTGACCGCAGACAAAGGCTCGGTCAAATGGGCTGAAAACGCAAACGTGGGCTACATGCCGCAGGATCCGACGGAGGAATTTGCACAAGACAAAAGTCTGACTGACTGGATGGGCTACTGGACCCAAGAGGGTGATGACGATCAGGCAGTGCGCTCCATCCTTGGCAGGCTGCTGTTTTCGGGCGACGAGGTAAAGAAGTCGGTCAAGGTGCTCTCTGGTGGCGAGAAGGGCCGCATGATGTACGGCAAGCTGATGCTGGGTCGTCACAATGTGCTGCTCATGGATGAGCCGACGAACCATATGGATATGGAATCCATCGAATCTCTGAACATCGCGCTGGAAAAATATGCGGGCACCCTCATATTCGTGTCGCATGATCGCGAGTTCGTGTCTTCGCTGGCCACGCGAATTTTGGAGATCCGCGATGGCGAGATTATCGACTTCAAGGGCAGCTATGATGACTATCTGGCATCACAAGGCATTCAATAAAGCACCTGCCCTATCTGTGGAGAGCATGCATGGAAATCAAGACGGTTGAGTTCGAGCGGCCCTCGGGCGAGGGCGCTAGCTGTGTCGCCTCGGCATGGGCGCGTGTGCCGGAGTCACTGACGCTCGAAAGCCGTGCGCAGCTGAAAGACAAGATCCGTCGGCTGCTGAAAGAAAAAGAAGCCGTGCTGGTCGCGCATTATTACGTGGATGCCGACTTGCAAGATCTGGCAGAAGAGACCGGCGGTTGCGTGTCCGATTCGTTGGAGATGGCGCGGTTTGGCCGCGATCACCCGGCCAGGACACTGGTGGTCGCCGGTGTGCGCTTCATGGGCGAGACCGCGAAGATACTGTCTCCCGAAAAAACGGTGCTGATGCCTGATCTCGATGCGACTTGTTCACTGGATCTGGGTTGCCCCGCTGATGAATTTTCCGCCTTCTGCGACGCGCATCCGGATCGCACGGTGGTGGTCTATGCCAATACCAGCGCCGCAGTGAAAGCGCGCGCCGACTGGATGGTGACCTCATCCATTGGCCTCGATATCGTCGCCCATCTGCATGCCCAGGGAAAAAAAATCCTGTGGGCGCCGGATCGCCATCTGGGGAGCTATATCCAAAAGCAGACCGGTGCCGATATGCTGCTCTGGCAGGGCTCTTGCCTCGTGCATGACGAGTTCAAGGGGATCGAGCTGGATCTGCTGAAGAAGGAGCATCCCGGTGCAAAAATACTGGTCCATCCCGAGTCTCCGGAATCGGTCGTCGCGCAAGCGGATGTCGTTGGCTCGACTTCCCAGCTGATCGCCGCTGCGGCCACGCTGGATGCAAAGGAGTTCATCGTCGCGACCGACAATGGCATCTTGCACAAGATGCGCATGGCCGCGCCCGGCAAGGTGTTCATTGAAGCCCCGACGGCAGGCAACAGCGCGACCTGCAAGAGTTGCGCTCACTGTCCGTGGATGGCAATGAACGGTTTGCAGAATCTCGCCGGGGTTCTCGAGAGTGGCAGCAACCGTATCGAGGTCGATGCTGCGGTGCGCGAGAAGGCAGTGACTTGCATCAATCGCATGCTGGATTTTGCTGCCGCAAAAAAGGCGAATGTCCGTCCTTCCTCCGATCTGGCGGCAGAGCAGACGCTGTTCGCGGGCATCGGCCCGGCATGAGCACACTGAAGAATCCCTTTGCACCTTTTGACGAGGCGCTGACGCTGGCGTTTGAATCCAACATCCGCGCCGCGCTCGCTGAAGATATCGGCAGCGGCGACTGGACTGCGCAGCTGGTGCCAGCCACGACAGAGGTGACGGCGGCGGTGATCGTGCGCGAGACGGCGGTGCTGTGCGGTGCGCCGTGGTTCGAAGGCGTCATGTCGCAGGTAGACCCGCGCCTGCACATCGAATGGTATTTTGCCGAGGGCGACACCATGCCCGTGCAGGCCGAGGTCTGCCGTGTTCACGGCCCAGCGCGCTCGCTGATGACGGCCGAACGTGTGGCGCTAAATTTTCTACAGCTGCTTTCCGCAGTCGCCACCGCGACGCGCGATTATGTGCAGCTGATCGATGGCACGCGCGCTGCGATACTCGATACGCGCAAGACCTTGCCTGGCCTGCGGCTTGCGCAGAAATATGCGGTGCGTGTCGGCGGCGGCAAGAACCAGCGGCTGGCCTTGTACGACGGGATCCTGATCAAAGAAAATCATATTGCCGCCGCTGGCAGCATCGCTGCGGCGATGGCAGCGGCACGTGCGCTGAACGCGGGTGTCAGCATTCAGATCGAAGTGGAAAATCTCGATGAGCTGCAGCAGGCATTGCTAGCCGCTGCCGATTCCATCTTGCTCGACAATTTCAGCACAGAGCAGATGCGTGAGGCAGTGCGCGTCACGGCAGGACGCGCCATTCTGGAAGCCTCGGGCGGCGTGAATCGCGATACCGTCAGAGCCATCGCGGAGACGGGCGTTGATCGCATCTCAATTGGGCGCGTACAAGCCTGAGTGTTATCGCTTGTGCGACAGCGTCTTTCGCAGTGGATTCAGCACCGTCGGCAGTGCCTTGGGCAAGGTCTCGGGATAATCCAGACTGTAATGCAGACCTCGGCTCTCGCGGCGCGATAAGGCACTGCCGACGATCAGCGAGGCCACCTCCACCAGATTGCGCAGCTCCAGTAAATCGCGGGTGATGCGGAAGTTCGCGTAGTACTCGTCGATTTCTTCCTTCAGCAGCGCGATCCGGTGCTGAGCGCGCTCCAGTCGCTTGGTGGTACGCACGATGCCGACAAAATTCCACATGAAGCGGCGTAGCTCGTCCCAGTTTTGGGTGATGACGACTTCTTCATCCGCATCTGTGACGCGGCTCTCGTCCCATGCCGGAAGGACGGCGTGCTGGGTAACCGTTTGCTTTTCGATATCCATTGCTGCGGCACGGCCCAGGACCACGCATTCCAGCAATGAATTGCTGGCGAGCCGGTTCGCGCCGTGCAGGCCAGTGCAGGCGGTCTCGCCGACTGCATACAAACCGTGCAGATCGGTGCGTCCGGACAAATCAGTGACGATGCCGCCGCAGGTATAGTGTGTCGCCGGCACGATGGGTATGGGCTGCTGCGTGATGTCAATGCCGAGCTCGAGGCAGCGTGCGTAGATGGTGGGGAAGTGCTCTTTCAAAAATTCAGGCGGCTGATGGCTGATGTCGAGATCGACATAATCCAGACCGCGTTTTTTCATTTCGAAGTCAATGGCACGCGCCACCACATCGCGCGGCGCCAGTTCGGCGCGCGCATCATGCGCGGGCATGAAGCGCTGGCCCGCCGCGGCACCCGCCGACGCCGGTAGCTTGAGCACACCGCCTTCGCCGCGCACCGCCTCGGTGATCAAAAAGGACTTGGCATACGGGTGGTACAGGCAGGTCGGGTGGAACTGGATGAACTCCATGTTCGACACCCGGCAGCCCGCGCGCCAGGCCATCGCGATGCCATCACCGGTGGCGGTGTCGGGATTGGTCGTGTACAGATACACCTTGCCGGCGCCGCCGGTCGCCAGCACGGTCTGCGGTGCCGAGATGGTCAGCACCTCGCCATTTTGTACATCTTGGACATACAGGCCGAGGCAGCGGTCAGCGCCGTTTGGCAGGCCCAGCTTGTCCGAGGTGATCAGATCAATGGCGTAGTGATGTTCGAGCAGCGTGATGTTCGGATGCTCGCGCACTCTCTGCTCAAGCGTGACCTGTACCGCATGGCCGGTGGCATCGGCCGCATGGATAATGCGGCGCTGGCTGTGGCCACCTTCTCGGGTCAGGTGCAGTCCCAGCGCCGCCTGCTCGTCGCGGGTGAAGGGAACGCCCTGAGCGACCAGCCATTCGATGGCCTCCCGGCCATGGCTGATGATGAAGCGGGTCGCGCTTTCGTCGCACAGCCCGGCGCCGGCCACCAGGGTATCGGTCACATGCTGCTCATGGCTGTCCGCCGCGTCTAGCACGGCGGCAATGCCGCCCTGGGCCCAGTCGCTGGCGCCATCGCGTAGCGAGCGTTTGGAGATGACGACCACCTTGCGGCGGTCTGCGAGATGGAGGGCAACCGACAGGCCTGCCAGGCCGCTGCCGACGATGGCGACATCGAAATTCATGAGTGGGGTGCTTCGGTCAGGGGACGTTGTTGTCAGTGGACGGACTATACGCTAACAAGGGAGTTCAGTTCGCCGGGGTCTTGTGGTCAAGGGCGAGTTGCCAGTGTCGCATGTTTGTTGCTTGCTGTCAGGTACTCGATCTGGATCAAATTCTTGGTCGGGCAGGGCGGATGTAGATATCTTCTCAAGTATAATCACGCCCACGTTGAGATTCGAGTAGTAGTGGTGCAGTGTGTTCTGTAATTCCTTACTTGGTTGAGACGCTTATCTGGCGGGTGTTCCGCCTTTGTTAACTAAGACAGGAAATTGCAATGGCAACTGGTATCGTTAAGTGGTTCAATGACGCAAAAGGCTTTGGTTTCATCAAACCCGATGAGGGCGGCGAAGATCTGTTCGCGCATTTCTCAGCGATTCAATCCTCGGGCTTCAAGTCCCTGCAGGAAAATCAGCGTGTGCAGTTCGATGTGACCACGGGCCCCAAGGGCAAGCAGGCATCGAACATTCAGATTATCTGAAGCGCCGGGCTGAAGCCCAGCAGCAAGCGTACTGAAACAAAAAAATCTCCGCTCGCGGAGATTTTTTTTCGCTGGGTCGGAAGCGCTGATTCAATAAAACCAGTCGCTTTTACTCCGCGCTGATTGTCCCCGAGCCCTTGGCTTTACTGGATCCCGCGGCGCACCGCTGCGCTGGCTCGCTAAAAACAGCGACTAGCTCAGCGGCTGCCTCCATGTCACGCCGGTTCAGCGTCGGCGCCAGTAATCCGGCTCGGCAAAGGCTTCCCGCAAAAAATCCACAAACACCCGGATGCGCAGCGGCCGGTGCTGCCTCTGCGCGAAGACGGCATAAATATCATTGCCCGGTGCGGCATAGTCATCAAGCACCGTCTCCAGCAAGCCTTGCTCGATTTCTGCGCCGACTTCCCAGATCGAGCGCCAGGATAAACCTCTGCCATCCAGTGCCCAGTCATGCAGCACCGCGCCGTCATTGCAAGCCATGTTGCCGGCAACTTTCATCGTGACCGTCTTGCCGGCCTGACGAAAGGTCCAGCCGCGCTGGCTGCCAGCGCCGGAAATGGCGAGGCAGTTATGCCGCAATAAGTCATCCGGTGTGGATGGTCTGCCGTGGCGGCGAAAGTAATCGGGGGCGCCGACCACCACGCGCCGGTTGCTGGCGAGCTTCACGCCCACCAGGCTGGAGTCCGACAGATCGGCGATTCGGATGGCGACATCGATGCCTTCGCCGATCAGATCGACCACGCGATCATTCAGGTCCAGGGTCACGTTCACGTCGCGATGCTCAGCGATGAAGGCGGGAATCAGCGGCGCCACGATCTGCCGTCCGAAACCGGCGGGCGCGGAAACGCTCAAATGGCCACTCGGTCGCGCGCTGCGCTCAGAGGCCTGCGCCTCGGCATTTTCGAGATCGTGCAAGATGCGCTGGCAGTGTTCGAGGAACGCCAGCCCTTCATTGGTCAGCGCTATCTTGCGCGTCGTCCGCTGCAGCAGTTTCACCCCCAGGCGTGCCTCGAGCGCATCGAGCCGCCGGCCGATCACCGCAGGAGCCACGCCCTCGGCGCGCGCCGACGCCGACAGGCTGCCGCGCGCTGCGACATCCACGAAAGTGGAGATCTGTTTGAACTGATCCATCGGGAGGAGGCAGGTCGGACGGCGGGAACCGTCGATTACTTGTGACCAAAACGCAATAATACAGCCAGATTCGCGGCCATCGTGGCGATTTGACTTGCAAACCGGCCTTTAGCCTAGGGCCAGTCAGTCAAGCAGGCAGATTGTTCGAGATCATTGAAAAATTTACAGTCGCTGGATCCCGGCCTGCGCCGGGATGACGTGCCAGCAGCTACCGGTTTTCATG
>JBEGNF010000040.1:0-21891 GCA_041182625.1 Pseudomonadota bacterium | reverse complement strand
TCCGGGCTACTTCCCCGGCACGGACATCCTCGATCCTGACCTGGGCAAGTATCCGCGCCTGGCCAACCTGCGCTACTACGTCGGCGACGTGCACCCCGGCGAGACGATCTTCTTCCCGCAGCGTTGGTTCCACGAAGTCACGGCGCTCTCCGACTCCATCTCGCTGACGCACAACTACGTGTCGGCGAACAACTTGTTCCCGGTGATGGGCTCGGTGCTGCTGTCTGCGGACAAGCCGCGCGATATCTGGGATGAGCATGAGGCCCTGTTCCAGCTCGTCGCCAGTGGTGATGGCTTGCGCGCGGAGCTGGCGGCGCGAAAGCACCTCGAAGACGCCGCTGATTTCATGATCGCGCGAATGGGCGACCCGTCTGGCTCTGAAAGCGCCGCCTGATTGGCCGCTTTTCCTCCGCCGTACTGAGCTTTTGCGCAGAAATAATTAATAAAACAATCCTATTTTCTGCGTTTTTCCTCGTTTTTCGCCCCGAATAATCTTCGCTTGACAGGCTGAATTCAAAAGCCTTACCCTTCGCCTATCCGAACTCTGAATTCAGAGTTCATAAAATAAGTTGCTTTTATGTAATTTGGGTCAAGCTGGGCTCGCCCTACCGGCGCTTCAGTCAAGTCTTGTCCCAACCAGAGTTCGGCGCGTGATCTTTTGAGGTTCACGGTCTCGGGCTGAGCAGCAAAGCTGTGGAATGCAAATGTAGGGAATCCGCAAGAAGCAGCCGGTGGTAAACAGCCAAGTGGTATCTGGCTGAGTTTTGACAGATGAGTTTCCGCGTTGGGTTAGGGCCAGCCTCACGAGGCTGGCCTTTTTTTAATACCTTCACGGACCAATCACATCGAAAAATAAAAAAAATCAACGGGAGGAGACCCCATGGCAGCGAGCAGTATCGCATCGGAGATGACCGCCGAATCGAATGGTCAGGTGTACAAGAAAGTCGCATGGCGGCTCGTGCCTTTCCTGTGCCTGTGTTATCTGGCGGCGTATCTGGATCGCGTGAATGTCGGCTTCGCCAAGCTCCAAATGCTCAACGATCTGTCATTCAGCAATACGGTCTATGGGTTGGGCGCGGGCATTTTCTTTCTTGGTTACGTGATCTTTGAAGTGCCGAGCAATATTCTGCTGCACAAAGTCGGCGCGAAGCTGTGGATCGCCCGCATCATGGTCAGCTGGGGTCTGATTGGTGCGGCGATGGCCTTTGTGCAGACGCCGACACAGTTTTATGTGCTGCGTTTTCTGCTGGGCGTGGCCGAGGCGGGCTTCATCCCCGGGGTGCTGCTCTATCTGACGTACTGGTTTCCCGCGGCATGGCGCGGGCGCATCATTGCGCTTTTTCTCGCAGCGATACCGATGTCCAACATTATCGGCGGTCCGCTGTCGGGCTGGATTCTCAAAAGTTTCGGCGGCGTTGCCGGGCTCGCTGGCTGGCAATGGCTGTTCATCCTAGAGACCATACCCTCTATTCTGTTAGGTATCGCGATCTTGAAGTTTCTCGATAATCGCGTCGACGATGCACGCTGGCTGAGCGATGACGAAAAGCGCGTGATCCATGAGGACATTGCGCATGAAGCCAAACAGAGCGAGCATGTGAATGTGATGGATGCATTCAAGAGTGGCCGTGTCTGGATGCTGGGCGTCGCCTACTTTTGCATCGCCAGCGCGATTTATATCGCCAGCTTCTGGATGCCGACGCTCATCAAGCAATTGGGTGTCTCCGATCCCTTGCAGATCGGCTGGCTGACGACGATTCCCTATTCAGTCGCGATTGTCGCGATGGTGCTGACGAGTGTGAGCGCAGATCGCTTGCGCGAGCGTCGCTGGCACACGGCGATTCCTTGCCTGCTGACCGCCGCCGGGCTGGCGCTGTGCGCTACTCCCGATTACGGGCTCGTCGTCGCCATGATGGCGCTGACGCTGGCGGCGGCGGGCGCCTCCGCTGCGCAAGCGTCATTTTGGAGCCTGCCCTCATCGTTCTTGACGGGCGCCGCAGCAGCGGCAGGTATCGCGCTGGTGAATTCGCTTGGTAACATAGCGGGCATGGCGAGCACGTCGCTGGTCGGCTGGTTGACGGATATCACCGGTAGCCCGTCAAGTAGCCTGTATCTGTTCGCTGGCTTGCTGGTGGCCGGTGCGATGATGGTGCTGCGCTTGCCGGCATCGGTCGTGAATCGCTGACACGGTTACCACTGCCGATAACCACGATCACCTCTTTTCTTCTGACTAAGACGACATGGACTTCACCCTTCCCCCGAGAGCCGAGGAGCTGCGCGAGCGCACCCGGAAATTCATCGCTGAGCAAGTCATCCCGCTGGAGAATGATCCGCGCCAGGACAGTCATGGCCCGCACCCCGAGCTGCGTGCAGAACTTGTCCGCCGTGCGCGGGCGGCCGGCCTGCTGACCCCGCACGCGTCGCGCGAGCTGGGGGGACTCGGGCTGACTCATATCGAGAAAGCGGTCGTGTTTGAAGAGGCAGGCTATTCGTGGCTGGGCCCGACCGCGATGAATATTCACGCCCCTGACGAGGGCAATATCCATCTGATGGAAGAGGTTGCGACACCCGCTCAGAAAGCCCGCTGGCTGCGGCCGCAAGTAGAGGGACATACCCGTTCCTGCTTCTGCATGACTGAGCCCTCTCCCGGCGCGGGTGCAGATCCAAGCATGCTGAAAACCAAGGCGGTGAAGGATGGTGATCACTATGTGATCAATGGTCGCAAATGGTTGATCACAGGCGCCGAAGGGTCGTCCTACGCGATCATCATGGCGGGCATGGAAGATGGCAGCGCGACCATGTTCCTGTCAGATATGGATCGCCCGGAAATCAAACTGGTGCGCAATCTCGATGCGATGGATCGCTGCTTCTCGGGTGGGCATGGCGTGGTTGAATTCCACGACCTTCGTATTCCCGCAGCGGATGTGCTGGGCGAGATCGGCAAAGGCTTCCGCTATGCGCAGGTGCGCCTGGCACCGGCGCGGCTGACGCATTGCATGCGCTGGCTAGGGCAGGCGCGACGCGCGCATGAGATCGCGCTCGACTACGTGCGCAAGCGCGAAGCCTTCGGCAAGCCGCTCGTCGAGCATGAAGGCGTGGGTTTTCAGATCGCCGACAATGACATGGATCTCATGACTGCGCGTCTGCACATCTGGCACACCGCCTGGTTGCTCGACAAAGGCGAGAAGGGTGCATTCGAATCCAGCCGCGCCAAAGTGGTCTGTTCCGAAGCCGAGTGGCGCGTGGTGGACCGCAGCGTGCAGATCATGGGCGGTCTGGGCGTGACGGGCGAGACGCCGGTGATGCGTATTTTCACCGACATGCGAGCCTTCCGTATTTATGACGGCCCCAGCGAAGTACATCGCTGGAGTATGGCCAAAAAAATCGCCGGCGGCAAAGCGTGATGGCAGCAGCAGATAGGATGTCCCGCTTCCGTCTGGACGGCAAGCGTGCGCTGATCACCGGCGCTTCAAGTGGTTTTGGTGCGCATTTCGCACATCTGTTGTCGGCGGCCGGTTCGGAAGTCATTCTGGCAGCGCGCCGCGCAGATAAACTGTCTGAACTTCAGCAGAATCTGCAGTCGCAGGGCCGCAAGGCATCATCGATCAGCATGGATGTCAGCTCGCGCGACAGCGTCAGCGCAGGTTTTGATCAGATCGGCGCTTGCGATATCGTGATCAACAACGCGGGTATCACGGTCACGCGTGCGCTGCTCGACCAGACCGAAGCAGACTGGGATAGCGTGATCGATACCAACCTCAAGGGTTGCTGGCTGGTAGCCACCGAAGCAGCACGCCGCCTTCGCGCTGCAGAGAAGCCCGGTGCGATCGTCAACGTGGCTTCCATCTTGGGCGAGCGAGTGGCCGCCGGTGTTGCGCCGTACGCAATCTCCAAGGCGGCGGTGATACAAGCCACCAAAGTGATGGCATTAGAGCTCGCGCGTTATCAGATTCGTGTGAATGCGCTACTGCCGGGCTACGTCGTCACTGACTTGAACCGCGATTTTCTGCAGAGCGAAGCGGGGGAGAAGCTGCGCAGCCGTATTCCCACGCGGCGCTTTGGTGACATGACTGATCTGGACGGACCCTTGCTGCTGTTGTGCTCCGATGCGGGCGTGGGCATGACGGGTTCATGCCTGACCGTGGATCACGGTCACTTGCTCAGCTCTTTGTAAACTACATGGACCAGACCATACAAGTGCGCTTGCGCGCGTGGTTGCAGGCGCAGGGATGGATCAGTAGCTCCGATCTGAGTGTCAAATCCCTGACCGGCGGGCAATCGAATCCGACATTTTTGCTCACTGCAGGCACGGAACAATTCGTGCTCCGCAAAAAACCCGACGGTGTGCTGCAGAAATCCGCGCACGCCATCGATCGCGAATACCGGGTTATCAGCGCATTGAAAGATACCGCGGTACCCGTGCCCACAGCGCTGGCCTGGTGTGATGACGAGAGCATCGTCGGCACCCCTTTTTATCTGATGTCATTTTTGGATGGCCGGGTATTTGTCGATCAGAGCCTGCCGGGCATGTCACCTGCCGAGCGTGCAGCGATCTATCTCGAAATGAATCGGGTCATCTCTGAGCTGCACAAGATCGACATTGATGCGAAAGGTCTGGGCGACTATGGCAAGCGTGAAGATTATCTGTCACGTCAGATCAATCGCTGGTCATCTCAGCTCAGCACGGCAACGATCCCAGTACCCGATGGTCTGCAGCGACTGATGCAGTGGCTGCCAGCGCACTTGCCCGCGCCACAGCGAGCGGCGCTGATTCATGGTGATTTCCGTCTCGATAATCTGGTTTTTCACCCGACAGAGCCACGGGTGATCGGCGTGCTGGACTGGGAGCTGTCCACGATTGGGGATCCCGTCGCAGATTTTGCGTATCACTGCATGAGCTGGCACATACCGCATTCGCTATGGCGCGGCATTGCCGGACTCGACTTGCTGTCGCTGGGCATTCCTGCAGAACCTGATTATCAGCAGCTGTATTTCGCAGACCGTGCAGCGATAGATCCTGCCGCGTGGCGCTTCTATCTTGCGTTTAACTTGTTCCGGATGGCGGCGATCTTGTTCGGCATCGCCGAGCGCGCGCAGCAGGGTAATGCCAATGCAGCGGATGCCGTGCAGACCGGCGCCAAGGCGGGTCCGCTGGCCGATTTGGGGTGCCAGATCGCTGGGATTTGAGTAGCGAGCGGCGTTGGCAGTACCTTGCCGTACGTCTGTACTGTCTGCGGTGCTGCTGCCGTGCCACCTCCTCAGCGGGACAGGCTCTTTAGGCAAGTAGGGTGTTCGTGAATCAGGCGCTCTTCAATTGTTTGACTACCTGGAGATGCTGCGCATAAGAATTCTCTTCGTAGTGTTGTACGAGAATGTCATTGCGCCATATGCCACATTCCTTGCGACCGTCGGCGTGGATCATGGTGCCGAGGCCATGAAACAGCCCGCCCTCCCACTCGCCTTGGTAGCGTGATCCGTCAGCCCATTCGTACGTGCCCATCCCCTCGAAATGGTCATCGGCCCATTGACCCTCGTATCGATCGCCATCGGCAAAGACTTCGACACCCTCACCGTGCCGGAGACCGTTTCGGTACTCACCAGAATAGACATCGCCATTGGCGGTGGTGTAAGTACCGGTACCATGCTGTCGGCCATGCCGGTGATCACCCAGATATTTGCTGCCGGTACGGGATATGGATACGCCGTAGCCGTCGGGAAGTCCGTTTCTGAACTCTCCGGAATACGTCGCGCCGTCTGACCAGATGTAGACCCCCTTGCCGTGCGGGACACCCAGTTTGAAATCTCCGAAGTACTTGTTCCCGTTTTTGAACGCTTCCGTGCCCAACCCATTCGGAAAGCCATTCTCGAACTCTCCTGCGAAGATCGAGCCATCATTCGTTACGTAAATTCCATGGCCGTGGCGGCTTCCGAATTTGTAGTCGCCTATGTAATTGTCGCCATTTCCGAAGACGTAATTGCCCCGGCCGTGTCGAATGCCATTCAAAAATTCGCCGATGTATTTTTCACCGTCTGCATACGACATGATGCCCTTGCCGTGCTGCTGGCCGTAGTGGGACTCGCCGATATATTTGTCTCTGCGGCGCGTTAAAAACTTCACAGGGTAGGAAACTGCCTGGATGCAGGAAAAATATATTTTTTTAGAAAAATTCATCGACGGGTCTCCTCACGAATTTTTCAGATGCGTAAAGATATCAACCTCAACAGTCGCATTCTCTAGCTGCATTGAATCAATCGTGTCAATGGCTCTTGCAACTCGACGGTAAATCGTTACTCGCGGAGCATTGGTGACCCAAGCCGAACTCGGTCACCCACGCAGCCCTGGATCGCTTTTGCCCGATCTGGCGGTTAGCAGAAGGACCGTATACGACATTCGGGCTTTATTCAATAGGGCGGAACGACAATTCGTGAAAATTCCGCCGTACGGGGCCTGTCGCATAAAGCGAGGCCTTGGCACCGTGTGAAAGACAGGCCGTGATTTTATTTTCAATTATGAAAACGCGCAGAAAAAAATCCCTGACGCCGGATACGGGCATAAATTTTCAAAAAAATAACGCCTCAATACCAAGGTAAAGCAGAGGACACAACAGCCGCAGTGCTTTGTGCCCCGGCGCTTGGGCCGGCGACGGCCGAATCGCTGCGTGTTACTCGGGCGATCGCCGCCAATTCGCTGATCAATGTAGAACAAAAAAATCACAAAATTCCCACCATTGCCTGGCCGGGCTATAGAATCTGCAGTCCGGGTAAAAGGGGCGACACGCCGGCAGTTTCTTAAAGGCTAACTCCAGCGCACGGCACAGTGATTTACACTTAAAGTGACCAGTCACAAGAGCCTCAGTGTCAATCTCTACCTTTACACTTACGGTCATCTGGCCGCAAAAGACACCTATATTTTTATCAGTACCCGACAATGAAAAACACGAGCTCCGTGCAGGCAGTGATCCGATACACCTTTACAGAAACGGTGGTCGGCGGGAGAAGGACGACCGCACTGATCAAGGCCGGTATACCCAAGGCATCAGAAGATCTGGCGCTTGTTTATCTTATGCAGAAATACCCTGAGCGCCATAACATCGAAATATCCGAAGTGACTTTCTATGATCATTGAGGATTTTAAAAACCTCAAGTAAAGCCCAACTTGTCGGGTCAATGGTAAATCGGCAGTACCACGGAAACTACCTACGTGCGGCAAGGGTGCAGCAGGGAATCCGGGCTTATGTATCCCGCCCGTGAAAAGCACCGAACTGAGACGGGCGCTTTTTCAGCGTCTGTTTTTTTATCTCGCTCTGTTTACATTGTAGACCGGGAGCGCATGAGCTACCGAGGGGGATGCGCAACATGCCAAATCGCTTACCTCCGCTGAATGCGCTGCGGGCTTTTGAAGCAGCAGCGCGTCATATGAGCTTCGCTCGCAGCGCCGAAGAACTGAACGTTACCCAGAGTGCGGTCAGTCAGCATGTAAGGCAGCTGGAAGATTATCTCGGATTGAAATTATTCCTTCGCCAAAATAATTCATTGACGCTCACAGTGGCAGGGCGCGCTTTATTACCGCCTATTCGAGACGCATTCAAAGGCTTGCTGGAAGCGACGAGCAGCGTCAAATCTCGTGATTTTGAAAACGTACTTAAAATTGGCGCACCCCCTACCTTCTCCACGAAATGGTTAAGATCGCGGCTAGCGAATTTCCGGCAACAGTATCCGGAACTGGAAATCAAGCTGATCGCCAGTAAAAAGTGGATTGATTTCAATCGAGAAGATTTTGATGCTTCCATCCGCTTTGGGCAAGGTGATTACCCCGGACTGGTCGCCGAAAATTTTATGACCGAGGATATCTTCCCGGTGTGCAGCCCCAAGCTGTTCAACTCCACCACAAGTTTGCGATCGCTGACAGACCTCAGGTTCCACACCTTGCTGCATGCTGAGCATTCAGAAGATGATGTCACCGCACCGAATTGGGCGCAGTGGATTCGGGCTATGGGTGTGGAGGGTATTGACGCCTCGAAAGGTCCCTCGTACACCCCGGCGTCGCTAGCAATAGACGCGGCAATTGCGGGCGAAGGTATTGCGCTCGCCAAGGGGAAGTGGGTACATGATGATATTTTATCGGGCAAGTTGCTCAAACCGTTTGAGGAGAGTCTGCCATCAGCATTTTCTTATTATCTTGTGTACCCAGAGGGCGGCATCAGCCGCAAAGTCGCTATTTTCCGGCGTTGGCTTTTTGAACAAGAAGGCGTGAAAGCTATTGCTTCAGTCCCGAGCAAAGCCAATTCTGCGATCTGACAAGACATGCGCTGGCTAAGCACTTGATTTATTCAGCTTTTACTCATCAAACATAATCTTGGGCACCGCCCCAGAATTTCTGGCTTGACGGTGTTCGGGCCCCCTGTGAAGAATGCTGCATTCAAATCTTCGTTTAAGGGGGGTGTTCATGGACCTGGGTCTTCACGGGAAAACAGCGCTGGTGTGCGCGGGCAGCAAAGGCTTGGGTCGTGCATGCGCATTCTCCTTGGTTCGCGAAGGCGTGGATGTGGTGATCGTCGCCCGCGGTGCTCAGGCGCTTGAAAGCACGGCAGCCGAGTTGAGACAACTCGGTAGCGGTCATGTCGAGGTCGTGGTGGCGGATATCACCACGCCGGAGGGTCGCGAACGCGCGCTACAACACTGCCCGCAACCAGATATTTTGATCAACAACGCGGGTGGCCCACCCGCCGGCGATTTTCGTGAGTTCAGCGCTGACACTTGGCAAGCAGCACTTAACGCCAACATGCTCACACCCATCGAGTTGATCAAAGAAGTGTTGGACGGAATGATGGAGCGGCGCTTTGGGCGCATCATCAATATTACATCCAGTGCGGTGAAGGCGCCGATTGATATTCTTGCGCTCTCTAATGGAGCCCGCAGCGGTTTGACCGGTTTTGTGGCGGGATTATCCAGAAAGACCATTGGGAAGAATGTCACCATCAATAATCTACTGCCTGGCCTGTTCGACACCGATACGATGCGGTCACGATCAGTATCGATGGCGCAATCGGCAGGCAAAGACTTCGACGAAGTTCATCAGCAACGCTTACTGCCCATACCTGCCGGTCGCTTTGGCGACCCTAGTGAATTCGGTGATGCCTGTGCTTATTTGTGCAGTGCTCAAGCCGGCTATATCACTGGTATGAATTTTCTGATTGATGGCGGCGCTTATCCTGGTACGTTCTAGAACCTGCCTCATCAGGCCGCTGTCGCCCTGTCATGTGCTCTATGACTCGCTCAGATATCTGCGCTAGTCACTTCCGACGTGAATTAACTACTGGAGCTTCTTGATGAAACTTATTCGTTTGTTAGTGCTCTTCGTGGGCTGCTTACCGTTCTTCGCAGGGGCGGAAACAATAAAACTTGGTCAGGTATCTTTATCTTTTTATGCGGTTACCGGCGGAGTCGTCCAGCATGTGCTGGAAAAAGAGGGCTACACCGTTGAGTTGATCGAGGGCTCGCATGCCGAGATCTATCCCAAGGTCGGATCTGGTGAAGTGGATATACTCGCCGCTTCTTGGCTTCCCAATGCTCATGCGGCACTGTATCGGAATGTCGAGGGGAGCACTTTCAAACTGGCAAAGCTGTATGATGACGCGCGCCTGTATTGGACAGTTCCTGAGTATGTGCCGGCCACGCTTGTGTCATCGATTGAAGATCTGCTGAAACCGGAAGTCAGATCCCGCATGCCAGCGACTATCGTCTCGTTGCCCGAATCAACCGGTCTGACAATGCTGGGACGAGAGGTACTAAAAAAATATGGCCTTGAGGCGACCGGTTATCAGTTGCAGGCGGCCCCTCCGGGGACCTGGATGGCCAACTTCAAAAGCGCCTACGACACCGGCGCATGGGTAGTGTTTCCATTGTGGCAGCCACAGTGGATGAATGCTGTCTACAAACTGCGTGTGTTGGAGGATCCCCGGCAGATTTTTGGTGTGGACAGCGCTTATTTGATCGCCAACCATCAGCTGAAGTCAAAATTGTCATCTCATGCGCTGAGCCATTTGAGTAATATTCGATTGTCGATTGCCGCCATCACCGAGATGGATCGATCAATGAACATAGACAAAGTCTCTCCGCGTCAGGCGGCCGAGCGATGGATCGCAGCAAATCCCGAGCAGGTCGACAGCTGGCGACCGAAGTAAACTCTTCGACTGCCGTGCCTGGTACGCGAGGCTGAATAGCCTTTATGCTCAAGTGCCATGGGTACTTTGGGAATGCCCAGCGAAGCTTGCGGGTTGTCATTTTGTGTACACCGAAGCGGATACTTATGTGCCTGTTGAGAAAAATTACTTATTTTTTCATTGTGCTGATCATGACATGGGCCGTTGGGAGCGTCACCGCTGCCGAGCCGAGTATCGTGATCAAATTCAGCCATGCGGCGGCGATTGGCACGCCGAAAAGTCTGGCCATTGAAGAATTCAAGCGTCTCGCAGAGCAGCGCACGCAGGGTAGGGTGAGGGTGGATGTTTATCCCAACAGCACCCTTTATAAAGACAAGGAGGAGCTCGAGGCTCTCCAGATGGGCGCGGTGCAGATGCTTGCGCCGACATTGTCGAAATTTGGAACCTTGGGAATTCGAGAATTTGAGGTCTTTGATTTGCCGTATTTGTTTGCCGACCGAGCTGCACTGGCGCGCATCACACGTGGGCCAATTGGGCAGCAGTTATTCGGGATTCTTGAACAAAAAGGTATCAAAGGCCTAGCCTACTGGGATAACGGGTTCAAGATGATGTCGGCCAACAAGCCCATTCGTGTGCCTGCCGATATGCGCGGCTTGAAAATCCGGATTCAAGGATCCAAGGTGCTGGATGAGCAGATGCGTACCCTGGGTGCAAATCCACAAGTCATGTCGTTTTCCGAGATGTCGCAGGCGCTACAGTCCGGCGTGGTGGATGGTGCCGAGAATCCGCCTTTGAATTTCTTTTCTCAAAAAGTCTTTGAGGTTCAAAAATATCTGTGCGTGACCAATCACGGTTATCTGGGATTTGCGGTCATCACGAATAAACGGTTCTGGGATAAACTGCCCGCAGATATCCGGACCGCTTTGGAAAAATCCGTTGAAGAGGCCGGTCGGCTGAACGACTCTATGATCGATAAAGAGAATGCGAAGGCAATGGATGCCATTCGCAAGTCCGGAAAGACCGAGATTTATCAGCCATCGGCGGCTGAGCTCAAATTGTGGAAAGACACCTTGTTACCGGTTCACAAGAAGATGGAATCACGAATCGGAGCAAAGCTTCTCGAGCAAGTCTACAAAGATCTGTAGCATCAGCATGACGCTGGCCACGGGAAGGTCAGTGTCAACAGGGTCGCCAGCAAGGAAGTTAAATGTAAAAAGGCCAGCACATGCGACTTCGCGTTCTTCTCATCGTGGCACTGATAGCAGCCCTTTCTGGCACGACCGTCGCCGCCAATGAAGCGCAGGTCTATGGGCCTGAACTGGAAGGTTTCGACTATCCGCTACCGGTGCAGCGATTCAGGTTTGAGTCGCAGAGACAATCAGTCCAGATGGCCTATCTGGATGCGCAGCCTGAGCAGTTCAATGGACGTACGGTAGTCCTCCTGCACGGGAAAAATTTTTGTGCGGCGACTTGGGAAGGCACTCTGCGGTTCTTGCAAGCGCGCGGATTCCGGGTGATCGTCCCGGATCAGATTGGCTTCTGCAAATCGAGCAAGCCGGCGGCATATCAGTACAGTTTTCAGCAGCTGGCACACAATACCCATGCACTGCTCGGCGCCCTGGGTGTGAAGCGCTTCATCGTGATTGGCCACTCCACCGGAGGCATGCTGGCGACACGCATGGCCCTGATGTTCCCGCAACAGGTTGAGCAGCTGGTCATGATCAATCCTATCGGACTGGAGGACTGGAAAGCCGAGGGGGTGCCCGCGCAGTCGATCGATCAATGGTACGCAAGGGAAAAGCAGGCCAGCACCGAGCGCATGCGCAATTATCAACGCCAGACCTATTACGCCAATGAGTGGCGGCCCGAGTATGAGCGTTGGATACAGATGCTTGATGGCATGCTGAGAGGACCTGGGCGTGACCTCGTCGCGTGGCACTCCGCGCTGACATACGACATGATCTTTACCCAACCTGTTCTCTACGAGTTCGAAAAACTGACCATGCCGACTTTGCTGCTGATCGGCGAGAAGGACAACACGGCCATCGGCAAGGATATTGCCCCGCCAGAGGTCAAGGCCAGGCTCGGCAATTACCCCGTCCTGGCGCGCCGCACTGCTGCGGCGATTCCGCGTGCGCAGCTGATCTTGTTTGCGGAGCTAGGGCATGCGCCACAGATGCAAGACCCCGAGCGCTTTCATGCGGCGCTCTTGCAAGGCCTGCGTTGACGCAGGCGCTGCGACGTAGGGCAGCACCTGATAGATGTTGAATTTCTCTGGCGTGTCGGCGCTGAGCGGTATGACCGGCACGCGCATCGGGGAGGATAAGGGAATCCAAGCTTATGCCGCATCGCTATGTTCATCATGTGCTGATTGCTTTGCTTACCACTTGCGGCGGCTATCCTGTGCTGGCGACAGAGTGCGCGCCGCTGACTGGCGAAGAGGTTCTGCAGGCAGAAAATCTACGTTTGTCATCTCAGATGAAAAACGATCTGGATATGATGTCCGCGTTATTGGATGAAGATCTCGTGTATGTACGCAATAGCGCCGTGGTTGACACCAAAGCGTCCTATCTGGATTCCATGCGCCGCGGAGAGACGATCTATGACATCATCGAACACACCAACGATTCGGTTCGCCTCTTTGGTTGCGTGGCCATCCTGTCGGGGCAGGGAAGATACGATGTTCGGATCGCCGGCAAGCCACTGAAACTCATGCTTCGCTACCACAGCATCTGGCAGAAAAAACAAAACAAGCTGAGCTTTGTTTCGTGGCAGGCAACTCGCGTCCCGCCGTGATAATGCAATCACCTGATCAGCTCAGGGTAGCAGTAGGGGCATCAATGGTTCAGGGGGTATGGGGTTCCGGGAAAAAATCCACCGGTTTCATGAGCTTGTTCTGCTGGGACTCCAGTGCCCCGAGCTGCCGACTTTTTTCCACATAGTCCAGCCATTGCGGGTCGGCCCACAAAGCAGCACGCCGCTGCTCGCGGTCTGCGGCATGACGGTAGCACCAGATATGAATGTACTCATTCGGATTGCCTGTCTCACAGGTCGCATATAACAGTGGCGCCCCCAGATGACTGACTTGAACGGGTTTTCCGAATTGTTCATATAACGCCAGGTGCGACTTCATCGTGCCTGGCTTACAGGTATAGGTTCTGACGTCCAGCAGCATGGGTCCTCCTTCGGTCGCTTATCAGCTGGTTGAAACAAGCACTCAGACCTTGTCCCAGCTTTCTTTTTTCCAGACCAGTACCGGAATAGCCGTGTGCGAGAGCACGCGTTGCGTCTCGCTACCGAGCAGAAATTTTTGCAGTCCGTTACGAGCGCGGGATGCCATCCAGATCAGGTCGCAGCGTTTTCTTTTTGCACTCAGCAGGATTTCCTCGTAGGCGTTTTCGGCGCGGGTAATCAGCACGTCGCACTGAACACCTTCTTTTTCGGCCATTGCCTTGATCTTGTTGACATGCTTGCGCGAGATCTCATCTTGCGCATCTTCATAATCTTCCATGGTCACACCGCCGGGGTTATCAGGTACGGATAATGCGGGGATTTGGTGAGCGACCGCCACGGTCACGATCGCAGCCTCTGTGGCGGCTGCAAATTGTATGGCGGCTTTGGCAGCTTTTTCCGAGAGCGCTGAACCGTCAGTGGGGACAAGAATTTTTCTGAACATGGAGATCTTCCTGAGAAGGATTTACGATGCCTCAGACAACCATTTCAGTATAGCAGTATTTACTTGCTGGCTTTGTTCTCTATGGAGGAAGTGCCCCGAGTGAGGAATCTCGCGGTATTCGTAGTCAGCACCAAAATAATCGGATTGCTCCCTCATCAATTCTGCTCTCATGTCGTCCGTACCGCATAGTGCTAATGTAGGGATAAAAATCTTGTTCGTTAACTGCGATCGAAGTGACTGCAACGCAGGATCCGCGTGAGCGTGATCGAACATGGCCCGGTAGTAGGCCAGTGCGTTCGTCAGCACTCCCGGTTGCTTAAGACAGTGTTTGATGGCGCGAATGTGATCCTCATCACGGTACCCCTTCACGGTCCAGTACTCCCAGAGATAATCAATGAACTCCAGGTCATTGGCCATGATGGCTTGCTCGGGAAAGCTCTCCTGCTGAAAGAACCACCAATGAAACGATCGATGGATATGCTTTGGCACCAGCAGATGTTTCGATACGATCTCTGGATGAGGTACTGCCATCAGAATCGCTTGATCAATCAGATCAGGTCGGGCGGCGCACAGACCGTAGCCGATGATGGCTCCCCAGTCTTGTCCTATGTAGGTGATCTTTTTATCAGGAGATAGCGCTTTGATGAGTCCGGCGAAATAATGAACCAGACTCGCTTTGTCGTAATAAGCCGGTGCACACTCGGTGGCAGCCACATAGCCGGGCAAGTAGGGCGCCACCACCTGATATCCCGCCTCGGACAAGGCATCGATCTGAGCTGCCCAGGAGAGTGGAATATCCGGGAAGCCATGAACCAGTAAAACCAGTGGGCCGCTACCACGCGATAGACAAACAAACTCAACGCCGTGCGCGCTGATACGGATTTCAGTGGTGTCACCGCGCACCGCGCGCGATGACAGTGACGATGGCATCATGCCTTTGGGCCAATTCTTTTGGGGACCTTGCCTAGTGGCTTGAGCCAATTTGATCTGCCTTGGCCAGCAAGGCCTCCGCCATGCGAATGCTTGCGATGTCGATCAGACGCCCATCCAGACTGACCGCGCCTTTGCCTTCCTTGGCCGCCTGCGCCATCGCTTCCATGATGCGCCGCGCCTTGGTCACTTCTGCGGCCGAGGGGGTGAATACCTGATTGGCCAATTCGATTTGTGAGGGATGAATCGCCCATTTTCCTTCGTAACCCAGTACGGCGGCACGATTGGCCGCTGCGAGATAGCCCTCGGGATCGCCAAAGTCGCCAAAGGGGCCATCAATCGGACGCAGGCCGTAGGCCCGACAGGCCACCATCATCCGGGTTTGTGCGGCATGCCAGGGATCGGTCCAGAAGTACTGCCGGTGACCCTGATCGTCGGCATCAGTCAGCACCCCTGAATCTCGATTGACCCCACCAATCACCGTGGTGCGCGCCCGGGTCGAGGCGGCGTAATCGGCCACTCCGAAGGACATCGCTTCCAGTCGCTTGCTCGACTGCGCAATGGCCTCCACATTGGCCATGCCCAGTGCCGTCTCAATCAAGATTTCAAAACCGATCCGTTTACGGCGACCCATCGCGGCCTCAATCTGCGTGACCAGCATATCGACCGCGTAGACATCGGCTGCAGTCCCTACCTTGGGAATCAGAATCATGTCAAGGCGCGGGCAGGCTTCCACGATATCCACCACATCACGGTACATGTAATGCGTATCGAGACCGTTAATACGAATCATCATGGTCTTGCTGCCCCAGTCGATATCGTTCAAGCCCTGGATAATATTTTTCCGAGCCTGCGCTTTGTCGTCGGGTGCCACTGCGTCTTCCAGGTCCAGAAATACGATGTCCGCCGCTGATTGGGCGGCTTTCTCGAACATTTGAGGATTCGATCCAGGCACGGCCAGTTCAGATCGATGCAAACGGGCTGTGGCTTGTTCAATCGTAGCGAAGCTCATGATTTTTCCTGTGTGAGTATGGGTCGTTTACAGCAAGCCTTGTCGGGAATGATCTACCGCGGAATCAACGGCATCATTTGCCGATACTGGCCAGCGCTTGTTTTACGGTGGCCCCTAGTTCAGAGGCGCTAGGTGACACGAACAGTCCATTGGCAGCCATGATCTCTGCTTTCTCGCGCGCGGTATCACCCTCTCCCGAAATAATGGCGCCGGCGTGACCCATTCGGCGACCTTTGGGCGCAGTGAGCCCAGCGACATAACCGACCACGGGTTTGGACATATGCTCTTTGATCCAACGTGCCGCTTCGGCCTCTTGTGGACCACCAATCTCGCCGATCATCACGACCGCCGCTGTCTCGGGATCTTGTTCAAACCGTGCCATGTGATCAAGAAAAGAGCTGCCATTGATCGGGTCGCCGCCAATTCCCACGCTGGTGGTCACGCCGATGCCGAGGGCTTTCATCTGCGCTGCGGCCTCGTAGCCCAGCGTTCCGGAACGCGAGACGATGCCGACATTACCGCGAAGATAAATATGCCCGGGCATAATCCCCAGCATTGCTTTGCCGGCACTAATGATGCCTGCACAATTGGGGCCCACGATGGTCGTGCGTTTTTCTTTGGGATAGCGGCGCAGGTAACGCTTCACCCGCATCATGTCCTGTGAGGGAATGCCATCGGTAATGATGCACACCAGATCCAGCCCGGCATCTGCCGCTTCCATCAGAGAGTCCGCTGCGTAGGGCGGCGGGACAAAGGCCAGGCTTGCTTGTGCACCGGTGGCTTTGACGGCCTCTTCAACGGTATTGAACACCGGACGGTCCAGATGAACTTTGCCCCCCTTGCCGGGCGTGACACCACCCACCACACGGGTGCCGTAGCGGATCATTTCATTGGCGTGAAAGCTTGCTTTGTCACCAGTGAATCCCTGCACAATGATCTTGGTGGTCTCGTCAATCAAGATACTCATGGGAACGCTCCCCTTTATAAATAGTAACGTCTCACTTGTGATTGTTGGCGAGCTGTACGGCTTTCTCGCAGGCCTCCATCAGAGAATCAGCCGAGACAATCGGCAGGCCTGATTCACGAATGATCTTCTGACCTTCTTCGACATTGGTGCCGGCCAGTCTGACCACCAAAGGTATGTGCAGATTCTTCGCAGCTTGCACCACGCCCTGAGCAACCCAATCACATCGGTTAATACCTGCAAAGATATTCACGAGGATGCATTTCACATTTGGATCGGTCAGCACCAGATTGAATGCTGCTGCAACTCGCTCGGGTGAGGCGCCGCCGCCCACATCCAGAAAATTTGCTGGCTCGCCGCCACAATATTTGATGTTGTCCATCGTGGCCATCGCCAGGCCTGCACCATTGATGATGCAACCGATATCACCCTCGAGCCCGACATAATTCAATCCGAATTCTGCAGCCCGTGCCTCTCGCGGATCTTCCTCGGCAGGATCCCGCATCTCGGTAATCTGTGGACGCCGGAACAATGCGTTATCGTCGAAAGACATTTTTGCATCAAGCGCGATTACCTGATCATCTTTGGTCACCACCAGTGGATTGATTTCAACCATGACGGCATCGAGATCGCGAAACGCGCGGTAGCAGCCAAGAATGATCGCAACCGCCTGAGCTACCTGTTTCAGATTCAGGCCGAGGCCAAAGGCGATCTGGCGCGCCTGGAAGGGCTGCATGCCCACTGCCGGCTCGATCTCGATTTGGATGATCGATTCCGGCTTCTCGTGCGCGATTTCTTCAATCTCCATGCCGCCTTCGACAGAGGCGATCACACGGATACGCTCGATTTTTCTGTCCAGAACGAAACCCAGATACAGCTCGCGCTCGTAGGGCGTCGCCTTTTCGATGTACAGACGATGAACTTGCTTGCCTTGCGGCCCAGTCTGATTTGTCACGAGGGTCGATCCCAGAAGGGCCTTTGCTGCTGCGGTTACCTCGTTGTACGTGCGGCATAGTTTGACGCCGCCGGCTTTGCCACGGCCACCGGAGTGGATCTGGGCCTTCACCGCCCAATGTGCACCGCCTAATTCAGTGGCTACGTACACGGCTTGATCTGCGCTGTAGGCGACGCCTCCGGGCGGCACCTGCACACCAAACTTGGACAATAAGGATTTGGCTTGGTACTCGTGAATATCCACTCGAACCTCCGTAATAGGATCTCTCTGTTTCCGTACGCAGACCGGCATGATGAACCCGTGAAGCGCTGCTAAACTCGGCATCTCCCGGGGCAGCCCACCATTGGCCCGACGGGACAGGTTCTCAATGATCAGAGTGATTTGAAAAAAGCATCAACACAGGGACCGCCCCATGCGAATACTGCTTGCCTTGCTCTTGCTATCGTTCTGCCTTGGCGCGTCTGCCGAATGGGTAAAGGTCGGCGATGCTCGTTTGGCAACGTCAGAAAAATACATCGACCCCGACAATGTAAAGCAAACTGGGCCAATGGCCATCATGCGTCAACTTTGGGAAATCAGCAATTTCACTGAACCGGAGAAAGATGGCGCGTTGTCGGCAAAGATCCTGGCCGAGTATGACTGCCAGAACCGTCAATATCGCACTCTTGAGCAGCATCGTTTCACCGAGGCTTGGGCTCGCGGCAGACAGTTAACGCCTGCCGAGTTGAATCCAACTGCCAGTGCCTGGAGCGCCGTAACGCCTAGCAGTATCAATGCAGCCGTGATTGATGTCGTTTGTCCGGGCGGTGACGATAGCTGACATCAACGACGAGTCGTTAACTGTGACGCGCTCGGGCCAGCCTAAGGTGTGCGCTGGAAATAATGGGCACCGGCCAACGACCACCAGGTATTGGCCGAGCGCTATTGTCGAAATGAGATTGAGCCGCCCAACGGATAACCGCCTTACTTCTGGGGCTCGAGTGCCAGAATCAATTTAGCCATCTGCTTCGCATCCGCATCGGATACATGCGCCTGGGGCGGCATGATGTCCTCACCCCAGACCCCTGTGCCACCCGCCTTGATCTTTGCCGCGAGGGTTTCCACAGCGCCGGCTTCACCCGCATACTTGGCAGCGACCTCTTGGAGTATGGGACCGTATTTACGCTTGTCGATCTGATGGCATGCGGAGCAGTTATTCCGTTGAAGCAGGGTTTTGAGTTCTTCGTTGTCTGCGTGAGCAAGTTTGACCGAAAAAACAAAACCTAGCGAAAGCAAAACAGCGATAACGCGTTGCATAGGATATCTCCAAAAAAACGCGCTGCCTTACGGCAGCGCGTTTGGTAACAAACTACTGGCTTATTGCGGTGTGACGCGATAGATCATGCCGCTAGCCTCGTCGGCCACATACAGAGCACCGTCCGGACCCAGCGAGAGGTGACGGAAGCGACCTGCAAAAGTCGGCCAGAGCAGTTCTTCACGCTTGGCGGACTTGCCGTCTTTGGAGATGTCGAGAATGTCGATGCGGTTGCCCGTTGGTGTACCGTGGATACCGATACCAGCGTAGCCTACGGCGAGTCGGCCTTCCCACTCTTTCCACTGCTTGCCCACCAGCCAAACGCTGCCGCACATACCTTGGGACAGACCATTGTTGTTCCAAGCCGGTTTCATCGCTTTAGGATAGGCCTTCAGGTCGGTCATCGGCATGAACGCTGCACGCTCTTTCGGCGGCAACGCACCCATCTGGTTCGGCGAATAACCGCAATAGCCATCGGGGCACTCACCACGTCCGTTCACGTTGTCGCGCGGATCCCAGCCACCATTGCCACCGTTCTCCAGCTTGGTGACTTCGTCGCTGTGCCATGGGCCGTTCTCGGACGTGTAAGGCTCATTGGTACCGGGGCGGAAGGAAATGCCTTGCGGATTACGATGGCCGTACGTGAACACGCGCTTGTCGAAACCAGCGGGTGGGTTGTTGCCCGGCGCTGCTTTGCCATCGCGGTCAACGCGGAGGATCTTGCCGCGCAGCTCGGTCGGATGCTGAGGTCCTGGGCCATTGTGGTTGTCGCCAATCGCCACGTACAGGAAGCCGTCACCCGGGCTGAAGCGAATACGACCGCCATTGTGCGCACCGGGACCACCGAAGGGGTGGTTCGACTTCTTGGGCTTGTAGCCCAGATCGTCGATGATCTCCACGATGTCGGAGACATCGGAGAGAGAAGAATTCACTTTCATGCGCATCACGATGTTGCTGTAACCGCCGTACTTGCGGTTGTCGCCGCGCGAGCTCGAGTAGAGGTACACGTAACGGTTCGACGCAAAGTCTGGGTCGACTGCCACACCCTGAACACCCGCCTGACCATCGCAGAACAAGTCACCTTTGGTCTTCGCGTAGCCGCTTGATCCACCGACGCCCAGCAGGCGGTTCACGCCACCCGAAGTCGTCCGCACGGACAAGCCTTTGCACTTCTCGGTGAAGAACATGGTGCCATCTTGCAGGAACGCCATATCCCAAGGGGATTCTGCCTGCTGGAAGTTGTCCGCTTTGACGTTCAGAGCGGATGCCGGAGCAGCCGCCAGAAACGCCGCTGCTGCCAGCGCCGTGAGTGACAGAGTAGAAACGGTTTTTTTCATTTTGTCTCCTGTTTGAGTTGGGGTATCCCTATTTTTTCACGTTGATTCAACGCGAGCATTCTTCGAGCTACCGACTACACGCAAATGCAAACGCGCCGCCTTGCGTGATGACCACTTGGCCGCGCAACCCGACGGGGAGTCACGACGCAGCTTTTGTGATTCTTGTTTTAGACCCCGAGCTTACATGAAATGCATGCAAATTCAAGCAACATTCGGAGCCTGAAAAAAACGGCCGCAATGAGGCGGCCGGCACACTTATTATCAACTGAAGTGTTAAAGAGAGGGACCATGTCCCGCAGGGGATGCTAGGTAGTAATCGTAACCACGTCAACGGGAAAAATTCCCAATAGGTGTAATCGCCTTTCACGTGAAAACAAGTGTTTTCAACAGATTTTTTGATAGTTTGTACTAAACGGAACTCTTCCGTCACAAAAAACATATTTTTTGTAAGGAGATGTTGAGTAAACCCACTTTGCTCGTGAGGGTTTTCACCTTGAAGAGATGGTGGTGGTGGATATTCTGGTTCCGTTTTGTTCGCGAGAGCGGCAGGCAAAGAGGGTTGATTCGTTGATTGGGATGCCAGTTGCGCCATGCAACGCGAGTGATATCGATGGCGAACTCTTTTTCTACATCATTAAGCTTCATCCTGTGAATCGCTGAATTGATTGAATATCAGCGTACGAAACCATTGGTTGCCGACTTCTTTATGAAACCGTGAGTGCCAGAAAACGTTAATGCCGATTTCCGATAAATTGAGCGGCAAATTGACGTAGCGAAGATTAAATGGATTCACGCAATGTCTGGCAAATCGCTCTGGAACAGTTGCGATCATGTCGGTTGATGCAAGGATATGGCCGACTGCGACAAAGTGCGGTACGGTCAGTACGGCTTTTCGTTTGACGCCCAGTTTTTCGATGGAAGCATCAATCGTTGCATGACCTGTGCCAATGCCTGATACCACTACGTGTTCTGCGGATTCGAACTCTTCTTTTGTCAGAGGCGCGCTTTTATCCAGCCAGTGACCGCGCCGAAACAAGCATACATGCTCCTGTGTAAACAAACGTCGTTGGAAAAATCCTGATTTTAGATGGGGGAGCCAACCAATGGCGATGTCGATTCTGCCTGACTCCATATCCTCGGCCAGATCTGCCCCTGTTGTTCTGATCGTCGCGATCGATACGCCAGGGGCGATCTCCGCCAGTACTTTCATCAGTTTTGGCAGGAAGTCGATCTCAGCGATGTCACTCATGCCGACGATGAATTTTCGCTGGCTTTTGTCTGGATCAAATCGCGTGCGCTGGTTTAGTGTTTCGTGAATTGCTGACAGCGCATAGCTGATAGGCTCGGCTAACTGCATAGCGTAGGCGGTCGGCTCCATACCCTTTGACGTCCGCAGAAACAGCTCATCGCCCAGTTGCTGTCTCAGACGGTTCAGGGCGTTGCTTACGGTCGGTTGAGTTAATCCGAGGCTGGTCGCCACCGCAGATACGCGCCGCTCTTGTAGAAGTTGTTGAAATATTACTAATAAGTTGAGATCGATATCCTTAAGGTTCATGTCAGTAA
>JBEGNF010000039.1:0-21012 GCA_041182625.1 Pseudomonadota bacterium | reverse complement strand
GGGTAATATAGAGGGCTGGTTGGACGGGCGTGCCGACTTCGGCGACAATCCGCACTGCCGAATATGGCTAGCGGAGGCGGCTGACGCCTTCTCATCGACATTTTCGCTCCATTATTGGCTCCGATTCCACCGCTTCATACGATTTGTTACCAATGCCGCCAAGCGTCACCTCCATGCAGGCTGCCCAAGCTTCCCTTGAAGCGGCGGGCGCGAGCTCCGAGCAGCCTGTGCTCAAGTCGGGGGAAATACTCCTGGCGTCGATGGAGCCTGACCTCGACGAGGCGATGCAGTTCTCGGTCAGCCGAATACTGCTGACGACGGAGCGAATGATAAGCCATTCAGTTGGCAGCGGTTGGTCTAGTTGGCCGCTTCACGAGGGCTTGTCACTCCTTCATGCTGATCATGCCGGTGTGGCCACGCTGTCGCTGCACGATCACGAGCGCTGCCTTGCGCGCTGGCGCTTCACTCTCGAACAGGAAGTCGGCGCACTGCGGCTGCTTCAAGCATTCGAGCGCATTCAGGCGAGCCGCGCCGGACAGCCGATAGCCTCCGACGATGGCACTGCGCGCTGCCCGAGCTGCCAATCGGCGCTGCCGGAAGAGAGCGAGGAATGCCCGGTCTGCCATCGCGAGCTGCTTGAACCCGTCTCGACTTGGGTACTGTTTCGCCTGTGGCGCTTCGCCCGGCCCTACAAGATGCAGCTGCTGCTGGGATTCTTTCTGACGCTGGCGTCCACCGCGGCGCTGATGGTGCCGCCGTATCTGTCGATGCCGCTGATGGATGAGATCCTGATTCCTCAGCAAACCGGCACCGAGATCGACACGCATGATGTGATCATTTATCTGTCCGGCTTGCTGGTGGCGGCGCTCGCCGCATGGGGGCTCGGATGGTGGCGTACCTATTTGCTGGCGCTGGTCTCGGAGCGGATCGGCGCGCACTTGCGCACCGCGACTTTTGATCACCTGATGACGCTGTCACTGGATTATTTCGGCGCGAAGCGAACCGGCGACCTGATCGCGCGGATCGGCAATGAATCCGACCGCATCTGCGTGTTCCTGTCGCTGCATGCGCTGGATTTTGCAACCGATGTGCTGCTGCTGGCGATGACGACGGTGGTGCTGTTCACCATCAACCCGTGGCTTACCGTGGCGACCTTGATGCCGCTGCCGATGATCGTCTGGCTGATTCATATGGTTCGTGATCGGCTGCGCTATGGCTTCGAAAAAATTGACCGTATCTGGGGAGATGTGACCAATGTATTGGCCGACACGATTCCTGGCGTACGGGTGGTGAAGGCCTTTGCACAAGAATCGCGCGAATCGCAGCGCTTTCGCGATGCCAATCAACACAACCTCGCCGTGAACGACAAGCTCAACCGCACATGGAGCCTGTTTGCGCCCACAGTCACGATGCTGACCGAAGTCGGGTTGCTGGTAGTCTGGGCATTCGGCATCTGGCTCGTTATCCACAAGGGTGTCACGGTCGGTGTGCTGGTGGCCTTCATCGCCTACATCGGCCGCTTCTACGGCAGACTGGATTCGATGAGCCGTATCGTCTCGCACACGCAAAAAGCGGCAGCCGGAGCCAAGCGCATCTTTGACATTCTTGATCACAGTTCCAGCGTTCCCGAGCCGACAAACCCGGTCGCGCTGAGAGAGGTCAGGGGAGCGATATCGATACGTGATGTCAGCTTCCGTCATGGCAGTCGGCGGATACTGGAAGGCGTCAGCCTCGACATCCGGCCGGGTGAAATGATCGGTTTGGTTGGCCACAGCGGCTCGGGCAAGAGCACGCTGATGAATCTGATCTGCCGCTTCTATGATGTGAATGAGGGTGCGATTCACGTGGACGGCGCCGATATTCGCCGTTACTCGGTGGCGGACTACCGCCGCCATATCGGGCTGGTGCTGCAAGAGCCTTTCCTGTTTCATGGCACGATCGCCGAGAACATCTCGTATGGCAAACCCGGCGCAACGCGCGACGAGATCGTCGCCGCTGCGCGCGCCGCGCACGCGCATGAATTCATCCTCAGGCTGCGGCATGGTTATGACTCCATCGTCGGCGAGCGCGGGCAGGGCCTGTCGGGCGGCGAGCGTCAGCGTATCTCGATTGCGCGGGCGCTGCTTATCGATCCCCGGATTCTGATGCTCGACGAGGCGACCTCGAGCGTCGATACCGCGACCGAAAAAGAGATTCAAAACGCGCTGGACAATCTGGTGCAGGGCCGCACGACGATTGCAATCGCGCACCGATTGTCCACGCTGCGACGGGCTGATCGACTGGTGGTACTTGATCGCGGCGTGGTCGTTGAAGTCGGCTCGCATGATGAGCTGATGGAAAAGCGCGGCGCGTACTGGCGGCTCTACGAGTCGCAGGCGCGCAATGTCGATACCGAGGACGAGGACCCGCCTCGTCTGCACATTCCTCTGGCCAAGGCGGCGTCATGATGACCGAAGTCAGCAGCAGGTTGTGGAGTCCGCTCCGTCATCGTCTGATGCGCGATGCACACGGCCAGTTGGTGTTCACGGATGAGTCAGGTCAACAGCATGTCGGCGTGACTCCGGTGCGCGCATTTCCCATTGATGCGCCGGGCGAGTATGTGTCGCTGGTCGATGCCGACGGCCACGAGCTGGCCTTCATCGCGAGGCTGGCCGATATCGATGCCGAGAGCCGCTCGCTGCTACTCGACGACATCGCGCAGCGCGATTTCATGCCCTACATCGAGAAGCTTTTTTCTGTCTCGACTTTTTCCACACCCAGCACGTGGACGGTGCAAACCGACAGAGGAATGAGCAGCTTTGTGCTGAAAGGCGAGGAAGACATTCGTCGCCTCCGCGGCAACGGTCTGCTGATCACGGACAATCACGGCCTCACCTACCGAGTGCTGGACATGCGGGCATTGGACAGGCAGTCACGCAAGCTGCTGGACCGCTTTCTGTAGGCGTCCAGGAGCATTTGCCGGGCTCAACCCTGAGTTGAACCCGGCGTCCTATCCGCCGTCACACCGCCTCGCGCTCACTAGATGTTCCGCCTTGCTGTGCACCGCTGTCTTCGTCATCGGGCATCGCACACATCCGTAGCCAGATCATCCCCAGGATTCCTGCAATCAGCGATGCGCAGAATACCGCGATCTTTGAGGTATGCACATTGACCGGATCATCCGCGAAAGCCAGATTAGTGATGAATATCGACATCGTGAAACCTATTCCGCCCAGCATGCCCGCGCCCGCAAGATGCGTGATCCGCATGTCCGGTGGGAGTTTGCACAGGCCTAGCCCTATCGCCAACAGGGAAAGCGCCACCACGCCCAGCGGCTTGCCAATCACTAGTCCGGCAAGAATGCCGAGACTGTTGGTGCTCAATAGTTCAGAGATCAGGTCGGCATTCAACAGCACGCCGGTGTTCGCCAGTGCAAACAGAGGCAGCACGATAAACGCGACCGGACGGTGCAGCCGATTCTCCAGCCGATGGGAAGGTGAGTGCTCTTCTTCTGACCGCGACCAGAAAGGAATAGCGAAGGCGAGCATCACGCCAGCGAGGGTGGCGTGGATGCCGGACTTTAGCATCAGCAACCACATCAGCAGACCGCCGATCAGATAGGCTGGCAAATAGGTGACGCGCAGGAAGCGATTGAGCAGCAGCAGCGCCAGCCATACGGCCACGCTACCCGCGAGGTAGGTGAACGACACACCTTTCGAGTAGAACAGTGCAATCATCACGATTGCGCCGAGATCATCGATGACGGCGAAGGCAACGACAAAGATTTTCAGCGACGCAGGTACGCGCGCGCCCAGCAACGCCAGCGCACCGAGCGCGAACGCGATATCGGTCGCCATGGGTATGCCGATGCCCGCCTGCGCGGGCAGGCCGGCATTGAACCCATAGTGGATCAGTGCCGGAACAAGCATGCCACCCAGCGCCGCAAATATCGGAAGCAGTGCATTACGCAGGCTCGACAGCTCACCGACATAGAGTTCGCGCTCCAGCTCCAGGCCGATCATTAAGAAGAAGATGGCCATCAGACCATCATTGATCCAGTGCTCGAGGCTCAGCCCCAGCACCTCCGTTTGCCAGAAAGCGAGATACTGCGGACCGATCGTTGAATTCGCCAGCGTCAGCGCGACAGCGGTGCAGATGAGCAGCAGGATGCCACCGGATTTTTCCGACTCAAAAAAGCGAATGAAGGTTTCGCTGAGCTGGCGTGTGGGCATGACTCAGCTTCCTCAGGAAGTGCCATGCGACCCGACGCCGTCTGCGATCGCATTGTCCGGGTTCATGAAAATGGGACGCCCATCCGGTGTGTTCAGCGGTATCAGCACTTCACGCTGGTTGTCATCTTTCAGCAGTGCGCACAGTGTGTGGCTGGAGTGCATGCTGCCATTGAGTTCGACTTCGAGGTCGGCGATCACTAGCTCCACGCCGGTCAGTATTTGTTTGACTTTCATGCGGGTCTCCGTGTGTGGTTAACGATGCTGCGCGCGCAGTGTAGTCATTTTTGTGCGGCTGTGCACGTGACGACTATAATCCGCTTGTGCTGAAAATAAACTTTTTTCTGTTTCGATGGCCTGCGCCTGCGCTGCTGGCGTGGACATTCAGCTGGATTTTCTATCTGGTGCTGTTGCGTCTCGAGCTCTCGCCCTGGCTGAGCGTGGCGGTGGCGACGGCTGTCGGCGCGCTGGCATCGGTGCTGGCCGGGACGCTGTCCCGTCGAATTGCGGTGGCCGCGGGTTTTCCTCTGTCGCTGCTGCTCTCTGGCGCGGGTGCCTTGCCCGGCTGGGCGTGGCTCCTGCCACTGGTGATCGTGCTGCTGGTCTACCCGATGAATGCGTGGCGCGATGCGCCGCTGTTCCCTACGCCTGCCGCTGCACTGACAGACCTGCCGGCTCATGCGCCGCTGCATACTGGCGCGCTTGTGCTTGATGCGGGCTGCGGGCTGGGCCATGGACTGCGCGCGCTACGCTCCGTGTATCCCGACGTCACGCTGCATGGCACGGAATGGAGTTGGCCGCTGCGGATCATCACTGGCTTGCTGTGTCCGTGGGCGCGTATACGGCAGGGTGATATGTGGCGCGATGACTGGAGCCGTTATGACATGGTCTATCTGTTTCAGCGGCCAGAGACCATGCCTCGGGCAGTTGAAAAAGCGAGTGCAGAAATGAAACCGGGTGCGTATCTGGTCAGTCTGGAGTTCGTGGCGCAAGACCTCAAACCAGATGCGGTGCTCGATACACTGTCCGACAAGCCCGTCTGGATTTATCGCGCGCCGTTCCAGCACCGTTGAGCGCTAGCCGCGAGCTACGAGCCAATCCATCACACGTAGGTCCCAGCATAAGTCACGACCTTGCCGCCTGAGCCTATCTTGAAACGCGAAATGCCGGCGAGGCTGCGCGTATTGATGCCGCCAAGGTCCAGCGTGCATATACCTCGCTCTTTGAGCTCATGAAACGCCCGCCAGAGCAGCAAGTTATGCGCATTGGTGTCACGACCCGTCTCATTCGACCAACCCACGTGATAAGTCGCTGCGCTGCCATGCAGCAGGAAGAGCATCGCAGCGACTTTGTCTTTTTTGTGCTCGGCGCGCAGCACGAGCATGGTTTTCGAGGTTTGGCTGCGCGAATGAATATAGCTCTCGACAAACTCGATAGGCAGGCCATGGAATCCCTTGCTCTGACGTTGTGACTGTTCTTCTTCAAGCAGCCATCGGTATTGCGCAGGATTAGCCCCTGTACGAACGACATTCAGGCCAGCTTTTTCCGAGGCCACCAACCGATTACGCCAACGTCCCTCCATGCCGGCGCGGAAGTCCTCGGGTGTCTGTGTCAGATCGATCAGCACCGTCGAGTAACCGGTCATCACGCGCGTCAGGCGAGCCAGGCTTTCATCTGACGGATCCTGGGTGTCGGGCGAGAACAGCGCAAAACGAGGGCGTCTCATCGGTAGGCTGCGCTTGAGCGCTACATAAACACGCGCGCGCTCAGCAGCGGGCAGGGGCTTGAGCCATATCGGGCCACGCGTGCAGAGGGCGAATCCCACCAGAAAACCATAGCGGCGGCAGATAAATTGCGCGAGCGCGACCGTTTCACCATCGAGTATCACCTCGGCGCGATGCACCTCAATACCCAGTGCCTTGAGACTCGTGCCATAGGCCCAGTCCTGCTGCATCGCGCTGTTATGGGCAATGTGAGCGATGTCCCACGTCTGATAATCAATCTGATTCCAGAGAATATGCATAAATCGAAGAGGCGATTGATGGTGTCGTGTGTTCAGTGGCTATAATCAGGCGACCTGGTGATCTCGGCGTGTCACGCTTATCCGGCCCTTCGATGAAAAAAGAAAAATCTCAGCCCATCCTCGGTTATGACATCGACAAACCACGCATTACGGCAGCAGGCTGGCTATTGATCCTCGTGTATCTCGGCGTCCCGGCGATGCTGATCGGTGGGCTGATTGATTTTATGATCCAGCTGGCGACCGGGCGCTGCCTCGGAGTCTGGTGCCTTTTCTGAATCAATTTCGAATCGGTTTGCCGACATATGTTTTTAAAAAAGCAATAAACCTGTTTATCCGAATGATCGTTACGTTTTTCAGGGCTGGTATTCACGCCAGCTTTGTTTCACAATTGCAATAATACCTTCCGGCGGCGCACTTCAATTATTGCCGCCCGTGTCGATATACAAACCGATGGAGTGCGCCAGGATGCTGCGCGCTGCGGCTTGCTTAAGGAGAGGCACATGTTTTTCTTCGTGGGACTGGGTGTCGTGTTTGGCTGCGTATTCGGCGGCTACATCATGGCGGGCGGAAAAATGGCGCCGATCATCAAGGCGGCTCCTATCGAGGGCTTCATTATCGTGGGCTCGGCGATTGGTGCGGCACTGATCGGCAACAGTCTGGGCATCTTCAAAGGCGCCATCGGTGGCATCGTCAAGTGCATCAAGGGGCCGACCTATGGTCCGCAGGATTATCTGGACCTGATCCTGCTGGTGGGTAAGCTGCTGAATGTGATGAAGAAAGAGGGTGCGGTGGCACTGGAAGCCCACGTCGAAGGCCCCGACTCATCGGCGATCTTTGGCGAGTATCCCAAGCTCGCAGCAGATCACGGGATCGTGCACATGATCTGCGATACCCTTCGACTGGTCGTGATTGCGCAGGGTAATCTGGATGCGGATGCGGTCGACGATGTGATGAAAAATGCGATCAAGACACACCATCATGACGAATTGAAGTACCAAGGCACCCTGGCTTCTATTGCGGGCGCGCTGCCAGCGCTCGGTATCGTGGCCTGCGTGTTGGGTGTGGTGAAAACCATGGGCGCGATTGACCAACCGCCACCGGTGCTCGGTGCCCTGATTGGTTCGGCGCTGGTGGGTACCTTCCTTGGGGTGTTCGTGGCTTATGGTGTGTTTGACCCGCTGGCCAACCGCCTCGGTCAGATCATTGACGAAGATGGCCAAGTCTACAAGGTGATTAATGAAATGATCGTCAACACGCTGCGCGGGCATCCGGTGCCGCTGGTGATCGAAGCAGCACGCGGAGTGATCAGTCATCACAACCAGCCCGGTTTTGCGGAAGTATTTGACGGATTGCGCGGCAAGTAATCCGTCGCGCCGTTCCTCTGAGACGCCTGCTTTGAATCAAAGCAGGCGTTTTTCTTTGGTGGGCTTCGCTCTGCAGAGGGTTTTCGTTGGCGAAAGCTACCGAGGGCGGCGGCCTCCGGCGAGGCTGCCGACAATTTGAGATGCTACGTCGTCATCCCATGGGTCGATCATTCGATTTGATAATGGCAACATAATGACGGGCTTTCCAATTTTTGAAGCACAGGGCTGCCTGTAAGTCGGGTGTCTCGGTTAACATTGCCGGCAAATCCAACCATTGAAAAACACGGTGACGCAGTCTGGTCGCATTTTTAATCAATAAACCACAGGGGTAAGCCATGGGATTGTTCGACATGTTCAAAGGAAGTCCGCCCGATCTGACGCCCAAGTTGACATTGGCAGTTGGGCTGCTGCACATGATTCATGCAGACGGAGCGGTGGAGGCTGAAGAAATTGGTCAGGTTCTGCAGGCACTGGGCAATGACAAAACACTATTCGATAATGCGGGCAAGTATGCGAAATCCAAGGATCTGGATGCCTTCCTCGCAGAATCTGCTGCGCTACTTAACGCTGATCAGAAGCTGTGCGTGCTGCTGAATTTGCTCGATTCTTTGCTGGCGGATGGCGTGGCTGCCCCACAGGAGCAGGCGCTGTTCAGTCGTTTCATGTCGGCCTACGGTGTGAGCGAGCAAAGCCTGGAACCATATGCAATGGGCATATCGGTCAAGAACAATCGTAAGGTACTTGACTGACGAAAAGGGCGATTGTAGGTACTGCTCGTGACATTCCCGAGGTAGACCTAGGCAGCACTTCCCGAGCGTAATCATAAAAAAAACAGGAGGCGATGATGTCTAAACTTCAGTTGTTTGGTCAGGGATTGTTGGCAGGTGTGATGATCATCATTCTGATTGAATATGTTGCCGGCTTTCTGCACATCGACAAGGTGGCCACGAAAACATACAGGAACACGCCGGATGGCCGTCTGCTGACGGTGATTCAGCATAGCTTGCTGATGATTCTGCTCCTGCTCTGCGGTTTGGCCTCCGTCATGATCTTCAGTTAATACCCGTAGCCGACGAGAGCAGACCTGCCATGTCCATCGTAGAAAAAATCTTCGAGGTCGCCGAAAGAGCTGTTCTGGTCGTCATTGCTGTGCTGACGGTGGTGGCCATTTTTCAGGAAGTGCAGACCATCCTCTCGTCGGGTACGGTGAAACTGGCTGATCTGCTACTGCTGTTCTTGTACCTCGAAGTCATCGGGATGGTGGCCGCGTTTTATCGCCATCGAAGGATACCGATCTCCATTCCCATCTACATTACGATCACGGCCTTGTGTCGGATGATTATCCTCGAGGGGAAGGCAATGGAGTCGCTTGAACTCCTCGCAGAATCAGGTGCGATTGTTCTGCTGGCGATGGCCGTTTTTGTGATTCGTAAGAACCGTCATCACTATAGCGAGGACAATCCGGATTGACGAGTTACCAATGCGATCTGACACTCAGTCAGTGCATGTCATGCGACCAAAAAAACGACAGGCTATCGACTCGGGTAGACGCCACATAATAATTAAAGCGCACGGTGGCAACCGTCTGATGCGCTGAGTAGATTCAAACAGGGGGAGTTCCAAAAGCAAATGGGCGATTACACCAATATGTCAGCGTATTACGACCTGATCATGACATCAGGCTATTACGATTATCAGAAGATCGTAGAAAACATTACCCGAAACAGCAGCTTCGGCAGCGTACTTGAGATCGGTTGCGGCACGGGGCTGATTCTGGAAGAACTTGGCCAGCGCCAGCCAGGTGCGGAAATCATGGGCGTCGATCTTACCGAGGCGATGCTGTCGATTGCGTCCGAGCGCTTGCAGCAGTTTCCGAACATTTCACTCTCGCTTCAGAATGTCACGAATTTCGATTTACAAAAGCGCTACGACCTCGCTTTCTCGTATGGTGGGGTCTGGTATTTTGTGGTCGATGGCGATAGCGAACCTTTTATGGTCAGCCATTTGTATCAGGAAGAAGAGAACCGTCAGGGGCTCGAGCGCGTGGCCGGCCATGTGAACTCGGGCGGCCGGCTGCTGCTGGGTATTCAAGGTCCGCACCATGACTATGAAAAACCGGTCTCCAATGGCATGCTGTATTCGCAAAAAATCGAACCGGCAGAGCATGGCTTCGTCAAGCATTACTACCTTGCCGATGACGCACATATCGTGATGTCGCAGACCATCAATTACCGAACTTACCGCTGGCCGGAGGCGCTGGCGCTGTTGTCCGAGCATGGTTTCGAGCATGATGCCAGTGCCGAGAAATCAAGCCACTTCATCGCGTTCAGGAAGGTCTGATTGGTAATGACAGCTTCCACGACACCGGGTGCCTCAGGCGCGGGCAAGCCGCGCCTTTTCTTTGTCGGGGTCGGTAACATGGGCAAGCCCATGGCCGCTAATCTCATTCGTGCGGGCTACTCGCTGTGCGTGTTCGACAAAGCGACTGAAAAAACGGCGAGTCTCGTCAGCCTGGGTGCTCGCGACGTGTCCAGCCTTGCTGAGGGCGCGGCGCAATGCGATGTCGTGATCTGCTCATTGCCGGGACCGTCTCAGGTGCGCGAGGTCATGCTGGGCGAGGAGGGTCTGATCGCTTCGCTGCCTGCGGGGACGACGATCATCGATACCTCGACCAGTGCTGCTGATCTTGCCCGTGAATTAGTCGAGAAAGCAAAGCAGCGCGGTATTGATTTTCTGGAGGCGCCGATCACGAATGCGATCGATGCGGCGGCCGAGGGACGGCTGTCGATTTTTGTCGGCGGTGATGCGCAATGCTTTGAAAAACACAAGCCTCTCCTGGATGTGCTCGGCAACAAAGTGTTTCATGTGGGTGCGCCGGGCAATGGCGCAACGATCAAACTGCTGACCAATTTGCTTTGGTTTGTCAGCGCCGCCGCGATCGGCGAGGGGCTGATGCTGGGGGCGAAGGCCGGCGTGCCTCTGGAGATTGTGTGGGAAGCGATTAAATCCAGCGCGGGCAATAGCTGGGTCGCCGAGCATGATGTGCCGTCCATTTTTGCGGGTCATTACGATCCGAGTTTTTCACTGGCGCTATGCTGCAAGGATCTGGGTCTGGTGAACGAGATTGCCCGTAGCCAGGGCTATGAGCTGACCATGGGCCGCTTCGTCGAATCACTGTTCCGCCAGGCGATGGAGACCTACGGCGAATCCGCTGCTGAGCTCCATGTGGTGAAGCTGCTGGAGGAACGTGTCGGCCTGCTGCTGCGCCCACCCCATGGGCAGCCACTGTGAGCCACTTGATTTGACGAGAGACCATGCAGGATTTCAGCAAACGCGGAGCACGACAGGCGCAGTTGATGGACGAGGCGCATCACCACATGCCGCAAGGGGTGGCCGAGAACTATCGCTACTGGGGTGATGAGCGCACAGTCTTTGTCGAATCGTCCAAAGGCTGCTGGCTGACCGACTGCGATGGCCGTCGCTATGTTGATTTTCGTCTGGGCTATGGCCCGATCATTCTCGGCTACCGCGATGACCGCGTCGACGCGGCAGTCGTCGAGCAGATCACGCAGCGCGGCACCTTGTCCGGATTTGCGACCTCGCTCGATACCGAAGTGGTCAAGCAGATCAAGTCGATGTGCCCGAACATCGAAAAAATGCGTTTTGCAAACTCGGGCACCGAAGCGGTGATGGGCGCAGTGCGTACCGCACGTGGCTACACAAAGCGCGATCGTGTTGTCATCGTCGAGGGCGGATTCCACGGTCTGTATGACGAGATGATGTGGAAGTCGGACATCGAGCATTGGGATCCGAAAGGCAGTGTGCCGCCGTCGGTCATTCCTTTCGGTGGTGGCATCCCGGGACGGGCGCGCGATCTGGTCGAGCTCATCGTGCTGAACGACACGCCGATGCTCGAGGCCTTGTTCAGGCATCGCGGCGAGCAGATCGCCTGCGTGGTGCTGGAACCCATCATCGGTAATGCGGGCAGCATCTCGGCGACTCAGGCATGGCTGCAGCGCCTGCGCGACCTGTGCACCGAGCATGGCGCGATGCTGGTGATCGACGAGGTCAAGACTGGTTTTCGCGTTGCCAGGGGCGGCGCGCAGCAGTTGTACGGCATCCATGCCGATCTGACGACCTATGCAAAGGCGATGGGCAATGGCTATCCGGTGGCTGCCTTTGGCGGCCGCGCCGAGGTGATGGATGTGGTGGGCTCTTACAAGGGCGGCGTCGTGCACGGTGGCACCTACACGGGCAATCTGGTGGCGCTCTCGGCCGCGCATGCCACGCTGAAGATACTTGATCAGACGGATGCGCTGAAGACGATAGACCGGGTGGGTGCGCAGATTCGCGATCTGCTGGGTCGTGTGTTTGCAGGCGCGGGTATCGAGTATGCGTTTGCGGGTCCGCCGGCGATGTTCGGCATTCACTTTACGCCTTCAGTGCCGACCAATTACCGCGACTGGCGCGTGACGAACAGCGATCTGTACCGCGCGTTTGCATGGAAACTGATTGACCATGGCGTGATGCTGGAGCCGGACTCGCGCGAGCCCTGGTTCATTTGCGAGGCGCATCAGGCGCTTGATCTTGGATGGCTGGAGGAGATGGCGACGCTGGCGATGAAAGAGGCTTGCGACATGGCGGCGCGGGGCGAACTGTAGCTCGACCTACCACTGCCCCGAGCAGTAAATAATCGCCGGAAAGCTCGCGCACCACGCCCAGACAAAGCGGTTCAATCCGAAAAACCGGAACACCAGCAGGTGAAAAACCGCCGCCACGCCGCAGCACAGCATCGCCCACTGCGGTCCCGCTAGCGCGAGCGGGAACAGACATTCCCAAACGATGAAACACCAGGAGGCAGTCATCGCGAGACGGCGATGACGAAACAGACTGTCTGCGGGCAGCGGCCCGTGGATGCCCCCATCCAAAAAATGCGTCAGTATCCTGCCGTCGCGCCACTCGGGTTGAAGCAGCTTGACCGCTCCCGAGATGAAGTAGGACGTGATCGAATGAATGGTGATGTACCAGAGCCCGGCCTTCCATGCCAGTGTCGCGCCGACCAAGGGCTGCGCCAGCTGCGATATGAGCACGCCGGTGAGCACGACCAGTGTCATGAAATCGCTGCCGCCATTGAATGCGCCGCGCCAGCGGATGAGGATCAGTATCGTACTGACGAACAGAAAAGTGCTGCTGCCGACGCTGACGCCGGCGTACAGGCTGGCGGCGGCGCCAGTGCGCAGCAGCAGGTGTAGCCGGTGAATCCTTTCCTGATACAGCCAGTCGAACAGAGGCCGTAGCCACGCCGGTGCATGAGCAACATCCGTTTTTTGCACCTCCCAGGACCAGACAGCGGCCATATTGCCGAAGTGACGTATGCGCAGGAATTCGAGGCTTTGTATCAGCAGGCTGGTCGCCAGAAGACATTCCAGCGCGCGACGGGCAAGGTACAGATCCATGACCTACCAGCGCAGTACCGGTGAGGTCAGCAGCGCATCCTCTTCTTCAGGCATCGCTTCGAGCGCGGGTACCCGACGTAACTGGAACTGATAGTGCGAGGGAGAAGCGCCTTCGCAGGTGATCAGCCAGCGCGTCAGACGCTGCACCATCTGGTAAGTCACCAGATGGCGGACCTCTGCGTGATCGGGCAATGCGGCGAGATCGGCACTCAGATGGTCGACGAGGTTTTGTTCGGCAAGCGTGAGATTGCCGCGCGGGTTGTGAAGCAGGCTCATCCATGACAGCCGGGCGCGGGGCATGAACAGGGCCCACTCTGACCAGGTGCCCTGGACGTCCGCGATGCGCCAAAACAGTCGCGGCTGATGCCCCGCGCCGTGATAGAAGCGCCAGTTCGGGAAAAAGCTGCGCAGCAGGAACCACCAAGGACCACTGACGACTTTGCCGCGCCAGGTGAGGCTCATGACCAGGAACAGAAAGTAGCCGGCAATGAGCAACAGGCTCAGGTTGTTGATGGAATCGATCATCCTGCTTTCCGACTGTTGCAATACAGAAATTTTATAACAGCCTCTGGGCACCGCGTCGCGGCTGAAGGATTTTCTCTGCGAGAAGGTCGGGTGATTTACACTTACGGGTTATCGTCACTGGAGGTCTTGCATGGGATTGCCGCTGGAGCCCCGGCACTGGGTACTTGTGGTGTTTATCGCTTCGGCGCTGTATGCGCACCTGCGCGGCACGGTGCGCTTTGGTCTCGTGCGCGCGCTGACGGATTTCACCGTGCTGATCGCGCCGGTCAATGCGCTGATGTACCTGTTCTCGCGCACACCCCGCTCGGCCTATATCGACCAGAAAGACTTCCCCGAGCTGGAGCTGCTCCATCAGAACTGGGAAATCATTCGTGACGAAGCCATGGCACTGGCCGATGAGGGTCAGATCCGCGCGGCTTCCAGCTACAACGATCTTGGCTTCAATTCTTTTTTCCGCACGGGCTGGAAGCGCTTTTATCTCAGCTGGTATGGCAAGGAGCTGCCCTCGGCAGCGGCGGCCTGTCCGAAGACGCTCGCACTGCTCAAGCAAATCCCGAGCATCAAGGCCGCCATGTTTGCCTCGCTGCCGCCGGGTGCGACGCTGGTCCGTCATCGCGATCCTTACGCCGGCTCGCTGCGCTATCACCTCGGGCTGGTCACGCCGAATGACCCCGACTGTTTCATCGATGTCGACGGACAGCGCTATCACTGGAAAGACGGCGAGGCGGTGATGTTCGATGAGACCTTCATCCATCATGCGGCCAACAAGACCGATCATCAGCGTGTCGTGCTGTTTTGCGATGTCGAGCGACCGCTCTGGGGTGCGCCCATGCGCGCCTTGAATCGGCTATTCGCGCGCCATGTGATGGCGGCGGCTTCGTCGCAAAATGTCGAAGGCGAGGGCGTGGGTGTGCTCAATCAGCTGTTCAGCGGTTTCTACCAGCTCAGGCTGAAGGCCAAGCAGCTGAAGGACTACAACAGTCGCCTGTACTACCTGTTGAAGTGGGGCGCCATTCTCGGCTTGCTGTGGTGTCTGTTCTGGTGAGTTGAGTTTCTTGTTTACAACAGTTCTGAAAATTGCCAGAATGAAGTCCTCTCGGATTTCGTTCTGTGCCAGCGATGACTATTGCTCACCGTCGTTCCGCCGCCGTCCTCGTCATCCTGATCGGTCTGACTGGTTGCGCAAGCCAGTCTGAGCTGACGGCGATTCATCTCGATTCCAATCATCCTCAGTACCACAGCCGCAGCTGCCAGAACAGCCGAGCCGCGAGCGAGCGGCACAAGGAAGTCAAGACCGCGGCCCTGGTGGCGACACCAGCGCTGCTGCTGCTCTCAGGCGGCCTGTTGCTGCCGGTCGTCGCCGCGAACGCTGGGCTCGACGCCGCTGATCGCTTGGATGCGTCGACCATGGCCGAGAGCTGTGGCGGGCAAGGGCAGAGTACCTCGGACATCATCAAGGATGTTGCCATCGGCGCCTCGGTCGGCGCGGCGACCGGCGGCTTGCCAAAACGCTGATCACCGGATGGCTCTTGGATGACCCCGCTTGCCACGTCGCTGTGCTTCGCTGCACGACGGTTGACCTGCACCGCCATGGCCTACCGTGACGCGTGACACCACGGGAGGATTACGCTGGCACCTGCGCGCTTTTTTTCGGCGTCGGCAATGGCGGGTAACGTCCGATCTGATCGCGGACTGGCTCCTTGGTGTGGAGCCTCGGCATGCCGAGCTCTTGCTTATCGGTGGTAGCGCCGGATGGATGATGCCGGGCCGCTGGCTGCAGCGGTTCGAGCGCGTCGTGCTCGTCGATGTCGATCCCTATGCCGAGCGTTTGTTCCGGTTCAATCATGGCCGCATGCTGCGGCAGGCGGGCACCGAGCTTGTGGCGCTGCAGCTCGATGCGATGCGGGAACTGGATGTCTTGCTAGCCGATCATACGCAGGCAAGCATTTTCTTTGACAATGTACTCGGCCAGCATCTGTACCGGGTGCGCGAGCTGGACCGCGCAGAGCGCGAACTGGAGGGCATCGCAGGGCGGCTCTCGGGTCGCGACTGGGGTAGTGTCCATGATCTGTTCTCCGGGCCGGTGGATCCGGGACGGCAGCCGGCAGCGCCGGTGATGAGCTTCTCGGCAGTGAACACGCCCGAAGGCGCACTGGTCGATGGCTTGTCCGGCACCCCCTTGCACAAGCGCCTGTTGGCGCAGGTCGGCGGCAACGGGGAATGGATGGATCATCTGACCTCAAACGTGTTTCCGATCGGCACACAAACCCGCCTGATCGCCTGGCCGTTCCTGCCACACTACGCGCACTGGCTGCAGGCAGGTTGGGTACGGTAGGCGAGCGCTCTTGCCATGCCTTGGGTGCGGTCGAGCCGCCTTGTTTGATCGTCACGTCTCTCAAGGTTTTCTCGGAAAATCCGATTGCCTGAAAGGCGAGAGCTTCGCCGGTACAATTTCGCCCTGTTACTCTTAGATCGGTTAACCGAAAAGGTCTGCAATGAAAGCAAAGTTTCTGTCTGCATGGGTTGCAATGCTGTTTGCCTCGTGCGCACATGCGGGCGGCCCGGAAACGGTGTGGGAATACGAAGGCGAGAAGGGGTCGCGTGCCTGGGGAAAACTCGACTCTGCTTTTAGTGCCTGCGGCGTGGGCAAGCGGCAGTCGCCGATCAATATTGAAGAGCGAGAGGCTGAACGTGGCGGTTTGAAGCCGATACCCTTCAGCTACAAGGCGGGACCGGGCGAGATTGTCAATAACGGTCACACCATTCAGGTGAATCTGACCAACTCAGGATCGGCGCGTTTCGAAGGGCTGGAATATCGTCTCGTCCAGTTTCACTTCCACACGCCCAGTGAAGAGAAAATCAACGGCATGGCCAGCCACATGGTGGCGCACCTGGTGCACCGTGCAGGCGATACCAAGCTGGGTGTGGTTGCAGTACTGATCAAGCTGGGAAAGGAAAACGCCGCGCTCAAGCCGGTGTTTGACAATTTGCCCGGCAGTGAAGGCAAGACCGCACCGCTGGCCAGCTTCAATCCTGCTGATCTCTTGCCAGCCGATCCAACGTATTTTGCGTACATTGGCTCACTGACCACGCCACCCTGCACCGAAGACGTGAAATGGCATGTAATGAAGACGCCGATAGAGATCTCGTATGCGCAATTAGCGGCATTCAAGAAGCTCTACAAAATGAATGCGCGACATACGCAGGCAACCAACGGACGTCGCGTGCAAGTGTTGACGCCTGACGCGGCGGCATCGGGATCTGCTGCGCCGGCGGCTTCCAGTGCTGCATCACCTTCAGCGCCCTCAGCACCCGCGACAAAACCCGGCCGCCACTAACTGGGGCGGGCGTTTAGATCTTGTCCAGCGACTGATGCAGTCGCAGGATTTTTTCTTTCAGATCCGGACGGGAATCCATCAATTCTGGGTTGGGGATCAGTGGCTTTTCGATCTCCGGCTCTATCGGTGTGATGACAGCCGGTTCACTCGAGCGCGTTGACGAGAGGTAGGTGAGCGTCACCAACAGGCTGATGATCAGCCAGAGGATCCACACGCTGCCCGCCGGTATCTGTCCGAGCGAAGGAAGGGCGGCAAAATCGCTAAGCCAGCTTCCCCAGTCGAGTCTCAGCCACCAGAGCAGGTTGCCTTGCGCGAGCGATATCCACGCATACACGCCACCGAACAGCGACCAGTTCAGTGCCAGCAAATAAGAGGCGCGACGTGATCGAGCGGGCATTCAGCGAAGGTCCTTAGCCTTTCAGCGCCGACACGAGTTTGTCGCTCAGCGACTCGGCGATCTGCAAGCGGAGCTTGGAGGTTTCATGCACTTCCTGTTCGCTGCGGCAGGCGGAGACGACCAGCTCGGAGGCAAGATTGCGCACGCTCTCGACTTCTTTGCCCAGCGCGATGATGCGCGCTTCGAGCGCTTTTTTCTCTTGCAGCTTGGTGCCGATCAGTTTGATCGCAGCATGCACCTGTGTCCATGCCTGCAGACGAGGATCATTGATCTGCAGACTATCGAAGACATCTTGGATCGATTCGCCTAGCGCGACCAGTGCCTCTGCAGAGTAGTGGTCATCTTCAATGGATTCCACACGAGGTTCAATGCGAGACTCCATGCGTGGATGGTCAGTGATCGATACTACGTCGGCCGTTGGTGATGCGTCTGCCTCGGACCAGCCGGTCTTCGGTTCAAAGCGCATCATGGTCGGTTTTGACGAGGCTTTTGCCATAATCGAATCCCTATTGTCTATGTAAATTTTGAAGCCAGCTCAAAAAAATATTGAGTATTCAAAAACTATTGATCTATACTCCGAGTTATATTATGGCAAAATTTCCCTCAAGGCAATATTTTATTTGGGAATGTGCCCCAAAATCAAAGGCTTGCATCAAAATCAGAGGAATCTCATGAGCAAGGCGCTTAAAATACTGATAACCAGTCAAAAGGGTGGGGTTGGCAAAAGCACTGTATCTGCCAATTTAGCGGCCTATTTTGCCTATATATCGGGCAAGAAGACTTCTCTGATTGATTTTGACCATCAGGCGACTTCTGGTAAATGGGTCAAAAAAGCTTATCCGATTGGCATTAATTGCCAGACGGTGGACCTGCCGAATGCCAAAGGATCCGGCGTCGCACTGCTGAAAGCCAAGGAATCGCTCCGCAAATCGGTGGAGACGATGGAAGTGGTGATTGCCGACCTGACCTGGGCTGATGTGCTGCCTCCGGATTTTCTTTTCGAGTTTGATCTCGTGCTGGTACCCAGCTCGCTCTCGCGTGTCGAACTCGACAGCACGCTCGAATTCGTCAACCGTTTCTCGTTCGTCTTCAACTCGCGCATGCGCAATCCGCCCAAGCTGGTGATCGTGCCCAGCCGCGTGGACAACCTGCAGACCTACGAGGGCATTTTCTCAAAATCATTCAACGCCGGATTCTTCCTGTCGCCGCCCGTCATGTACAGCAATAGCGCGGGCGAGTTCTTCGGCAATGAATTCTTCGTCATGACGACCAATGAAGAAATTCGCGAGAATTTCCTCGACTTTGGTCGTTCCATTGAGCAGCTGGGCCAGACCGAAGCCGATATCCGTCAGGCCTCGAAACACGGCGCGCTCACGCAGAAGGTCAGCGGCTCAATTCTTGACCGCTTCCGCGCGGTGCGCAATTCCACGCCCGAGCCTGTACAGCGTCCTGCGGTCAACGACGCCGCGCGCATGCCAGTGGCGCGCAGCCGCATCAAGGCTGCGATTCCTTCTTTCCTGATGATGGGACGCGACGGCTGAGTTCTCAGCCGTCTGTGTTAGACGTTCCTTAAAGCTACTCGGCCCTGCGGGGCATCGTTGTCAGCTTACTTCTCTTCGGCCGGTGGGGGCACCGTGCCGTACAGGAGCGCGGCGACTTGTGGGTTATCCGCGGCGAACACCTCCAGCAACGCATCCACCTCAGCGGCCATCGTGGCCGAGTCCGCCGTGCCCATCCACTGCGAGCGATTATTCCTGATCATCAGCAGTTGATCGACCGAACAGTTCTTCGCGCGTTTTTTCAGCCAGCTCATCGCTTGCGTGCGGCGTTTCACCGGATCGTGCACATCGATCCCGAGCGCGCGGAACTCGGCGACCACACAGGGTGGTCCATCGGTCTTGGCGTTCTTGCGGGAATCTTTGTCGTTCGCTGAAGACATGACGCTGTCGGCAGCGTTTGGATCGGCCTTGCCACCCTGACCGCTGGCAGTCTTGTTATCGGCCTTGGCTTCCGCTTTTGGGTCTGCCTTGGCGCCCATCTTCGGGTCAGTTTTCGCCTCTGGCTTGCCAGCGGTGGTTTTGGTGTCTGCCGATTTTTTTTCTTCGGCGGGCTTTTTTGTGTCGGTGGCCGCTGCTGCAGGTTTTTGCTCGGCAGGTTTGGCGTTTGCCGCAGGGGCGTTCTGAGCGAGGACGTCAACTCCGGCCATCACAAGCGACAGACACAGGCCGGTGTGCAGAATAGCGCGCATGGGGTTTACGCCTTGCCGCCGACATCCTGATACAGGATGGTGATACTGATCCGCCGATTGCGCGGATCAGCGGGATTGTTGGGCACATAGGGCACCGTATCGGCCACGCCCTCGATGCGCTGGAAACGACTCTCGGGCAGCCCGGCCTCTTGTAGCAGGCGTCGCGTGGTCTCGGCACGCATACCCGACAATGACCAGTTGCTGTTCACGCCATCGTCATAGGCCAGACTGTCGGTATGCCCGCGTACTGCGACCTTGTTCGGCATGGCCGCCAGTGATTTGGCAACTTCGCGGATCAGGGTCATGGCCCGCGCTTGCATCTTGTTCGTGCCGAGGCCAAACATCGAGAAATCGGCCTTGTCGATTACTTCGATGCGCAGCCCATCTTTCTCGCGGACGAATTTCACTTGGTCTTTGATCTTTTCGAGTTCTTTGTTCAGCGACAGGCTCTCGCGCACCTCTTTCTCGAGCTTGTCGAAATTTTTCTGGTCAGCCTCGGCCGCGATCCGCTGTCGTTCCTCGGCCGACAGTTCATCGGGATTCTTGTCTTTGGTCTCATCCTTGGTCTTGCCATCGCCGGATTGCGTGCCGGCTTCCGAGCGTGGGGTCTCGCGCTCGAAGACGCTCGTGGTCTTGCCGGCATACGGCATCCCATCGCTATCCATCACCGAGAAGCCGCCCATGAGCCCGCCCGGGCCAGGACGCTCGCTCATCGTCACGTTACTGTGCGAGGTAGGCTTGAAGTAGTCGGCAATACTCTTGCGCTGGTCTTCGTTGGTCGAGCCCAGCAGCCACATCAGCAGAAAGAACGCCATCATCGCCGTCATCATGTCGGCCAGAGCGATCTTCCATGCGCCACCGTGCGCGCCCGCGTGGTCGCCATCGATCTTCTTCTTTTTGACGATAGGCTCTAACGGCGGCGCTGCCTCGGGGGCTGGGGCCGGCGCGGCTTCGGCGCCTTCGGCGGGCTTGTTGTCTTCGGCTTCTTCAGCCATCCTGGTTTCCTGGTCGGACAATGAGACAGATCAATCGGCAGCAGCCGGCAAAAATCAAGGTGGTGGGTCCGTCTGCTGGTCTGTGCACTTTAGATAAGATCATACCGCACAATTTCTTGATGGCATCATTGCAGAACACTGCGGATACATCTGCCAACTCAGAACCTCTCACCTCTCTGCCATGACCCGATTGTCAAGCGAACTGCTGAAACTGCTATTCATCGTCGTTCTGGTCTTGCCCTCGCCGCTGCGGGCGCGCGCGCCCGACACCGCCGACGCCAATCCCGAGCAGGCGACGGCGCAGACGAGCAAAGGGTTGGCAAGAGCCCGTCACTGGATGGCGGCGTCGGCCAACCCGCTGGCCACGGAGGCGGGTACCTGGGCATTGCGGCAAGGCGGTTCCGCGATGGATGCGGCGATTGCGATGCAGCTCGTGCTGGCACTGGTCGAGCCACAGT
>JBEGNF010000038.1:0-21375 GCA_041182625.1 Pseudomonadota bacterium | reverse complement strand
ATATCCTGTCAGCAAATAAAGCGCCGGGCGTGTAGACTTCCCGGCGCTTTTTCATTTGGGAGAACCGACCATGATCGACGTTTATTCGATGGCCACGCCAAACGGGCACAAGGTCCACATCATGCTGGAGGAATGCGGCCTGCCCTACCGCGCGCACAACATCGATATCGGCAAGGGCGATCAATTCAAACCGGAATTTCTCGCGATCTCGCCGAACAACAAGATCCCGGCCATTGTCGATTCTGACGGCCCGGATGGTCAGCCGATGTCGATGTTCGAGTCGGGCGCCATATTGGTTTATCTGGCGAGCAAAGTGAATAAATTCCTCGGCCAAACCGACCGCGAAAAATTCACCGTATTGCAGTGGCTGATGTTCCAGATGGGCGGTCTGGGCCCCATGCTCGGGCAGGCGCATCACTTCCGCATCTACGCACCCGAGCAGATCGAGTACGCGGTGAATCGCTACACCAATGAAGCCAAGCGTCTGTATGGCGTGATGGACAAGCAATTGTCCAAACATCGCTACATCGCCGGTGATGAGTACACGATTGCCGATATCGCCTGCTTCCCGTGGACACGCTCATGGAAGAATCAGGGGATCGACTGGGCAGACTTCCCGGATGCCAAACGCTGGCATGATGAGATCGCTGCACGCCCTGCGGTGCAGCGCGGTGTGCAGGTGCTGGCAGACCTGCGCAAGCCGCTGCTGGATGAGAAGTCGAAAGAAATGCTGTTTGGAGCGGCGCAGTATCAGAAACGCTAGGAAATCACCCCCGGTGCTAAACGCTGTAGCGCTCAATCGCCGGTAAACGTTGCATTTTTGCCTGCTGATAGTGCATTTGCGCCATGTAATCCTCTGCCGGCTTTCTATTAGTCTTTGCGAGAGAGCGGAAGCCCAGCGGGCGAGCGTGGAGGACATGACGGATGGCTATCAACACTGCGGCCAAGGCCAGTTATCAAGTCCTGGGCGCTCGCGAAACAAAGCTGGATGCAGCGGCGAAAGAACAGGCTTTCAACGAGGCGATTGACTCGATTAAACATTTATTATCGAAACCAAATACAGATCGCCCTATTCGGAACGTCCCGCAACTGGTCAGAGAGATCTTTGATCTGACCAAATCTGATCCCGACCTGGAGAAAATACGGGAGGTCATACGTTCCAACCATAATATTTTCGGCCTTGACAAGCTGTCAGCCTCAGGGAACAAATTGCTGGCCATGCTGGCCATCATTCAATATCCGGACAAATGCTTCTCTGCCGACGGAAAACTGCGAGTCGAATTTACCGCGAGTGTCATGCGAGGATGGTTCGACAACGGTGCCGATCTGATTATCGACAGAAGCGCACTACAAAATTTTCAAAAAAATCCTCTGGACCCTACCGGGCAATCAATCAAGCTGGGGAAAAACCGGCTTGCCGGAATACAGCTCACTGATCATTCCACTATCAGCCAGGCGCTGGATAAGAATAAAAAATCCGTGAATCTTGGTGAGCAAAAGATTCCAGTAAATATTCAAGATGGGCAGCTGCCCGCCGCTCCTCCGCCAGAATTGCGGCGCGCAAACGAAATCACCGGCGGTGACATGCATGGCAATAGCAAGATGCTGACGCACTTTCTTGTGCAGACTGGCATTGCCCGGGTGAAAGGGGATGCCCAGAAACCATGGAAAGAACTGATGAGGAAGATCGACGATAACGATGTGGCCGGTTTTAAGGAAACTCTTCCCCATTGCCTCGAGCTTGTGACACCTCCGAAAAATCTGGTCCTGCTGGGAGATCTGCTCGCCGATCGCGGACAGAATGACTGGTTCACTTTATGCATCCTCGAATTTCTCCATGATAAAGGACAGCCTTTTGACGTCATCTTCTCAAACCACGATGCTGCATTCGTAGAGTACTACCTGGACAATAAAAACAAGAGCCTGACAGAGCCATATGCCGTATCACAGGCAGGCGTTACGCAGCACGGCTTGCAGGGGGATCAGGGCAACAGTCTGATCAATTTGAACACCACACTGAACGAAGGAGCAGATAAAACACGAGAAAAAAAACGTCAGGCATTTAATGAAATGACAGAAAAATATCTGGGACATGTAAAGCTGGTGGAGTGCCATCAGGACCAAAGAAGCCTGTACAGCCACGGGGTTATGAATGATGCGCTACTTTTCGATCTGGCTACACTCTCGGGTTTGAATGAACATCAACAGAGCGAGACAGGCTTGCAAGAAAAGGTCCACGTGATCAACCGATATTTTCGGAGTGCTTTGCAACGTGATGGAGAATACTTCAGGCAAATGATGAATCTGGAGACTGGCTTTGGCGAGGACAAGGCAAAACCATTCGCCGCAACGATATGGAATGATGGCCCGAAGAGGAATAACCGACTCAAAGATGCAGGCATCACAAAAAAACCTGACCATCGCTACACCCAACTTCCATCACCCGACCAATTCGATACCCTAATCCATGGTCACACCGAAGATCTGAAGGAGGCAAAAAAAACAGAGTTCATTGATCATAAAAATAAAATTGCTGCTGCAAAAAAATCTATGATGAACTCTATGGAAGATATTGCAGCAGAAAAAAAGAAAGCTCCCGCCGATCTCTTTCAACCTCAATGGAATTTTGTTCGCGACGCTGTTGCGGTATCACTTGCCCCAGAAGATATTGCCGCAGCAATTTTTTCTTTGATAAAACAAGTGGAAATCCAAGGCAGTGATGAGGGTAGAAAGATAGCAAGTGAACTGATAAAAAAATTACAAAACGAACAGAATAACCAAGAAGTAACGAGCGATCTGGACAAGCTTTTCAAGCAATGCTTACCAACGCGCGTGAGATCAGATTACTTGAAATGGGAAGGGCTCACCTTGCAAGCCTTGTCAATATTGATGACGTCCATTCGATCGCTTGAAGAGACGTTTCAACAGGCCAGAAGGCAAGTAAACACCAATGAAACTTCGCCACTCCAGCAAGCTGCAGAAGCCGCGTATTCATTCAATAAAGCGCTATCCGAAAGCACTGCGATAACCGACAATCCCGCTGACGATTCAGCCGATCAGATATCGGCGAACGATCCGGTTCATCGTTTCATCTCACTGGATGGCTCAACCGGGAAAAGCAAAAACCACCTGAAAGGCGATCTCCCAATTTTCGCTGCATGAGTTTGCGAAAAAATGATAACCCAGCAACAGGAATATCAACGGATGACCGAAATTTATTCAATGGCATCGATAACCAGCTGAAACCACGCCCAGATACAGTGCTTTATCGCACCGGCGTTGTGAGCTCGGCAGTGATTTTCCGGTTGCGCGATAGCCTAAGCTTCAATTCAACATAGTGCAGGCCCACATCAATTCTGGAGGTGCACCTCCAGAACATTCCGTCCTGATACTTCACTCACTCCAGAAAGGCCCATCTGTATTTTGCGATAGAAAGGAAACCGCATGTCTAATGCGATCACAACAACATTTAAAATCTCGCGCACTCAGGGACTTGATAATCCCATCTGGATGGAGGAAACCATCCATAACAAAGAAACCAATAAACCAACGGTATATTTATTTCAAAGAGAGGCTGCGAAACAGACCTTATGGAGATGCATAAAAGATTATTTCAAGGGGATAAAGTCGGCAGGCGAGCAGGTAGAAAAATGTCTCTGCGGTACGCTACATTATAACGAAGTTGAATCCACTCGCTCTAAGATAACAAACCCACTTGAACTCAACAAAAGTAATCCATCGGCAGTAGATAAAATAATAGGCAGTTTTGAGACACACATAGGCTTGATAGACCGTTTTGAGACACGCAGAGGCTTAGAAGGCAGTAAGACATTCGACTATGAACCTCATGCCTCCCCTGGTGATAGCACGCCCCGGGTTCACGTAAAACTAGATACAGAATATGATCTTGAAACGAAGCTAGGAGTGACTAAGTTTATCGATTCGATGCAGCCTGATTCAAAAACGATTACCTCTTCAGAGAGAGAAAAAATAAAAAAAATCGCACATTACACCTATGACTTAATGTCCGAGCGCGCCAGGCCAAAATCCAAGAGAGAAATCACGCAAATGCTGAAGGCACTGGACAACATTTACAAGAAAATTCCCGAAAATGATACCGAATCCCGAGCACGTATCCAGACAATTAAAAATTCTCTTTCTAACAATTCAAATAAATTACGATCGCCTGATTATTGATAATTTTTCCTGATCAGCTCAGAAATACATCCTCAACACCGACTCCGCCACACACGCCGGCTTGTCCTGCCCCTCGCATTCCAGCGTCATCTGCCAGACGCTTTGCATGCAGCCATCCAGCTGCTCGACCTCCAGTAATTTGAAGCGCCCGCGCAACCGGCTGCCAACGCGCACCGGTGACGGGAAGCGTACCTTGTTCAGGCCATAGTTGATGCTCATCTTCCCCTGCGGGAGAACGACCACTGATTCAAACAGCTTGGGGATCAGCGACAGCGTCAGAAATCCATGTGCGATAGTGGTGCCGAACGGTGACTCTCGTTTCGCGCGCTCGACATCGACATGAATCCATTGCGGATCGTCAGTGGCCTCGGCGAACTGATTCACGCGGGACTGCTCCATGGTCATCCACTCCGAGATCGCGACTTCCTTGCCGACTTCGGCTTGCAGATCGGCGACGCTTTTAAACATTCTTACGGTCATTTTTATTCTCTATTAAAAATCAGGCGGCTTGCGCAAAACCCGGTTGCGCGATGAAGCGCGCCAAATGATGATCAGTATCGCCCAGCGTCAGCTCGATCGCTGACAGGCGCTTAAAGTAGTGGGCGGCAGGCATCTCATTGGTGACACCCATACCGCCATGCAGCTGCACCGCCTGCTGGCCGACGAATTTCATGGCCTCGCCAACGCGCGCCTTGGCCGCAGACACAATACGACGACGCTCGGCCACGTCAGCGGAAGACACTTTCACTGCGGCGAGCATGGTCATTGAGCGCGCCTGTTCCAGCTGCATGAACATGTCGGCCATGCGATGCTGCAGTACCTGGAATTTACCGATAGGTACACCGAACTGCTGGCGGGTGCGAATGTACTCCAGAGTCGCTGTCTGCAATGCCTCCATCGCACCCAGCGCCTCGGCGCACAACAGCACCGCGCCGTGATCGGCAGCTGCATCCAGCAAATCCCATCCCTTGCCCTCAGCGCCCAGCAGAGCACTGGCCGACACACGCACACCGGAGAAGCGAACCGTGGCGATGCGCAATCCGTCATTGCTGCGTGAATCACGAATGCTGATGCCCGAAGTCTGCGCAGGAATGACGAACAGTGAGATGCCCTGCTCGTCACGCTGCGCACCACTGCTTCGCGCAGAAACGATCAGCTGCCCTGCCTGTGCGCCGTGAATCACACCGGTTTTCTCGCCATTGATCACATAAGCATCGCCATCGCGGCGCGCACCTACAGCGATATCTTGCAACTCGTGCCGCGACTGGCGCTCATTCAGCGCGCAGGCAAGCTTTAGTTCACCGCTGGCCACTTGCGACAGCAGCTCACCATGACTGCCCGCCAGTTTCAGGAATTGCACGCCCAGCGCAGTGGCAAACACCGGCTCGACGACCAGTGCACGCCCCAGGGCCTGCATCACGACCATCTGATCCACCGGCGTACCATCAAAGCCCTCATGATCCGAAGGCACCGGCAAGGCCGGCACGCCCAGCTCGGACAGCGCCTGCCATGCGGGCCCGGAAGTACCGGTATCGGAATGAATAATCTGCTTGCGTTTCTCGAAGCTGTAATCCTTCTCGGTCCAGCGTGCGATCGCATCGGACAATTGCTGCTGCTCGGGGGAGAGATCGAAGTCCATGGTGTCTCCTCACAATCCCAGAATCATCTGGGTGATGATGTTGCGCTGGATCTCGTTTGAGCCGCCGTAGATCGAGGTCTTGCGGTAGTTGAAGTAGTACGGCATCAGCGGCGCGCTGTCATCGTCTTCGGCGATGCTGTGCTCGCTCTCACCTTCCAGATAGACGGGATCGAACGGCAAGCCGAGCGGACCGGCAGCCTCGACCATCAATTCGGTCAGCCGCTGCTGTATCTCGGTACCTTTCACCTTGAGCATGGACGCCTCGGGCCCAGGCGCGCGCTGCTTCGCTTCCAGATAGATCACGCGCAAGACCGTCACTTCCAGCGCCATCAAGTCCATCTCCAGCGCAGCCACCTTGTGCGCATAGACCGGATCTTCGATCAGCGGGCGACCACCCTTTTGCATCCGCGACGCCAGCCGCTTGATGAACATCAGCTCGCGCTTGGAACGGCCGACGGCAGCGATGTTGGTGCGCTCATGCCCGAGCAGGTATTTGGCGTAGGTCCAGCCACGGTTCTCTTCACCGACCAGGTTCTGCACCGGCACGCGCACGTTATCGAAGAAGACTTCATTGACCTCGTGGTCTTCATCCAGCGTGATGATGGGGCGTACGGTAATGCCGGGCGTCTTCATGTCGATCAGCAGGAAAGAAATGCCCTCCTGCTTGCGCGCGCCGGTATCAGTACGCACCAGGCAGAACATCATATCGGCGTGCTGCGCGAGCGTGGTCCAGGTTTTCTGGCCATTGACGATGTAATGATCTCCATTGCGCTCAGCACGAGTTTTCAGCGACGCCAGGTCAGAGCCCGAGCCGGGTTCGGAGTAACCCTGACACCACCAGTCCTCGCAAGAGAGGATGCGCGGCAGGTAGTAGCGCTTCTGCGCTTCGTTGCCAAAGGCGATAATGACCGGGCCGACCATGTTCGCGCCAAACGCAAGAATCGGCGGCGTGCCGGCCCGTGCACATTCTTCTTCCCAGAGGTGCTGCTGCACCTTGCTCCAGCCGGTGCCGCCATGCTCCACTGGCCAGTTCGGTGCAACCCAGCCCTGTTGGTGCACGATACGATGCCAGCGCACGAAATCATCGCGCTTCAAGCGTCGGTGATTCAGTACCTTGTGCTGAAGGTCTTTGGGCAGGTTCGCATCTATCCATGCGCGTACCCTATCGCGGAACGCCAGATCCTCTGGCGCATAGTTCAGGTCCATGCAGTCTCCGTACGGTCTTTTTAATAGCACGACCGTTCAGATTCTACATGAAGAGTTCGCGATGTCGGGAAAGCTTTCTTAAAAAATACCCCGCAAAAGACGGGAGGCTGCAGCCTCCACGCCTTGAAGGGAAAACGATCACGCCGGGTCAGTCCTGATAGGACCGGAAAACATCCGGATGCTGCACTTGTCCGGGCTGGTTGGAAGAAGTCATGGGTAGATTGCTGCAGGCCGCGAGCATCACAATCGCCAGAAGAGTCAGGCAGGTTTTCATCGGTTTCCTTTTAGTCAGTGGCTGATAAACACTCCGCAGGCGCGTTGCTAGTCAGTATGACTGACAGCCTGCAGACCTGCGATCAGAACATGGGAGCCGGTAATAGTTTCAATCTTTCGTGCATAAAGCAATACAAACTCGTGCGAACATCGCCAGCAATGGCTGCATAACGAATGATTGGGCGACTATCAACTCTCTGTGTGAAGCTCAGACTAGCAGATCGCGTTGTAGGTATCGCCTGAATGATCGAATACAGAACAACCTGCATCTCGGTTTTGATACGGATCAGGGTTTGCCGCAAACGCCTTTCCAGATTACCCCGGGATGGCTGTCGTCAGCAGCCGCTGTCCAAGCTTGCGCCTCGGTCTTGCTGTAGATGGCGCCGCCCATCGCCATATTGTCCGGAAAGACTTCCAGACTGACCTGGCGGATTTTCTTCGAAGCGCAATCGACTTCGTACCAAGCTTTCGCACTCAGGTATTCGTGACCATCGAGATTCTGTACTCGATGGAAATCCTGCGTGCTCATCACGCGCTGGATGTTGTCCTTTTTTTCGATACTGTCGCGATCGAGGTAGAGAATGCCATCGCGGGTCTCGCGCAAGATGGAGAGTCCGGCCTGGCCCGCATGGGCGAGGGATGCAGCCACCAGCATAAAAGAAAACATCATTGGCAAGCGCATCGCAGATCTCCGGTGTTAATCAGTTCGCTCTTTCAGCCTGTGTATGACGCTGTCGGCACGCCAGTCTGCCATTTCTACCTCGCCAGGCGAGAGTTTTTTTTTGGCGACTTCCATCGATTGCTTGGCGATGGCGTAACCGCACAAATAACTGATCCGGTACCACTCGTAGGCTTTTAACAGACTCTCTTCCACCCCTTGCCCATGAGAGATCATGAACGCCAGATTGAACTGCGCTTTCGCATGTCCCTGCTTTGCCGCGCGCTCGAACCATGCGACGGCGTCTTCGAAACGCTGCGGCGTGCCCAATCCCTGCGCATACATCTGTCCCAGCTCGAATTGGGACTCCACATGTCCTTGCTTGGCAGCCATACTGAAGTACTGCAACGCGCAGACCAGATTCGGCGAATGGCTGTGCTTGTAGACAAGCTTTTTGCGCGGGCCCTGGTTTTCTGAATCACCCGACGCCTCGGCAGGGGCGCGGGCGCCGACCTCGGCCTCACGAAACAGCTGACCCAGCCTCAACTGTGACTTCAGATGGCCGTGACGGGCGGCGATATCGTACAGCTCGGTCGCCTTGATACGCGCGCTGCGATCGTGCAGCTGCTGTTCAAGAAATTTCGCCCACTCGTAATTGGCCTCGACATGGTCTTGCGATGCGGACAGCCGGAATAGTCGCTGCGCTTCGTCCGGATCGCTGGCTACGCCCTGGCCGTACGCATAGGCGATGGCCAGCAGCAGCTGCGCGTGCGGATCATCCTGCGACGCTGCAGGGCGCAGCCAGTTCAAGGCCAGCTCGGGATCAGGCTCGGCGCCCACCCCTTCGAATACACAGCGCCCGAGAAAAGACATGGCCTCACCGTCTGCTTCGCGCCGTACTCTGGAAAAACTCTGGCGCACATGATCGCCCTCGACCACCAAGGCCTGTGCCTGCCTGACCTCGGCCGGTTTCAGCTCGGAAGATAATCGCTGAATCTGCGCCGTTGCGCGCGGCTCATCACGGCCGGCGGCAAGCCGGAACCACATCAGCGCGCGTACCGAATTTTTCTCGCCTCCCTCACCCTTGTCATTCATCAGCCCGAGCATGTAGCGCGAGGCGGAATGTCCGTACAGGGCCACGAAACCAAACAGACGACGTGCGCTGCGCAGATCCTGCGGCACCTCATCTCCGTTACGCCAGCGTAGCGCTCTCTGGTACAAGACCTCAGGCTCGACCTTCAGCAAATTGTCCAGGGTGAAATCAGCAGGCTTCATCAATCGGCAGCAGAAAAATCATATGCAAACTAGTCTGCCACATTATCGCGCCGACTGCCGCTGCGCGCTTATCTACTGCGGACGAGTTCAGGCAACAGGAAGCGGTGCGCGTCCAAGGATCATGTCTGCAGCTTTTTCAGCGATCATCATGGTGGGTGCGCCAGTATTCCCCGAAGGCATAGTCGGCATCACCGAGGCATCGACTACACGCAAGCCATCCAGACCTTTGACGCGCAGCTCGGCATCGACCACCTTGCCCATGCTGCAGCTGCCAATAAAGTGCCAGCTCGTCGTGCCGCGCTGCCGCGCGCAATCAAGCAGCTCGTCGTCGGTCGTTGCACCGGGTGGCGGGAATTCATCGCGCTCGATGTACTTCTGGAAGGGCGCACTGTGCAGAATGCGTCTTGCCAGCCGTAGTGCATCGATCGCCACCCGACGATCTTGTTCGCTTTGCAAATAGTTGGGTTGCACGGCCGGCAGCTCAAAAGGATCCAGCGAGCGCAGGCGCACATTGCCCACGCTCGTGGGGCGCAACTGGTAGTAGCCGAGCGTCATGCCCGGAAAATCATCCAGTTTGCCCGCCACGCCGGATGCGTAACTTCCGGGAGAAAAATGAAACTGCAGGTCGTCGAGCGCCAGCTCGGGGCGCGACTTCGTGAATGCGTAGGCCACCGAGGGGCTGATTGCCAGCACGCTGGGCTTTCCGAGCGCCCATTTGATGATCTCACCAAGCAAGCGCACACCGCGTGCGGTGTGATTAATGGTGGTGACACCTTTCACGCGCAGGATGGTACGCACCATGTAATGGTCCTGGAAGTTCTCGCCCACCTCGTCCATTGCATGTACCACGCGCACGCCGATCTGCTGCAAAAACTCCGCCGGACCCACGCCTGAGTGCTGCAAGATCCTGGGCGTATTACCCGCACCCGCCGAAAGAATCAGTTCGCGCCGCACCATCAGACGCTGTATCGGTCCGCCGCGCTCGCGTTGAAATTCCACACCAACGGCGCGCTTACCTTCAAACAGGATCTTCGTCACATGCGCATGCGTCTTCACCTCCAGCCGGCCGGTGGCCTTCGCCGGTGTGAGAAACGCAGTGGCCGCGCTGATGCGACGCCCTTGATGAATCCATCGCTGGTAGTAACCGGCACCCGTCAATTGACCTCGGTTGTAATCCGCATGCTTGGGAATCCCCAGTTCATCGCCCGCTGCCTCGATGAAAGCGTCGCACAAGGGGTGGCGCCAGTCGCAATCGGTAACAGGCAGCAGACCGTCGCTACCGCGTACTGCTGGGTCGTGCTCGCCGATACGTCGCTCAGTCCGTCGGAAGTAAGGTAGCACCTCGCGATAGCTCCATCCGGCATTGCCCAGTGCCGCCCACTGGTCGTAATCCTCTGCCTGACCGCGCGTGTAGTTGAAGCCGTTGATCGCGCTTGATCCGCCCAGCGTGCGACCCATGCGGGTGACAACACGTCGGCCGGCAGAGCCCTCTGCCGGTTCGGTAGAAAAATCCCAGGTGTAGCGCGGGTCATGGCCGACCTTGATGAAGCCGGCAGGAATATGAAGGTACGGATTGATATCCGAAGGACCCGCTTCCAGCACGCACACAGTGTAGCGGCCGTCTTCGCACAGACGGTGCGCCAGTAGACAGCCGGCGGCGCCAGCGCCGACGATCACGTAATCAAATGCTTGCATCGTCTCTGTTCCTTTTTTTATTGTTATGTTGTCTTCGAGCGATGGCCGCCTTCAGGCGGCGGTGTCAGGCGGCAGCGGTGGGAGACCGCGGATCATGTCGGAAGCTTTTTCCGCGATCATCATCGTCGCCGCGCAAATGTTCGCCGAGGGTACGGTCGGCATGACTGACGAGTCTGCGACGCGAAGGCCTTGCAAGCCCTGCACCCGAAGCTGCGCATCCACAACCGCCATTTTATCGTCTGCCGTGCCCATGCGTGCTGTGCCATTCAAATGGTATGACGACACCCCGTATTGGCGGATAAAGCCGAGCAGCTCTTCGTCGCTGGTCTTGCCGGCACCCGGCATGGATTCAGACGCCACATAAGGCGCCAGCTCCGGTGTCTGCAGCAGTTGTCGGGCGAGTCGAACGCCATTGATCAGTGTCATGCGATCGCGCTCATCCGCCAGATAATTCGGCTGCACCAGCGGCGGTGCAAAAGGATCGGCGCCTCGGATGAGCACCTGGCCCCGGCTGTCTGGGCGATGCTGCCAGACACCGCAGGTCATGCCCGGATAATTGTCGAGCATGCCGACATAGCCCTCGCGGTAGCTCGCAGGTGAAAACACGCCCTGCAAGTCGGGGCGCACAAGGTCTGCACGTGACTTCCAGAAAAAATGCACTAACGAAGGACTGAGCGCCAGTATGCTGGGCTTGCCCAGCAACCAGCGCACCACCTGCGCCACCAGACCGAGGCCACGCGCCATTTCATTCATCGTGCGAACATTTTTCGCGCGTGCCACCAGACGTATCGAAAAATGATCGGACAGATTCTGTCCGACACCCGGCAAGTGATGCGCGACACGTATCCCCTGCGACTGAAGATGTTCGGCATCACCGATACCCGAGAGCTGCAAGAGACGCGGGGTATTGATCGCGCCGGCACAAACGATCACTTCGCGGCGCGCCCGGACTTCATGCATGTCGCGGTCGCGCGCATAACGGACACCTTGAGCTCGTCTGCCTTCCAGCACCAGCCGGGTCACTTGTGCGTGGGTCCGAATATCCAGATTCGGTCTACCCTTCACCGGCCAAAGAAACGTTCGTGACGTGCTCATGCGCCAGCCCTGATCAATGGTGCGCTGGAAGTAACCAACGCCCTCTTGCTTCGCGCCGTTGTAATCCGGATTGCGCGGCATGCCGAGCCCTTGCGCACCGGCGATGAAAGCCTCGTTGATAGGATGATGCCAGTCGATGTCCGAGACCGGCAGCATACCCTCCCGACCACGATACCTCTCATCGCCCGTCATCCTGCGCTCAGTGCGACGGAAATACGGCAAGACCTCCGCATAGCTCCAGCCGCGATTGCCCAATGTCGCCCAGTGGTCGTAATCTTCTCGCTGGCCCCGGTTGTACACCAGCCCATTGATCGAACTGGAGCCGCCGAGCACCCGCCCCTGAGGCAGCGGGACGCGGCGTCCTGATGTTTGCTCATGCGGCTCGGAACTGAACTGCCAGGTGTAGGCCGGGTTAAATAGCACCTTGATGAAACCGGCAGGAATATGCAACCACGGATGCCAGTCGCTGCCACCTGCCTCGAGCAGGCAGACCGTCGCCTGCCGGTCTTCGCTCAAACGATGCGCAAGGATGGCGCCGGCGGCGCCGGCTCCCACGATCACGTAATCAAAAGTCTCTGGGGTTCTGGTGAGGGTCGTCATGAAGCTTAACTCGTGCGCAATGCAGCGCACACCACGGAGCACGACAATGCGCGCCCCGCGAATTGTCTTGGCGTTTAAAAAATGCGCTGGCCAGGGCAATGCCAGTCAGTTAAGCCCAAAAGTCCCTGCATTCAACAAAAGACGCTGGGTCCCGGCCTGCGCCGGGACGACGATATAAAGGCCGCTAGCATCTAAAACGTCATCCCGGCGCAGGCCGGGATACAGTGACTTTGAGATTTTCGATGATCAGGGACAATCTGGACGCTTCACTGACTGGCATTACTGGCTGGGGTGTCAGTCAAGAAAATCAGGCTGCTCTTTCAGTATCCTCGCATACAGCGGTTGAAACTGGAACCAGCCTGCGTAAGGCGAACCCACGATGTCATAGGTTTGCTGCGCCGATGCGGCGGAGATCATTTTGAGTGGCTTGCCGTGCGACGCTGCCTCGGCCATCAGTTGCACCTGACAGCAGCGTTCCAGACAGATGTACCACCATGCAGCCGCATCCACGGTCTCCCCCACGGTGAGAATGCCGTGGTTCTGCAAAATCGCCGCCTTGTTCTGTCCCAGCGCCTTTGAGATACGAACGCCCTCGTCTACCTCAATGGCGACGCCGCCAAAATCATCATAGACTGCGTGATCGTTATAAAACGCGCAAACGTCTTGTGTGATGTAATCGAGCGGACGACCCAGCGCTGACCACGTACGGCCATAAGGCGAATGAGTATGCGCGGCGGCGTTCGCGTCAGGACGCATCGTATGGATTGCCGAGTGAATCGCAAAAGCCGCGCAGTTCACCGGATGGTCGCCCTCCACCACATTGCCATGATGATCGACCCGGATCAGGTTGGAGACTTTCACCTGACTGAAATGCACGCCGTAGGGATTGACCCAGAAAGTGTCAGTGAACTCGGGGTCGCGCGCGGTGATATGCCCAGCGACACCTTCATCAAATCCAAAGCGGGAGAACAGCCGAAACGCGCCAGCGAGCTTCTGCTTGCGATGCAGCCGTTCCTCTGCCAGCGTGCCGAACTTGGGGATGGCAGGAAGGCTGCGCGCGTTGCCATTACCCAGATGCTGCTGGTTCAGTTGAATAACCGACAGCTCGGCGTGATCGTTCATGATGTCTCCTATGGGTTTTTCTAGGTGGTTCTTTATGGGTGTTTTTTCGTCGCTGACAGCGGTCGTTTTTATTCGTCGCTTTTGCGGTGATGTTTGTAAATTGCTATTACTGCCCGACCAAGCAGGCGATTTTGCCTTCAAGCCTGTAAGTATGGTCTATGCTAACGGATCTGGGCGCAAGCCCCAAGTCGGGGTGTTGCGCCAGTTGGCGAGCATCCGCTGGGCGCATTCAACTCTGCCCGGGCAAGTCGATACCGAGCACTGATATGAAACCACTGACCCGCTTCCTCACGCTGCTGACTCTGCTGCTGACTCTGATGCTGTCCCCACCGTCGTTATTGCCTGCACAGGCTGCGGGCAAGTTCTACACGCAGCAGGAATTCGACACCCTGAATGCTGAGGGCAAGACCATCGTTGTTCATGTGCATGCCGACTGGTGCGGTATCTGCAAGGCCCAGGATGTGGAAGTCAATGCGGCAATGCGTTCTCCCGCGTTCCAAGAGGTCGTATTCTTCGAAGTGAATTTTGACTCTCAACGCAAGGCCGTGAAATTTTTCCATTCCAAAGCACAAAGCGTGCTGATCATCTTCAAGCAAGGCAAGGAAATTGACCGTGCCATCGGGATCCGCGATCCCGGCGAATTACAGACTTTCCTGCGGCAAGCGCTGCCCTGATCGTAAAGGATATGTCATGCGAAAAGCCTACCTGATCGCCGAACTGACGGTCCACGATATGGAGGCCTACGAGCGCTACCGCCAGCAAGTGGTCGCCACGCTTCAAGCTGCGGATGCACGTTTTCTGGTCAGGGGAGGAAAGCGCATGCAAATGGAGGGCGCCGACGAAGCGCATCACGATAACTTGCGCACCGTGATCGTCGAGTTTCCATCGATGGAAGCGGCTCTGGCCTGGTATGAATCGCCAGCGTACATAACGCTGATTGAACTTCGCCAGTCAGCTGCCGACGGCCGTGTGTTCTTCGTCGAGGGCACCTGAGGTCTGCAAGAACGGAATCATCACGCGGCTGTGTACCTCGAAACCCAGATTCTCCGCCTCGAGCGGGTCAAATGACAGCGTGCGATCCATCACGGCAATCGCCTCCCCCTGAGAGACAAAGCGTCGCCAGAGCAAGAGCTCGATCGGCTGTGATTTCGCTGAACCGCCATAACCTTTGCAGGTGGCGGTGAACAGGCCTTTCTCGATCTTGCCACGGCACTCAAATCCTGCCTCGCGCCACGACACCCAGCAGCCTGCCGAGGCAGGAGCCCTCTCGTTCCAGAATATAAGCTGAACCGGTTTGGGGGGTGGTGGTTCCGGCACTTCTTCAGCGACTGACGCTTCTCCGTCAGTCATCGTGACCTGCGCGAGATCTGGATCAGCATCAGGTCCCGCTTCAAGTACCGCATCTGCATCTGCATTTGAATCTGCGTCGGCATCGCCCAACAGCGCCGGCGTTTGCGCTAAGTCGGGGGCCGGTGGCGCCGCAGCCTCTGCATTTGCCGGCAACTCAGGCATCGCTGCAGATGCGAGCACCGCCGATTCATCCTGCATCACAGGCTCGGCGGCGGACTGCGCGGTGTTGGCGTCTTTGGTCGTCATGGAGATGATTCAGGCGTCGCCCTGCGGGCGGCAGACGCCACAGACTCTAGCAGAAGGTAGACGGTAATCCGTCGAGGCCCAGTGTAAATCGGTGTCAACGACACCGCAGGGCTTGGGTCAGAGCCGATCAGGCCACACCCAGATAAATCTTGCGGATGCGGTCATCCGAGGACAAGGCCTTCGCCGTGCCCTCTTGGGCGACGCTGCCGTGTTCCAGTACATAAGCGCGGTCGGCAATATGCAGTGCGGACTGGGCATCTTGTTCGGCCACGAGAATCGCCACCCCGGCATCGCAAATCTTGCGGATCGCCGCGAAGATTTCCATCTTCAGCCGGTGCGCAATGCCCACCGAGGGCTCATCCAGCAAGAGCAGCTGCGGCGCGCCCATCAGCGCGCGGCCGATCGCGACCATTTGCTGCTGCCCTCCCGAGAGCGTGCTGACGATCTGATCGCGCCGCTCGGCCAGTATCGGGAATAGTGCATAGACGCGCTCCAGATCGCGCGCGACCGCATCGCGATCATGACGCAAATACGCACCGAGCTGCAGGTTCTTGATCACCGACAGTTCGGGAAACAGGCGCCGACCCTCCGGGCAATGACAGATACCCTGACCCACTACCTGCTCGGTCGAGTACTGATGCAAGGACTGTCCGTTGAAATTCAGCGTGCCCCGTGATGGCAAGGCTCGCGAGATGACTTTCAGCAGCGTGGATTTGCCGGCGCCATTCGGTCCGAGGATAGCGACTAGCTCACCCTTGCCGATCTGAAGACTCAGATTCTCCAGCGCGATCGCCTGACCATAGGCAGCGGTCAGCTTGTCGAGTTCGAGCATCATGACACCACCGCCACGGGGTCTTGTTTGCCAATGTAGGCTTCGATCACGCGCGGATTGCTGACGATCTCTGCCGGCAATCCTTCGGCGATCACTTCGCCGAAATCCAGCGCGATCACACGCGAGACCAGCTGCATGAACTCGCGCAACTTGTGCTCGATCAGCAGTATCGTGAGGTTCTTCTCCGCATGAAGCTGGCGTATCAGCGCAGAGATGGCCTCGATCTCGGATGATCCCAGTCCGGCAAAGGGTTCATCGAGCATCAATAGTTCAGGCTCTGCGGCCAGCGCGCGAGCGATTTCCAGTCGTCGCAAATCACCATAAGAGAGCAGCTCGGCAGGGGTATCTGCTTTGGCGGCGAGACCAACCTGCGACAATAGCTGCATGGCTCGCTCACCCAGATCGGGGTGATGCACACGCGGTCCGAGGCTCCCGACCAGCACATTTTCCAGTACGGACAATCCAACGAAGGGCCGGCACAGCTGAAAGGTACGCGCCACGCCCAGCGTCACGATCTTGTGCGGCTTTACGCCGCGCAGCGACTGGCCATTGAACACCACCTTGCCGGCATCGGGCGCAATGAAGTTGGTCAGCAAATTGAACATGGTCGTCTTGCCGGCGCCATTGGGGCCGAGAATGCCGACGATCTCTCCGCGCGCAATCGTCATGTTGACGTTCTTTACCGCGTGTAGACCGCCAAAACGCTTGTCCAGGCCTTCGACCTCGAGCAGTATCTCGCTCATGGCTTGCCTCCTACCGCGACACGCAGTCTTCGCCACAGCGGTGCGATCACGCCATCGGGCAAGAAGAAAATGATGAGTATCAGCAGCACGCTGTAGACCATCAGCCGCCACTCGCCGACGTTGCGCAAGCCTTCAGTCAGCAGTGTCAGCAGCAGCGCACCCCCCACCGGTCCAAAGATCGTGCCCATGCCACCCACATAGACCATGGTGATGATCGTGACCGAGGTCACGACGGCGAACAGCTGCGGGCTGACCTGTAACTGATAGTGCGCATACAGCGCACCGCCCAGTCCTGCAAACGCCGCGCTGATCACCAGCGAGACGATTTTATAGGTAGTGATCGGAATGCCCGCAGCGAGACAGGTCGCCTCGTCGCCGCGTATCGCGCGCAGTATCAGCCCCCAGCGCGAGCGCGCCAGCCATCCGAGCAGGAAGGTGATCACACCCAGCAGCGCCAGCACAAACCAGTAGTAATGCAAATGGTTTCGGATGAGTGGCGCGATATCCTGTATACCCTCCTCGCCGCCGGTGTGTTCCCAAAAAATCAGCATCAGCCGCTGCATGATCACCGCAGCCGAAAGCATCGCCAGCGCAAAGTAAGGCCCCTTCAGCCGCAGCGTCGGGAAACCCAGCAACACGGCAAAACCCATCGCCAGCAGCATGGACACCGGCAAGCTCCACCAGGGGCCGAGTTCCATCTGCACATTCAGAAAACCAGCGGCATAGGCACCCACACCAATGAACAGGGAATGCCCGAAATTCTCCCGACCGGTCAGGCCGGACATGAAATCCCAGCTGACTGCCCAGATGCCATAGATCGCCGCCACGGTCAGCACACCAATCAGATACGTGCCCGGAAATACCAATGGCGCGGCCGCCAGCAATAACAATGCAGTGGCACCTGCGGCACCGCTGAGCTTGTCAAGTTGCTTGAATCCGCTCATCACTGTGCCCTCAGAATGCGGCGCGCTTGCCAAAGAAACCCGCCGGGCGGAACACCAGCATCAGCAGCGTCGCCAGCACCGACACAATCTCAGTCCAGCTGGTGGAGACGAGATACGCAACCAGTGTCTCTGCATAGCCCAGCATCAGCGCCGCCAGAATACTGCCTGGGATGGAACCCAAACCGCCGACAATCACGATCGCAAAAGCCTTCACGATCGGCAGCAAGTGCATCGACGGCTGAACAGACAAGAAGGGCCCGGCCAGCACCCCGGCCAACGCCGCCAGCGAGGCCGAAATCGCCATCACCAACGAGAAGATGCGGTCGCTCGGTATGCCCATGTACTTAGCCGCTTCGGCATCCTGCGAGATCGCGAGAATTGCGCTACCCAGGCGCGTACGCTGGATGAACAGATAGAGCGCGCCGATGGATACCACGGCCACCAGCAGCGTCAGCAAACGCTGACCCGCCACATCCACCCCGCCGATGCTCAGCTTGGTGTCGATGAATGCAGGCACGTTGCGATACTCGGAACCAAAGATCAGGAACAAGGCCTGCTCGACCACCAGCGACACCGCCAGTGTGATCATCAGCACGCCGAGCTGCGAATAACGCAGCGGCCGGATCAGCACCTTCTCGACGATGACGCCAAACAGCGCGACAAAGGCGATGGCCAGCACCGCAGCCTGCCACAGCGGCAAACCGAGAATGCCGGTGCCCACATAGGTGCCGTAAGCGCCCAGCGCATAGAAAGAGCCATGCGCGAGATTGAGCACGCGAGCCACACCGAAGATGAGTGTAAAACCCACCGCCAGCATCGCGTAGATCGCGCTGGTGACAGCGCCATAAATCAGGATCTCCATGATGGAGCCTTATTTTTTCATCCAGGGCGGGAGAATGAAATTCCCGGTGCGCAGCTCTTTCGGATAAATGACGACACGCTCACCCTTGTCCTGCCACTGCGCAAAGACCAGATTGGTCTTGCCCTTGCCGGTTTGCACGTCATGGTTCTCATCAAAAGTGATCTCGCCAGCGATACCCTCATGCTTCGTCTTTTCCAGTTCCTTGATGATTTTGTCAGTATCAAAACTACCGGCGCGCCTGACTGCATCTGCATACAGCAGCACCGCATCATAGGCAAAATACGCGGTATAGACCGGATAATTTGGCGAGCGCTTCTTGAACTCATCAAAGAAAGGTACCGTCTTTTTCGTCAGCGGCGCACGTACCGCAAAATTTCCTGCCACCTGAGAAATCGATTTGCCGCCGATACGGCTGAAGAAATCGCCATCCATGCTCTTTACATCGATACCGCCGTAAGGTACCGGCACCTGCGCGTCATGCCACTGCTTGGCAAAGATGTCGGACGAGCCATGCGACACCATCACGATCATGTACTGTGCGCCACTGGTTTTTACTTTAGCCAATAGCGGAGAAAAATCCGATGTCTGTGTATCGAATAACTCGGTCAGCTTGATCTCGGCGCCGATCTCTTTCGCGCCCTTGGACAGTACCGGCACGAGATCCTGCACCCACTTGGCATTCTCGCCGACGATCGCAATCTTTTTGTAGCCCAGCTCGCCGATCACGAAGTTCGAGATGTAATCGACGAGTCCGCGCGCCTGATGCGCGGCATTGATGGGACCGACGCGGAAGATGTATTTGTAATTGTCGTAGTCGGTCTTGACCTTGTTGGTGATACTGGGCGATGCCGCACCGACTCCGAGGTAAATCATTTTCGCTGCGGAGATATGCGGTAGCTGCGCCAGCGTTACGCCGCTGGTATAACCACCGATCAGTACATCAACTTTTTCATCGGCGACCAGCTTGCGGATGGCGCTGATGCCGGTTTCGGGATTCTCCGTTTCGTCCGCAGAGACGAACTCGACTTTGCGGCCGAGGATGCCGCCCTTCTTGTTCACTTCCTCGACGGCCATCTTCACCGCTGTGAGCGTGTCTCGACCGACTTGCAGCTGGACCGAGGTGGGAACGCCGATTCTGAGCGGCTTGCTGTCTTCGGCATGAGCGAGCGTCGGCACCAGAAAACTGATCGGAAAAAATACACCCGCTATTACGCGTCCGCACCACCGGCGCAGCCGCCTTGCGCTGATTGCCATGCTGTCTCCTCGTCTGACTTTGTTATCGCCCCGTGAAGCGAGATTTTTCTGATCAGGCCTTGCAGTGTTCCTGGGCGCTGACTGGCCCTTAGTGATTCGGAGAAAACCGAATCGCCCGCCTGACTGTAGTCGGATCGAAACTTTTACGCAATGACGCAGTGCGGCATGAGAGAGCGGCCCCGACAGAGCTACCCTCAAACGCGTGAATTTCTGGGAGTGTAGGGACTTGGCGCCCGAGATCGGCATTGGACCCGTCCGCCGCCTCTCAGCAAGCGGCGGATGTGAACGATCGCGTGCCCACGGTAAGCACATCTCGCCAAAGAGATGTTCAGCCCCTGCATTAACCATCGCAAAAAGCTAAACTGGCTCAAAAAATACTCATCCTGATGATCCAGCTTAAATTTTTGAAAACCTCAAATAGGGCTGATGTCCTGCGAATTCAGGACCACTGCTATACCGAGATCGAACCTGAATCATTCGATTCGCTTCAGGCAAAGATGCTAGCCTCGCCCAGTACTTGCCTGATCGCTGAATCCCGGGAAGGCGCGGTCGGGTATCTGATTGCAGTACCCATTATTTACCCCAGCCTCCCTGCGCTGAACTCTCCAACGTTTGAGTTGGCACCCGGTGCAGACACGCTCTACATCCACGATCTTGCGGTGGACAGGGCCGGACGAGGGAAAGGTGTCGCCCAGGCCTTGGTACGTGCTTCAATCGATGCCGCGAAGCGCAGCGGATTATCGCTCGCCTGCCTGGTAGCGATTCAAAACTCTCAACGCTTCTGGGAGCAATTCGGTTTTGAGACGGTCGCGGAACCGGCCGATGAGCTCATGCCCAAGCTGGCGAGTTATGGCGCTGACGCCAAGCTGATGCGGACTCGTATCTAAGCGAAGCGGCTGAAGAATTGCCGCATAGTGCACGTGATGATCCGCGAATCTCCAGATCGGAGTCAGAACAAACGCCGGCCATACCTGGCGAGGCTTGAAACGACGTTTCGTTTGGATACTGGTGCCCGAGACCGGAATCGAACCGGTACGCCCCCTCTCGGGTAAGCGGCGGATTTTAAGTCCGCTGTGTCTACCAATTTCACCACTCAGGCGTGTGAGTCGAGGGGTCCATTGTCGCAAACAATCCAACCGTCCAGTGGGGCCGCAACCTCAACGACTTGAGTTTACATTCTTGGGTGTGTGCCATCTTTCAAACCCTACCCATAGGTAGGCCGGGATACGTCGGACCAAGGGTAGTCAGTGCGCCGCAGACGCATCAGTGAATAGAATGTCGTGGTACATGTCCTTGACGCCAGTCTGTTTGCCTAGCAACGCCGTGGTGACAAGTAACGCCAAATACTGCGCTTGAATTTCAAGCCTGCCATTCATTTCATGAA
>JBEGNF010000037.1:25089-46785 GCA_041182625.1 Pseudomonadota bacterium | reverse complement strand
CTGATCAACCCGATCGCGATGGAAGAAGGTCTGCGCTTTGCGATCCGCGAGGGCGGCCGTACCGTTGGCGCCGGCGTCGTCGCCAAGATCATCGAGTAATTGCCGCTCCGGTCTCCCGGATGATGAACAGATTGCCGCGGGCCTTGCCCGCTCGCGGCCCGCTCTTTTAAGGAAGCACGATGGAAAAGCAAAAAATTCGTATTCGCCTCAAGGCATTCGACTATCGCCTGATCGATCAGTCGGCCCTCGAGATCGTCGACACTGCCAAGCGCACCGGCGCAATCGTCAAAGGTCCGGTCCCCTTGCCCACCCGGAAGCAGCGTTGGGACGTGCTGCGTTCGCCGCACGTGAACAAGACCTCGCGTGACCAGTTCGAGATCCGCACCCACCAGCGTCTGATGGACATCGTCGACCCGACGGAAAAGACCGTGGATGCCCTAATGAAACTAGATCTTCCGGCCGGCGTTGACGTCGAAATTAAGTTGCAGTGATTTGCAAGCGCTGAACGCTGAGGTGCGGCACTTGCCGGAGCGAGGATTTCCCGGCTATAATCGCCGGCTTCGGTGAAAGTTGGCTTTTTAAGCGCTTTCAACCTTACAGTTTTATAAACATCAGCCCCGCCCAATCGAAGGTGGGAATGGAGAAAACAATGAGCCTGGGCCTTTTAGGTCGCAAGGTTGGCATGATGCGCATCTTTACGGATGACGGGGATTCGATCCCGGTGACCGTTCTGGATGTCTCTGACAACCGCGTGACGCAAATCAAAACGCCTGAAACCGACGGCTACTCTGCCGTCCAGGTTACTTTCGGCAAGCGCCGCGCCTCCCGCGTGAACAAGGCTGCAGCGGGCCATCTGGCCAAGGCGGGCGTAGAGGCAGGTACTGTCCTCAAGGAATTCCCTGTCGATCCTGCCAAGGCATCTGAGTTCAAGCCGGGTGACACCATCGCAGTCAGTGTGTTCGAAGCCGGCCAGAAGGTTGATGTTCAGGGCGTTACCATCGGCAAAGGTTACGCCGGCACCATCAAGCGCTATCACTTCGCCTCAGGCCGAGCCACTCACGGCAACTCCCGCTCGCACAATGTGCCAGGTTCGATTGGTATGGCGCAGGATCCGGGGCGCGTTTTTCCGGGCAAGCGCATGACGGGTCACATGGGTGATGTCACCCGTACCGTGCAAAACCTCGAGATCGCGCGTGTTGATGCTGAGCGTCAGCTAATCCTCGTCAAGGGTGCTGTTCCCGGCGCCAAGAATGGCCAGGTTGTGCTGCTGCCGGCCGTCAAAGTCAAAGCAAAGAAGGGGGGCTAAGCGATGGAACTCAAGCTCCTGAATGCACAAGGGCAGGCGTCGTCCAACGTCGCTGCGCCGGACACCATTTTCGGCCGCGACTACAACGAAGCGCTGATCCATCAGCTGGTGGTTGCCTACCAGGCAAACGCTCGCAGTGGCAATCGCAAGCAAAAGGATCGCGAAGAAGTCGCCCACACCACCAAGAAGCCATGGCGCCAGAAGGGTACGGGCCGCGCTCGTGCCGGTATGTCGTCCTCGCCGATCTGGCGTGGAGGTGGTCGTACTTTTCCGAATTCGCCTGAAGAGAATTTCTCGCACAAGGTCAACAAGAAGATGTATCGCGCGGGTGTCTGCTCGATCCTGTCGCAGTTGGCGCGCGAAGGCCGTCTGTCAGTGATCGAAGGCCTCTCCGTCGAGGCGCCGAAGACCAAACTGCTCGCACAGAAGCTCAAGACGATGGGTCTGGACTCCGTGTTGGTCATTACCGACAGTCTGGATGAGAACCTGTTGCTGGCCTCCCGCAATCTGCCCAACGTGCTGATTTGTGAGCCGCGTCAGGCTGATCCGGTGTCCTTGGTGTTCTTCAAGAAAGTGCTGATTACCAAGCCGGCACTGGCAAAGATTGAGGAGATGCTGGCATGAGCGCAGTCATCAAACATACTGAAGAGCGCCTGATGAAGGTTTTGCTCGCTCCGGTCATTTCGGAGAAGGCGACTTTCGTGGCAGAGAAGAATGAGCAGGTTGTTTTCCTCGTGACGTCGGATGCCACGAAGCCCGAGATCAAGGCCGCTGTCGAGCTGCTGTTCAAGGTGCAGGTGGATTCGGTGCAGGTCTCGAACCGCCCGGGCAAAGTCAAGCGCGCTGGCCGTTTCACCGGTCGCCGTAACCACACCCGTCGCGCATTTGTCTGCCTGAAGCCCGGTCAGGAAATCAACTTCACCGAGGAGGCTAAATAATGGCACTGGTCAAGTTAAAGCCGACCTCGCCCGGCCGTCGCGGCATGGTGAAGGTGGTCAATCCCGACCTCTACAAGGGTCGTCCGCATACCGGCCTGATCGAGAAGCAATCGAAGAGTGCTGGCCGCAACAACAACGGCCATATCACGACCCGTCATCTGGGTGGTGGTCACAAGCAGCATTACCGTATCGTTGATTTCCGTCGCAACAAGGACGGGATTCCTGCAAAAGTCGAGCGGCTCGAGTACGACCCGAACCGCAGCGCGCACATTGCCCTGCTCTGCTATGCCGATGGCGAGCGCCGTTACATCATCGCCAGCAAAGGTATGTCAGTGGGCGATCAGCTGATGAATGGGCCCGAGGCGCCGATCAAGCCAGGTAACTGCCTGCCTATCCGTAACATCCCGGTAGGCACGACGATGCATTGCGTCGAGATGATGCCGGGTAAGGGAGCGCAGATTGCGCGCACGGCCGGTGCTGGTGTCGTGCTGATGGCGCGCGAAGGCATTTACGCTCAGGTTCGTTTGCGTTCTGGCGAAGTCCGTCGCATTCATGTGGAGTGCCGCGCAACTGTCGGCGAAGTCGGCAATGGCGAGCATAACCTGCGCAAGATCGGCAAGGCCGGCGCAACGCGCTGGCGCGGTATCCGCCCGACCGTTCGCGGTGTGGCGATGAACCCAATTGATCACCCGCACGGTGGTGGAGAAGGCAGGACGGCAGCAGGTCGCCATCCGGTGTCGCCGTGGGGTCAGCAGACCAAAGGCAAGAAGACGCGTCGCAACAAGCGCACGACGTCGATGATTGTCTCGCGTCGCGGCAAGAAATAAGGGGTAAGACATGGGACGTTCATTGAAAAAAGGGCCGTTTTGCGACGCCCACCTGCTGAAAAAGGTCGAGGCAGCGCAAGCTACTCGTGACAAGAAGCCGATCAAGACCTGGTCGCGTCGTTCGACCATCATGCCGGACTTTATTGGCCTGACGATTGCTGTCCACAATGGCAAGCAGCACGTGCCTGTTTACGTGTCAGAGAACATGGTCGGTCACAAGCTCGGCGAATTCGCGTTGACCCGTACGTTCAAGGGTCATGCCGCCGACAAAAAGGCCAAGAAATAAGGTGCGATGATGGAAACTAAAGCTACTCTCCGCAGCGCGCGTCTGTCGGCTCAGAAGGGCCGCCTCGTTGCTGACCTGATTCGCGGTAAAAAGGTCGAACAGGCGCTCAACATTTTGACTTTTAGCCCGAAAAAAGGCGCGGTCATCATCAAGAAGGTGTTGGAGTCTGCGATCGCGAATGCGGAGCACAACGACGGTGCCGATATCGACGAGCTGAGTGTCAAGACTATTTTCGTCGAGAAGGGTGCTGTGCTCAAGCGCTTCACCGCTCGCGCAAAAGGTCGTGGCGACCGCATTTCCAAACAAACCTGTCACATCTACGTGACTGTCGGTAACTAAGGGAGTCACGATGGGACAGAAAATTCATCCGACAGGCTTTCGTCTTGCTGTCACCCGTAACTGGGGCTCCCGTTGGTTTGCAGGCAACAGCAACTTTGCCGGCATGCTCAAGGAGGACTTGAGCGTACGCGCTTTCCTGAAAAAGAAACTCAAGAACGCTTCCGTTGGTCGCGTGCTGATCGAGCGCCCTGCCAAGAACGCGCGCATCACGATTTTTAGCTCGCGTCCGGGTGTTGTGATCGGAAAGAAGGGCGAAGATATCGAAGTGCTGAAATCCACGTTGGGCAAGATGATGGGCGTGCCCGTGCACGTCAACATCGAAGAGATTCGCAAGCCTGAGACCGATGCTCAGTTGATCGCCGATTCGATCGCTCAGCAGCTCGAGAAGCGCATCATGTTCCGCCGGGCGATGAAACGCGCGATGCAAAACGCGATGCGACTCGGTGCGCAAGGTATCAAGATCATGTCTTCCGGTCGTCTGAATGGCATCGAGATTGCCCGAACAGAGTGGTATCGCGAAGGCCGAGTGCCGCTGCACACGCTGCGTGCCGACATCGACTATGGCTTTGGCGAGGCAGAGACGACCTACGGCATCATCGGGATCAAGGTCTGGGTCTACAAGGGTGATCGTCTGGCCAGTGGCGAGACGCCGGTGGCCGAGGTGGCAACCGATGACGAGCGCAAGCGCCGCGCGCCTCGTCGTGACGATGGCAAACCCGCAGGTCGTGGTACGCGCACCAAGCGCGCCGAGCCGGCTCCCGCAGAAGCCGCCGCAGCGCCGGCCGCTCCGGCAGCCAAGCGAGTGCGCGCCAAGAAAGCCGCCGCTCCCGAAGCGCCGGCCGAGAAAGCAGGAGAATAATCATGCTGCAACCAGCACGCAGAAAATATCGTAAAGAGCAAAAAGGCCGCAACAAGGGTATTTCGCACGAGCGTGGTACCTCGGTGTCCTTTGGCGAGTTCGGTCTGAAGGCAACCGGTCGCGGTCGCATCACTGCGCGTCAGATCGAATCTGCGCGTCGTGCGATGACCCGTCACATCAAGCGTGGCGGTCGCATCTGGATTCGCATCTTCCCGGACAAGCCGATTTCCAACAAGCCGGCTGAAGTCCGTATGGGTAATGGCAAGGGTAATCCGGAGTACTACGTCGCCGAGATCCAGCCGGGCAAGGTCCTGTACGAGATGGATGGTGTCGATGAAGCGCTGGCGCGCGAGGCGTTCCGCCTTGCTGCTGCCAAGCTGCCGCTAGCGACCACCTTCGTCGTTCGTCAGGTCGGCCAATAAGGGAGCATCCAAATGAAAGCATCTGAACTCCAGGGCAAGGACGCCACAGCGCTCAAGAAAGAGCTGAACGACCTCCTGAAAGCCCAATTCGGTCTGCGCATGCAGGTCGCGACCCAGCAGCTACAAAACACTTCGCAGCTGAAAAAGGTTCGTCGTGACATCGCACGCGTGAAGACTGTGATCAACCAGAAGGGCGGCCAATAATGAACGCGACAGACAAGAAAGCGCTCAAGCGCACGCTAGTCGGTACCGTGGTCTCCGACAAGATGAACAAGACGGTGACGGTTCTGATCGAGCGCCGGGTGCGTCATCCGCTGTACGGCAAGATCATTGTTCGCTCGAACAAGTATCACGCTCACAACGAGGGTAACGTCGCAAAGACCGGCGATACCGTTGAAATTCAGGAAGGTCGCCCGATCTCGAAAACCAAGTCCTGGACGGTGACCAAGGTAGTGCAGCAAGCGCAGGCAGTCTGACACTTGCGCTCCTAGCCTTCCATGAGGCATAATCGTGGGCTTTTCCGCTTCAGGGCGGGAGTCTGGGCTGAGTCTCTCCGCTCGGGCAGCAGCAAAAGTAAAAACGCATAGCTTTTTTGTCAACCCAATCAGCGGCTTCGTTTACGGAGAGGCTGGCGGGACCAAGACTGACCGCACAAGGAGGCATCCTGCCTCCCGCGCGGATTAAGTTGGGAAAGAGAAATCATGATTCAATCTGAGAGCCGGCTCGAGGTAGCCGACAACACGGGTGCGCAAGAAGTCATGTGCATCAAGGTGCTGGGTGGTTCAAAACGCCGCTACGCTGGTGTGGGTGACGTGATCAAGGTCACCGTCAAGCGCGCCGCGCCACGCGGGCGTGTCAAAAAAGGCGAGATCTATAACGCTGTCGTTGTGCGCACTGCGAAAGGCGTGCGTCGTCAGGATGGCTCGCTGATTCGCTTCGATGGCAATGCTGCCGTGCTGCTGAACGCCAAGCTCGAACCCATTGGTACGCGCATTTTCGGACCGGTCACTCGTGAATTGCGCACTGAGCGCTTCATGAAGATCGTCTCGCTGGCGCCGGAAGTTCTGTAAGGAGTCGCCATGGAGAAGATCCGTAAAAACGATGAGGTCATCGTCCTGACCGGTAAAGACAAGGGTAAGCGCGGTGTCGTACAGCAGCGCGTCGACGCGCAGCATGTCATCGTCGAAGGCGTCAATGTCGTGAAAAAGGCTGTAAAGCCTAACCCGATGACTGGCGCAGTCGGAGGCATCGTTGACAAGACCATGCCCATCCACATTTCCAATGTCGCGTTATTCAATGCCGCTACCGGCAAGGGCGATCGCGTTGGTGTCAAGCTGGTCGACGGCAAGCGCGTTCGCGTCTTCAAGTCCAGCGGCGAAGTTGTGAAGGCGTAAATATCATGGCACGTCTACAAGAACTCTACAAAAACAAGGTTGTCGCCGACCTCTCGGCGAAGTTCGGTTACAAGTCGGTGATGGAAGTCCCGCGTCTGACCAAGATCACCCTCAACATGGGTTTGTCCGAGGCAGTCGCCGACAAAAAAATCATTGAGCACGCAGTCGGCGACATGACCAAGATCGCAGGCCAAAAGCCGGTCGTGACCAAGGCTCGCAAGGCTATCGCGGGCTTCAAGATACGCGAGGGCTATCCGATCGGCTGCATGGTCACGTTGCGTGGTCCGCGCATGTATGAATTCCTTGATCGCCTGATCACCATCGCGTTCCCTCGCGTGCGTGACTTCCGTGGCGTATCGGGCAAGGCGTTCGATGGTCGTGGTAACTACAACATCGGTGTGAAAGAGCAGATCATTTTCCCCGAGATCGAGTACGACAAGATCGATGCGCTGCGTGGCATGAACATCAGCATCACCACGACCGCCAAGAGCGACGAAGAAGCCAAGGCGCTTCTCGCCGCATTCAAATTCCCGTTCAGAAATTGAGGTTGCCATGGCAAAACTGGCACTGATTAACCGTGAACAAAAGCGCGCTGCACTGGTAAAGAAGTACGCTGCCAAGCGCGCCGAGTTGAAAGCCATCATCGACGACCAGTCGAAGTCGGAAGAAGAGCGTTACGAGGCTCGCCTGAAGTTGCAGGCGCTGCCGCGCAACTCCGCGCCGAACCGTCAGCGCAATCGCTGCGCATTGACAGGTCGTCCGCGCGGCACCTTCCGCAAGTTCGGCCTCGGCCGTATCAAGCTCCGTGAAATCGCCATGCGCGGCGAAATCCCGGGTATGACCAAAGCCAGCTGGTAATAGGAGAAGATGCGATGAGTATGAGCGATCCTATCGCCGATATGCTGACGCGTATCCGTAACGCGCAGAGCGTGAACAAGTCGACCGTTGTGATGCCCTCTTCTAAGCTGAAAGTGGCCATCGCACGCGTGCTGAAAGACGAAGGCTATATCGAAAATTTCAGCGTGAGTCAGGGCAGCAAGCCTGAGCTGAACATCGAGCTGAAGTACTACGCAGGTCGTCCCGTGATCGAAAAGATCGAGCGCGTCTCGCGCCCTGGTCTGCGCATCTATCGTGGTAAGGGCGAGATTCCGACGGTGATGAATGGCCTCGGTGTCACCATCGTTTCCACGCCCAAGGGCGTCATGACTGACCGCAAGGCGCGCGCTACCGGCACCGGTGGCGAGATCTTGTGCTACGTGGCCTAAGGAGGGAACGACATGTCACGAGTAGGTAAGATGCCGATCCCGCTGCCTTCTGGCGTTGAAGTCACGATAGCAGCCGACAAGATCTCGGTCAAAGGCCCGCAGGGTACGCTGTCCCTTCCGCTGACCGGTCAGGTCCTTGTGAAGAATGAAAACAACACGCTGACCTTCGCCCCGGCCGATGAGAGCCGCGAAGCCAACGCGATGTCCGGCACCGTCCGCGCACTGGTCAACAACTTGGTCAACGGCGTCAGCAAAGGCTTCGAGAAGAAGCTCTCGCTGGTGGGCGTGGGCTTTCGTGCTCAGGCACAGGGCGACAAGCTGAATCTTTCGCTTGGCTTCTCGCATCCGGTCGTTCATCAGATGCCAGACGGGGTGAAGTGCGAAACCCCTTCGCAAACAGAAATCATCATCAAGGGTATTGATCGCCAAAAGGTTGGCCAGGTGGCTGCCGAGGTGCGCAACTACCGCCCCCCCGAGCCTTACAAAGGCAAGGGCGTCCGCTACGTGGACGAAGTGGTGCTGATCAAAGAAACCAAGAAGAAGTAAGGGTTGACCATGGACAAGAAAGCATCCCGTCTGCGTCGCGCTCGGCAAACGCGCGCAAAAATCGCAGAGTTGAAAGTAAATCGCCTTGCTGTTCACCGCACCAACCTGCACATCTACGCCACCATCATCAGCCCCGACGCGAAGGTACTGGCATCTGCGTCGACCGCTGAAGCAGAGATACGCAAGGAGCTGGCAGATAAAACAGGCAAAGGCGGTAACGCTGCAGCGGCTGCTCTGGTGGGCAAGCGCGTCGCAGAAAAAGCATTGAAAGCCGGTATTGCCGAGGTTGCCTTCGACCGCTCCGGTTTCCGCTATCACGGCCGTGTAAAAGCAGTTGCGGATGCAGCTCGCGAAGCCGGTCTGAAGTTCTAAGGAAGACTCATCATGGCAAAAATGCAGCAGAAAATGCAGAGCGACAAGCCGGACGATGGCATGCGCGAGAAGATGATTGCGGTCAACCGCGTCACCAAGGTCGTCAAGGGTGGCCGCATCATGGGCTTTGCCGCGCTGGCAGTGGTGGGCGATGGCGATGGCCGTATCGGCATGGGCAAGGGCAAGTCGAAAGAGGTGCCGGTCGCTGTGCAAAAGGCAATGGAAGAAGCACGCCGCAAGATGATCAAGGTGTCACTCAAGAACGGTACTTTGCAGCATACGGTGCACGGTCGTCATGGCGCTTCTTCGGTGATGATGATCCCTGCCAAGGAAGGTACGGGTGTGATCGCCGGCGGTCCTATGCGCGCAATCTTTGAAGTGATGGGTGTGACCAATGTCGTGGCCAAGTCGCATGGCTCGACCAATCCCTACAACATGGTTCGAGCCACCATCGACGGTCTGTCGAAGATGAATACACCTTCGGAGATCGCAGCCAAGCGCGGCAAGTCGATTGAAGAAATCCTGGGCTAAGGTGACTGACATGGCAAACACTATCAAGGTCAAGCTGGTCAAGGGTCTGATCGGCACAAAGCAGTCGCATCGCGACACCGTGCGCGGTCTGGGTCTGCGCAAGATCAATTCCGAGCGCGTCCTCGAGGACACGCCAGCTGTGCGCGGCATGATCAACAAAGTCTCGTATCTCGTGAAAGTGGTGTCGTAAGCCCTGCTTGCGAACGGAGAAATCATGGAACTCAACACTATTCAACCCGCAGCAGGTGCCAAGCACGCCAAGCGTCGCGTTGGTCGCGGCATTGGCTCAGGTCTGGGCAAGACCGCCGGTCGCGGTCACAAGGGCCAGAAGTCGCGTGCCGGTGGTTTCCACAAAGTGGGCTTCGAGGGCGGTCAGATGCCGCTGCAGCGTCGACTCCCCAAGCGCGGTTTCAAATCGCAAAGCAAGCCTTTCAAAGCTGAGGTTCGCCTGTCCGAACTGGAAAAACTGCCGGTTAACGAGGTTGATGTGCTTGTACTCAAGAAGGCTGGCATCGTGTCTGAGCTGGCACGCGTGGTTCGTGTGATTAAGTCCGGCGATCTGACCAAGAAACTGGTCATCAAGGGTCTGATCGCGACGGCGGGTGCCAAGGCTGCGATCGAAGCCGCTGGCGGTTCGATCGAGTAATCAGGGACCAGGGCTGGAATCAAGTGGCAACCTCTCCGAAACTCGCCAAAAGTGCAGCCAGCGGCTTCCCATGGGGCCGTTTGTGGTTCCTGCTCGCGGCGCTTGTGGTGTTCAGGATAGGTGCGCACATCCCCGTCCCAGGCATCGACCCGGTTCAGCTTGCTGCGCTGTTCAACCAGAACCGCGGCGGTATTCTGGGCATGTTCAACATGTTCTCTGGCGGTGCGCTGTCGCGCTTCACGATTTTTGCGTTGGGCATCATGCCGTATATCTCGGCATCGATCATCATGCAGCTGCTGTCGGTTGTGTCGCCCCAGCTCGAAGCGCTGAAAAAAGAAGGCGAATCGGGTCGCCGGAAGATTACGCAGTACACGCGTTACGGAACACTGCTACTGGCGACTTTTCAGGCGCTGGGCATTGCCATTGCGCTGGAATCGCAGGCGCGTCTGGTCATCGATCCGGGTCTGGCGTTCCGTTTCACGACCGTGGTGACGCTGGTGACGGGCACGATGTTTTTGATGTGGTTGGGCGAACAGATTACCGAGCGCGGTTTGGGCAATGGTATTTCGATCATCATCTTTGCCGGCATTGCAGCTGGGTTGCCGAATGCGCTAGGTGGATTGTTCGAACTGGTGCGCACGGGGTCCATGAATGCGTTGAGCGCCATTCTGATCTGTGTGATCGTTGCGTTGGTGACGTATCTGGTCGTATTCATTGAACGTGGTCAACGCAAGATTCTGGTCAATTACGCGAAGCGTCAAGTAGGAAACAAAGTGTATGGCGGGCAGAGCAGTCATCTGCCGCTGAAATTGAACATGTCGGGTGTGATCCCGCCGATCTTCGCATCGTCGATCATCCTGTTCCCTGCAACCATCACGAGCTGGTTCACCTCAGGGAATGTTGACAGCGGTGTTGTTCGTTTTCTGAAAGATCTTGCCGCTTCACTGGCACCGGGTGAACCGATTCACGCGTTGCTGTATGCGGCTGCGATTGTGTTCTTCTGCTTTTTTTACACCGCGCTGGTGTTCAACAGCAAAGAGACCGCAGACAACTTGAAGAAGAGTGGCGCCTTTGTTCCAGGCATTCGTCCGGGCGAGCAGACCGCGCGTTACATCGACCGGATCCTGACGCGTCTTACGCTAGCTGGGGCGGTGTACATCACGCTGATTTGCTTGCTGCCTGAATTCTTGATCGCGCGATGGAATGTGCCTTTCTACTTTGGTGGCACATCGCTGCTGATCATCGTGGTGGTCACGATGGACTTCATGGCGCAGGTGCAGAACTATGTAATGTCGCAGCAGTACGAATCGCTGTTGCGCAAGGCAAACTTCAAAGGCGGCATCTTGCCGCGCTGAGATAAAGGAATAAACGCTTCATATGTCCAAAGACGACGTGATTCAGATGCAGGGCGAGATTCTCGAAAACCTGCCGAATGCCACCTTCAGGGTGAAGCTGGAAAACGGACACGTGGTGTTGGGACATATTTCTGGAAAGATGCGAATGAACTACATCCGCATACTTCCGGGCGACAAGGTGACAGTCGAACTGACGCCATACGATTTGAGCAGGGCGCGGATTGTTTTCCGCACAAAGTAATTAGCCAGTAATCAGAAGACTGAAAGAAAGAGGGCCATCATGAAAGTGCTCGCATCAGTGAAGCGGATCTGCCGCAATTGCAAGATCATCAAGCGCAAAGGCGTTGTTCGCGTGATTTGCACCGAGCCCCGCCATAAGCAGCGCCAGGGTTAATTTAACGTTATTGATCGAGGAATAACGCATGGCACGTATTGCAGGGGTCAACATCCCCAACCACCAGCACACCGTGATTGGCCTGACCGCCATCTATGGTATCGGTCGTCCGCGCGCAGAAAAGATCTGCGCCACCACCGGCGTCCCGACCACCAAGAAGGTCAAGGATCTCGACGATAACGAACTCGAAAAGCTGCGCGACGAGATCGGCAAGTTCATCGTCGAGGGCGACCTCCGTCGTGAGCTGTCGATGAACATCAAGCGTCTGATGGACCTTGGCTGCTATCGCGGCCTGCGTCATCGCCGCGGTCTGCCGGTTCGCGGCCAGCGCACACGTACGAATGCCCGTACCCGCAAGGGTCCGCGTAAAGCAGCGCAAGCGCTGAAGAAGTAATCCTGTAGCGGATTCAAGGAAACTATCATGGCAAAATCACCGAACAACGCCGCATCCGCGCGCGTTCGCAAGAAAGTCAAAAAGAATGTTGCCGAAGGTATCGCGCACATTCACGCGTCTTTCAACAACACCATCATCACGATCACTGATCGTCAAGGCAATGCCTTGTCTTGGGCGACATCGGGTGGTGCTGGCTTCAAGGGCTCGCGTAAATCGACTCCCTTTGCAGCACAGGTTGCTGCTGAAGCGGCTGGCAAAGTTGCGGTCGAATGCGGTGTCAAGAATCTCGAGGTTCGCATCAAGGGCCCTGGCCCGGGTCGTGAATCCGCGGTTCGTGCACTGAACAGCCTTGGCATCAAGATCACCCAGATCCAGGACGTCACGCCCGTGCCTCACAACGGCTGCCGTCCACCGAAGCGTCGCCGTATCTAAAACGCTTTCAGCAGTACCCGAAGGTGACCCGCCTCGTCAGGCGGGTTTTGTTCTGAAGACCACCGTCTGGTAGCACGCAGACCAGACTAGCGCCTGACAGCATTGCTGCCGGGGCGTCACTGAAAAAAGGAAACAACGTGGCACGTTACATCGGACCTAAAGCTAAACTATCGCGCCGTGAAGGCACCGACCTCTTTCTGAAGAGCGCACGACGCTCGCTGGAATCCAAATGCAAGCTCGATTCCAAGCCCGGTCAGCATGGCCGCACCTCGGGCGCCCGTACCTCTGATTACGGCAATCAGCTGCGCGAAAAGCAGAAAGTCAAACGTATCTATGGCGTACTGGAGCGTCAGTTCCGCCGCTACTTTGCCGAGGCGGATCGTCGCAAAGGAAACACTGGCGAGACCCTGTTGCAATTGCTCGAATCGCGTTTGGACAACGTCGTTTACCGTCTGGGTTTTGCATCCACGCGCGCCGAGGGTCGTCAACTAGTCTCACACAAGGCCATCACCGTGAACGGTCATGTCGTGAACATTCCGTCGTATCAGGTCAAGGTGGGGGATGTCGTTGCTGTGCGCGAGAAGGCCAAGAAGCAGGTTCGTATCGCCGAGGCGCTGTCGCTGGCCGAGCAGACAGGCTTTCCGATCTGGGTCGCTGTCGATGCCAAGAAGATGGAGGGCTCTCTCAAGACCCTGCCAGACCGTTCCGACTTCAACCAGGAAGTCAACGAGTCCCTGATCGTCGAATTGTATTCACGATAATTTCCCCGGTGCTGGCGGTTATGCGCCAGCGCCTTTCGATATGCCATCAGCCTTATCGGTGTAACGAGCCGAGGGTATTGAAAGGACATTCATGCAAAACAATCTCTTAAAGCCCCGAATCATCGAAGTCGAGCCGCTTGGTCTCGGCCACGCCAAAGTCGTGATGGAGCCGTTTGAGCGTGGCTACGGCCACACTCTGGGCAATGCGCTGCGCCGCGTGCTGCTGTCGTCGATGGTGGGCTACGCGCCGACTGAGGTGACCATCGCTGGCGTCGTTCATGAGTATTCCTCCCTGGATGGTGTCCAGGAAGACGTAGTCGATATCCTGCTGAACCTCAAGGGCGTCGTGTTCAAGCTGCAGAGCCGCGATGAGGTGATTCTGAGTCTGAAAAAAGAAGGCGAAGGCCCCGTGCTGGCGTCCGACATCGATCTGCCACATGACGTCGAGCTGATCAATCCAGACCACGTGATCGCTCACCTGACGCCGGGTGGCAAGCTCGATATGCAGGTGAAGGTTGAAAAAGGCCGTGGTTATGTGCCCGGCAACGTGCGTCGCCTCGCTGAAGATGCCAATAAGACGATCGGCCGCATCATCCTCGATGCGTCGTTCTCTCCAGTCAAGCGCGTGTCTTACGCGGTCGACTCAGCCCGCGTGGAGCAGCGCACCGATCTGGACAAGCTGGTTATCAACATCGAGACCAATGGCGTGATCACTCCCGAGGAGGCCATTCGTCAGTCGGCGCGGGTGCTGGTAGATCAGCTGAATGTGTTCGCCGCACTGGAAGGCACCGAGACTGCAGCCGAGGCTCCGTCGCGTGCTCCGACTGTCGATCCTATCCTGCTGCGTCCGGTCGACGATCTCGAGCTCACCGTGCGTTCTGCAAACTGCCTGAAAGCCGAGAATATCTACTACATCGGCGATCTGATCCAGCGAAGCGAGAACGAGCTGCTGAAGACGCCCAACCTTGGTCGCAAGTCTCTCAACGAAATCAAAGAGGTGCTTGCGTCGCGTGGTCTCACGCTGGGCATGAAACTGGAGAACTGGCCACCGGCAGGTCTCGACAAGTAACCCGGAAAATCTCCGGCCTGAACAACACCATTTACCGGCCCGCGCAGCGCCTGAACCTCATCACAGAAGTTCAGGCCAGTCGATAGAAGAGCTGGATTGAAAACTCTGAAAAGGAAATACCATGCGTCATCGTCACGGACTCCGTAAACTCAACCGCACGTCGTCACATCGTCTGGCGATGCTGCGCAATATGACTGTTTCGCTGCTGCGTCACGAAGCGATCAAGACCACGCTGCCCAAGGCCAAAGAGCTGCGCCGCGTTGTCGAGCCCATCATCACGCTCGCGAAGCACGATACGCTGGCGAACAAGCGTCTGGCGTTCAATCGGCTGCGCGACCGCGAGATCGTCGTCAAGCTGTTTGCCGAGATCGGCCCCCGCTACGCGAACCGCAATGGCGGCTACATGCGCATCCTGAAAATGGGTTTTCGCGTTGGTGACAATGCGCCTATGGCCTTTGTTGAATTAGTCGATCGTCCCGAGCAAGCAGTAGACGCTGCCGCAGCCTGAGTCTGCACAGCCAGACATCCACACAAAAGCCAGCTCAGTCTGGCTTTTGTGTTTTTCAGGCCCGGAATACTTGTGCGGTTTGTGGCACCATCACGGAGTGAATCTGTCTGCCACAACGCCATGTCTATCCTCCGAGTGACCGACCTGCACAAAGCCTATGGTGAGGGGGCTGCCCGCGTTGGCGTAATCAACGGGCTCTCGTTCAGTCTCAAACGAGGCGAGTGCTATGGCCTGCTGGGGCCCAATGGTGCTGGCAAGACGACGACGCTGAAGCTATGTCTGGGGCTTGCCACGCCCGACCAGGGTCAAATCACACTGGTCGGGCGCGACGTACCCGTGAGCGCACGGCTTGCACGCATGCGGGTCGGCGTGGTGCCTCAGATAGACAGCCTCGATCCGGATTTTACGGTGGAAGAAAACCTGCAGGTCTATGGTCGCTATTTCGGCCTGCGGGACCACGAGATAGCGGCCCGATTGACGTGGCTGCTTGAATTCGCCAGCCTCACTGCAAAACGCCGCGCGCGCATTAGCGAGCTCTCAGGCGGTATGAAGCGGCGTCTGACGCTGGCACGCGCACTGGTGAACGACCCTGACCTGATCTTCATGGATGAGCCAACCACCGGCCTCGATCCGCAGGCAAGGCATTTGATCTGGGAGCGCCTGAAAGCCCTGCTTTCATCGGGCAAGACTATCCTGCTGACGACCCACTTCATGGATGAGGCCGAGCGCCTGTGTGACCGTCTGGCCGTGATCGATCACGGGCGCATGATCGCCGAGGGTGCCCCGCACGAGTTGATCGCTCAGCATATCGAGCCCCAGGTACTGGAGGTGTACGGCGAAAACATCAACGCATGGGAGCAGCATGCACGCGCACTGGCGGATCGTACGGAGATCAGCGGCGACACCGTGTTCTGTTATGTCCGTGACGCAGAGCCTTTATTGCAGAATCTGGCTGGGGTGAAAGGGCTGCGCTATCTGCATCGTCCTGCGAATCTGGAGGACGTGTTTCTGAAGCTGACCGGCCGAGAGATGCGGGACTGAGCGAGTGATCTGATGTCGCGATGGTATCTTCCTCCTGCGCTCAGTCTGCGCTTCGTTCCGGTCTGGCGTCGGAACTTCCTTGTCTGGCGTAAGCTGGCCATCGCCAGCGTGATAGGCAATATCGCGGAACCCATGATCACGCTGATCGCATTTGGTTATGGACTAGGCAGCCTTCTGCAGAATATCGAAGGCATGCCGTACATTGAATTTTTAGCAAGCGGATCCATAGCCATGTCCGTGATGATGGCTGCATCCTTTGAGGCCTTGTATTCCGCGTTCTCGCGCATGCATGTGCAAAAGACTTGGGAGTCCCTCCTGAACACGCCGCTGGCGTTGGACGATATCGTGCTGGCCGAGATGCTGTGGGCAGCAAGCAAGGCATTGATTTCTGGATTGGCGATCTTGCTCGTGCTCTTCATGCTGGGCATCGGCCTGCATCCGACGACGTTACTGGTTCCCCCGGTGCTTTTCCTGGTCGGGATGACTTTTGCCTCTATCGCGCTGATCATGAATGCGATCGCTCGTGGCTATGATTTCTTTACGTATTACTTCACGTTAGTGCTGACACCGATGATTTTTTTATCAGGCGTCTACTACCCGGCACGGCAGTTGCCCGGCTGGCTGCAGGCAGCCACAGATATTCTGCCTCTGGGCGCCGCCGTTCAGCTTGTGCGACCATTGCTGTTGGGCCGATTACCTGACGGCGCAGGCGAACATATGCTGGTGCTGCTCGCTTATTGTGCTGCAGGTTTCTATATCGCGACGGTGCTGACTCGCCGCCGCTTGCTCAGATAAATTGCGGATGATGCTCATGGAACAGGTGCTGCTGGTGCTGACTAATCTTCCAGACGCCGAATCGGCGCGCTCTCTCGCTCGCGTGCTGGTCGAGTCCCGTCTCGCGGCCTGCGTCAATCTGATGCCCGGTGTGCAATCCGTCTACCGATGGCAGGGTGAGATTGAGCAGGCGAGTGAGATCGCGCTGCTGATCAAGACCACGCAGAAGCATTATGCGCAGCTGCAGCAGGCCATTATTAGTCATCATCCCTACGAACTTCCCGAAGTGATTGCGCTGCCAATATCCAATGGATATGCGCCATACTTGCACTGGGTGGCGACAGAAACGGCAGTAGATGATCATGCATAAATACCTGTTCGTGCCGCTCGCTTTACTTCTGATCACACTGACGCAAGCCGCCTCAGCGTTTACTCAAGACGATTTTCTCCCGCCTGAGAAAGCGTTTCAATTCAGCGCACGTATGGCCGACCCGAAAACGATCGTCGTGAGCTTTAAGATCGCCGATGGTTACTACCTGTACCGCGAGCGGCTGGGATTCAAGGCGGAGGGCGCCACGCTGGGTAGTCCAGAGATCCCGCGCGGTAAGATCAAGTTTGATCCAAATTTCGACAAAGACGTCGAAACCCTTCGTCAGCACATCGATATACGCCTACCCGTTCAGGCTGCGGGATCCTTCATGCTAGTGGTGGCGAGTCAGGGATGTTCCGACAAAGGCTTGTGCTACGCACCGATGGAATCCATCATGCGATTGCCAACGCAGACGCTGGCTGGCGCAGATGCTGCGCAGCCCCCGGAAACCCACTCAACGGCAGCAGTCGAGTCCATTGGCCCGAGATCCGACACCGAGATGGGCCGCATTGAAGCTTCGCTCGCCAGCGGCCGTCTGTCGGTGATCTTGCCCTTGTTCCTCTTGCTGGGCATCGGCTTGTCTTTCACCCCTTGCGTGCTGCCGATGGTGCCGATCCTGTCGTTCATCATTGTGGGCGAGGGTACGCAGACCAGTCGCCGTCGCGCCTTTCTGTTGTCAGTCGCCTATTCGCTGGGCATGGCGCTGGTTTACACCGCGCTGGGTATTGCCGCAGGGTTGATCGGTGAAGGATTGTCCGCGGCACTCCAAAGCCCGGCTTTGCTGACCGCATTCGCCTTGTTGCTGGTGGCGCTCTCTTTGTCGATGTTCGATGTCTACCAGCTGCAAGTTCCTGCCTCTGTACAACTGATGCTGACCCGACTGTCGGAGAGACAACAGGGTGGGAAGTTGATCGGTGTGTTCATCATGGGAGCGATATCGGCATTGATCGTCGGTCCCTGTGTCGCCGCGCCACTGGCCGGTGCACTGGTCTACATCAGCCAGACTCGGGATGTGCTTACCGGTGGCAGTGCGCTGTTTGCCATGGCCGTTGGCATGAGCGTACCCTTGCTGATGGTCGGTCTGTCGGCAGGCACCTTGCTGCCGCGCGCCGGTCACTGGATGCAGGCGGTGAAGCCACTGTTTGGCGTGCTGATGTTGGCGCTCGCGCTGTGGATGGTGAACTCCCTGATACCCGGCTGGGTGCTGATGTTGGGTTGGGGCATACTGGGTGTGGGTTACGGCATTTTCCTGCTGAGGAGCACACGTCTCGGAGCCGTCCCGAGGTTGCTCGGCCTGATATTCGTGCTGATCGGTCTGGTGCAATGGGTCGGACTCGCCAGTGGCAGCCGCGATCCTTGGGCGCCGCTGGCGGGGCTCTCTGGCGAGAAAGTCACCAAGGCAGAGTTCAGGCGAATCAAGACGGCAGAAGAGCTTGATCGCGCGATCGCAGATGCTGCCGGCAAGCGCGTCATGCTGGATTTCTATGCTGACTGGTGCGTGTCCTGCATTGAGATGGAGAAGCTGACTTTTACTGACCCCAGGGTGCGCGCGGCCATGGATCAGATGCTATTGCTGCAAGCGGACGTTACCGCCAATGATGCGGACGACAAGGCCCTGCTCAAGCGTTTTGGCTTGTTCGGTCCGCCGGGCATTCTCTTCTTTGACTCTCAGGGGCAAGAACTACGCCCGGCGCGCGTGATTGGCTATCAGAACCCCGCGCAATTTCTTGAATCTCTGCGACAGTCCGTCGCGGCGGCTTCTGCTGCAACCAAGGTCTCCCCCCCGGCCAAATAGCCAGCCGCTATTAGCAAAGAGCCAGATTGTATTTTTCAGTTGAATATTGGCTAGCTATAGTAGATTTTGAATACTTGACAGAGGAGACTCAGATGACCGTAAGACTAGGCGATACCGCACCTGATTTCGAGCAAGACTCGTCGATTGGCAAGATCCGTTTCCACGAATGGGCGGGCGACTCCTGGGTCGTGCTGTTTTCCCATCCCGCCGATTTCACCCCAGTTTGCACGACCGAGCTTGGACTGACTGCAAAGCTGAAGCCCGAATTTGACAAGCGCAATGTGAAGGCCATCGCGCTGTCGGTCGATCCTGCGGATAAGCACAAGGACTGGATCAAGGATATCGAAGAGACGCAGAAGACTGTCGTCGGTTTCCCCATTGTCGCCGATGCCGACAAATCGGTATCCACGCTGTACGACATGATTCATCCGAATCAATCAGAGACAGCGACGGTTCGTTCGTTGTTTGTCATCGACCCAAAGAAGAAAGTACGTCTGATGATTACTTATCCAATGAGCACGGGCCGGAACTTCGATGAAGTATTGCGAGTGATCGATGCGCTTCAACTGACGGATGGCTATACCGTCGCCACGCCGGGCAACTGGAAAGATGGCGATGATGTGATCATTCCGCTGTCAGTGCAGGATGAAGCTGTGATCAAGCAGAAGTACCCGAAAGGGTATTCGGCGCCTCGTCCGTATTTGCGTATTACGCCTCAGCCAAACAAGTAAGGCTTGGCCGTCAGTTGAAATCCATCGCCCGCATTCAACCGTGCGGGCGTTTTTGCTCCTAAATTCACTAGCCAGCGCTGTCCCCCATTTCAGCCTTACTGGGGTGGTCGGGAGTAGTGGCAGTCGTACTTCAGGGGGTCTTGCCTGAGGAGCTGTCCGCGTCCGCGATCCTGGTCATGGCCTCCCCCGGGGCGGTCTGGGTAGTGCTGGGTTTCGGCGAGACAAAAGGATCACTAATATCAACGCGTCGCTGAGTGATGTGCTTTTCGCGCGAGATAGCGTGGCGCTTCTGGGGAGGGTTGGGCATTTTCTCTGCCCGATCAGTTGTGGTGTCGGAGGGTTTGTCGGGCATCGTGGCAGGAGTAGGGTTTGGGTCGGCCGTTTCCAGCGCTTGATGATTGCCTCCATATTTGCTGCCGAATCTTTTGATTTCATCAGTGGTTAAATCTTCGGTCTTTTTCTCGGGATTTTTGTACAAGGTCTCGACGCCCTCATTGTTGACTCTAACGAGAATCCCACTTTGGCTGGCCGCCACAAATTTTCCGGCAAAGACGGCGTAAGGCACTTGCATATGAGTGTCATAGTCGATTCTCAGCTGATCTGAAAAACTATTTTTTGTGTTTATAGACTGCGACTTAAACATATCCTTCACATTCCTCATGCTTTTTGCAAACTGAGCAGATGAGAGACCTTTTTGACTGCTCATGCAAAATCTCTTGAAATCATTCATGGTTTGCTGATTGCTGCGCGCCAAGCCTTTGTTTTGCATATCGATGACGGTGTTTTTATCTGCAGCGAAAAAAATCGTCATCTTTTTTGTTGAGCCATCTTGCAACGTGACAGAAGATTTCTTGCTAGCGACTATTTTTTCTGATGATGTATCGATGTGCTTGAACGATTGGGTAGCATCGATCTGAAAAGCAAATTTTGCTGAGGGAAGGCCCATCTCACCCCCTTTTGTTGCGTTAATGAGACGCTTTTGTGTTGGGTGTCCATAACCTCAAACAAAGCAAGAGATCGGTAACGCACACTGACCTCAGTGTTCCATCGCACTTTGCGTGCGATCGAGCGCAAACGGCGAGCCACTAGACTAGCGCTGCCGGTGCGGGCCGAGGGAGGAAAGGGAGGCGGGAGTAGAAAATTACGGGGGCAGCCAGACGAATAATCGGGCAAGCTGCCGCCGAGTTTTTGGTTATTTCTGTAGAAGCCGAGCAATATCGCGGGCAAAGTAGGTCAGCACCCCATTCGCGCCCGCACGCTTGAAGCACAGCATGGCTTCCATCATGATCTTGTCATGATCGACCCAGCCGTTCTGCGCAGCGGCTTTGATCATCGCGTATTCGCCACTGACTTGGTAAGCGTAGGTTGGCAGTCGGAATTCATCCTTCACGCGGCGCACGATGTCCAAGTAGGGCATGCCTGGCTTGACCATCACCATGTCCGCGCCTTCGGCGATATCCAGTGCCACTTCGCGCAGTGCTTCATCGCTGTTGCCAGGATCCATCTGGTAGGTCGCCTTGCTCCCTTTGCCCAGATTGGCCGCCGAGCCGACGGCGTCGCGGAAAGGACCGTAGTAGGCTGAAGCATACTTCGCCGAGTACGCCATGATACGGGTGTGGATGTGCTTGTTCGCTTCAAGCGCTTCGCGGATTGCACCGATCCGTCCATCCATCATGTCCGAGGGCGCAACGATGTCTACGCCGGCTTCGGCCTGCGCCAGCGCCTGCCTGACCAGCAGCGGCGTGGTCTCGTCATTGAGCACATAACCATTCGCATCCAGCACACCATCTTGTCCATGGCTGGTGTACGGATCCAGCGCGACATCGGTCAGGATGCCCAGTTCCGGGAAGCGCTGTTTCAGTTCGCGCACTGCGCGTGGCACCAGTCCTTGCGGATTGATGGCTTCGATGCCGTCTGGGGTCTTCAGGGACGCATCAATGACTGGGAACAGCGCGAGCACCGGAATGCCGAGCTTCACGCAGTCTTCCGCGACCGGCAGCAGCAGGTCGATCGACAGCCGCTCCACACCCGGCATCGAGGCGACGGACTCGCGCTGGTTTTTGCCATCGAGGATGAAGACCGGATAAATCAGGTCGGCGGAGGTGACGACGTGCTCTCGCATCATCGCGCGTGAGAACGCATCGCGACGCATGCGCCGCATGCGAATGGCAGGAAACAGAGGCTGAGGATGTGTAGACATAATGATGTATGTGAAGGTAGTGAACTGAACTTGAACCTACAAAGCCTGCGAATGTCAGCGGGCTGCACGCATGGGAATTCCCGAACTTTTCGCGTCGCCCGACCTCAGACTGATAGGTGATTGCTCACCTCCCGCTTCTCC
>JBEGNF010000037.1:0-25057 GCA_041182625.1 Pseudomonadota bacterium | reverse complement strand
GCCTGAGGGTGGCTCGGCGTTGAACCCTGGAGACCCCCCTTTCTCCAGGGTTTTTTTATGTGTTTTCTTCGGCTGGCGCTGCGTCGGCTGATTCATTCAGGTCGAGCAAGTTGCGAATCTTTTGGTCCGCCTCGTCCACCCCGATGCGCTTGGTCGCCGAAAAAAGCTGAGCCGTGAAAGGAAGCGGTGTGCCAGACTCGTCAACATAACTTGACAAAACCGTGTGTGCAAGTCGCAGCGCATCAGCGGCTTCGCTGCGGTTCAGCTTATCCGCCTTGCTCAATAGACAATGGATTGGTTTTCCGGTCCCCGCAAACCATTCGAGCATCTGAATATCCAGCTCGGTGAAAGGGCGGCGCGCATCCATGATCAGTACCAGCGCAACCAGCGGATCCCGAACCTGTACATAGCGGCCCAGCAGGTCTTGCCAGTGATCCTTGGCAGAGCCTGACACTTCCGCATAGCCATAGCCCGGAAGGTCCACCAGAAACGCGCGTATCTCATCGGTGCGGGTCGGATCCTTACGATGCTGGCCCACATGCGCGCCACCGACGGAGAAGAAATTGATGTGCTGCGTGCGGCCTGGGGTCTTGGATGCAAACGCCAGCCGTTTCTGATTGCACAGGAGATTGATCGCGGTTGATTTGCCGGCGTTCGAGCGGCCGGCAAAGGCAATCTCAGGCACTTTATATTTTGGCAAATCGCCGAGTCGGTTGACGGTGGTGAAAAATCGGGCTTGCCAGAGGACGGACATAAATCGTTGCCAGAGCGGCATCGGGGCGGGGGAGAGCCTGCCATTGTAGTACAATGCCGGGCTGTAATTTGACATCAAAATTTTGCGAAAAATCTTGTTTCATGCCGTGCCGGCCGGCGTTAATGGCGGTAATGGACGGCAGGACAAGAAAATCAATTTCCATTCCCGGGTGTTTGAATGAATCGTGCTCTACCGTCTTTCGTGAAGTTCGTTTCCATCGTGGCGCTGACCTTCGCATCGCTTGCCTCTGCCTCCGAGGACAAGGCGCAGCCTGCTGATGCCAACAAGGGCGGTACGCTGTATGCCAGCGGTGACGCATCGCGCGGCGTCATGGCCTGCGTGGCTTGCCATGGCAACGCCGGTAACTCGAGCATCACGCAAAACCCCAAGCTGGCGGGCCAGCACGCGGCTTACCTGCAGAAACAACTGCACGAATTCAAGGGCCCCACCCGTAACAACGCGGTGATGACCGCGATTGCCAAGGCGCTCTCCGATGACGACATTCGCAATCTGGCAGCGTACCTTGAGCAGCAGAAGCAGCAGCCTGGCGCAGCGAAGAACAAGGGCACGGTCGAACTAGGCAAGAAAATCTACCGCGCCGGCATCGCCGAAAAGAACGTGCCGGCCTGTGCAGGCTGCCATGGCCCGAATGGCGCTGGCGTGCCCGCTCAATTTGCCCGTATCGGTGGCCAGCATCAGGATTACACTGTCACGCAGCTGACCAACTTCCGCACCGGTGCACGCGCCAATAATGCCCAGATGACGGCGATCGGCAAGCGCATGTCCGATGACGAGATGCAGGCGGTCGCAGACTATATTGCCGGCCTCAGGTAATCTACAGCTCGGACAGGTGCCGGGTATCCAACAAACCGTCGACCACGAGCGGCGATGATTCAAGGGGGTGGCTGAAGCCGCCCCTTTTCATTTGGCGAGCGCACGGCCTACCGTGCGCCTGAGACGAGACAGGCAAGCATTCGAGATGAGTACGAGCACTGAAGGTATTGTTCTGCAGACCCGCCGTCGCTGGCTATCTGACATGGTCGAGCTGCTGTCATCCATGCGGTTCGCCATTAGCCTGCTGACGGTGATCTCTATCGCTTCGGTGATTGGCACCGTGGTGACGCAAAATGAACCCATGCCGAACTACGTGAATCAGTTTGGCCCATTCTGGTTCGAGATCTTCGCGCAATTTTCCATCTATTCGGTGTACTCGGCTTGGTGGTTCCTGCTGATCATGGCCTTTCTGGTGACCTCCACCTCGTTGTGTATCGTGCGTAATGCGCCTAAGATGATCAATGACATGCGTAGCTGGCGCGATCAAGTGCGCGAGCAATCCCTGCGCAATTTTCATCATCAAGTTGAATGGCAGGGCGCCGGTAGCGCCCCTGATCTTGCGAGAGAAACAGCGCGCCGTGTGGAGGCCGAGGGCTTTCAGGTCAGGCTGGTTCAGAAAGAGAATTCCGTACTGGTGACGGCGAAGCAGGGTGCAGCGAACAAGCTGGGCTACATCTTTGCGCATTCCGCTATCGTGATCATTTGCATTGGCGGGCTGCTCGATTCCAATCTGCCGATTCGTGCGCAGCAATGGCTGTTCGACAAGCAGCCTTTCATTGGCAACGGCGTCATCGCAGAGATTCCGGCAAAGCACCGGCTAAGCACCAGCAATCCCACCTTTCGAGGCAATACCTTTGTTCCTGAAGGTGCAAGCAGCAACACCACGATCTTGCCGATGAGTGAGGGCGTGATGATTCAGGAGTTGCCGTTCACCTTGCAGCTCCAGAAATTCATCATCGATTTTTATCCTACCGGCATGCCCAAACTGTTTGCCAGCGAAGTACTGGTCACCGATCATGAAACCGGGAAGACCTTCCCCGCGACTATCAAGGTGAACGAGCCGCTGGTCTACAAGGGTCTGGCGGTCTATCAGTCCAGCTTCGAGGACGGCGGCAGCCGTCTGAAGCTGGTCGGGCATCCAATGAAGGGTGCGAATCACCAGCACTTCCAGGTGGAAGGTGAGGTTGGCAAATCGACCCCGCTACTTGGCAGTTCCGGCGCCGAGTACACCATCGAATGGTCGGGCTTTCGTCCGTTCAATGTCGAGAATACCTCCGCCGCCAACGGCCAGGATGTGCGTGCAGTCGATCAGGGCAAGAGCTTCAATGAAAAATTCTCCGCGAAACTCGATCAACAGCTGGGCTCTGCCGCCAACAACAAGAAAAACAAAGATCTTAAGAATGTTGGTCCCAGCGTGCAGTACAAGCTGCGGGACAAGAACGGGCAGGCGCGCGAGTTCAATAACTACATGCTGCCGGTGACCATCGATGGCGCAGAAGTCTTTCTGGCCGGCTTGCGTGATTCGCCCGCCGAGCAATTCCGTTACCTGCGTATTCCCGCCGATGACAAAGGCAGCATCACCGAATGGATGCGCCTGCGCGCCGCGCTGGCAGATACCAGTCTGCGCGAAAAAGCGGCGCGCCGCTACGCAGAAAAAGTACCATTGAGCGCTGGTTCGGCTGTGCCGCTGCGAGAGCAGTTGCAGGCGTCTGCGCTACGCAGCCTGAATGTGTTTATCGGTGATAGGGAATCGACCGGCTATGTCGCCATTGCCCGCTTCATCGGCAAGTTGCCGGAAGATCAGCAAGAAAAAGCGGCTGATATCTTCATGAAGATACTCAACGGCAGCCTGTGGGAGTTGTGGCAGGTGGCGCGTGAAAAAGACGGTCTGCCGGCCATGGCTGCCGATGAAAAAAATGGCCGCTTCCTGCAGCTGGCCACGAATGCCATGGCCGATGCCTTTTTTTACGAAGCACCGGTGCTGCTGCAGCTGCAAGGCTTTGACCAAGTGAAAGCCTCGGTCTTCCAGATAACCCGATCTCCCGGTAAGAATGTCGTCTATCTGGGCTGCCTTCTGCTCGTGCTGGGTGTGTTCGCCATGCTGTATGTTCGCGAGCGCCGGCTCTGGGTCTGGGTCAGGCCCTCTGGCGATGGCCGTAGCCATGCGCTGATGGCCATGAGCTCCCAGCGCCGAAGCCTTGATTTCGACAAGGAATTCGAGCGCCTGAAAGCCCGACTGACGAGCTGATGCAACAGCCCTGATCGCTGCCGGGGCATGCAGCACGGCAGCGAGCGCTGCACTATACTTCCCCCACTTGCAATTCAGACGGCGTTTGAGCGGATGCTTCAGACGCTGCTGCCCGGAGAGACACCATGGAACTCACACAAAACCCCGGCTATGAAGAGACCCCCGGGCTGCTCAAAAGCCGCAGCCTGCTCGACTGGGTCTTTGCCGCGCTGCTCGCCTCAGGCGCGCTGTTCGCGCTGAACCGCTACGGCGAGTTCATGGACATCTACGAAAAAGGGATCCTGCTGGCAGCCGTGCCCACCTTTGTCGGGCTGGGCTGGTACTGGCGGCCAGTGCGTGTGCTGATGCTGCTGATCGCCGCATTGTCCATTGGCGCCATTTCGCTCTACAACGGTAATCTCGAGATGGCGCAATCGCGCTTCTGGCTCAAGTATCTGTTGTCCAGCCAGTCCGCCATTCTATGGATGAGCACGCTGTTCTTCCTGTCCACGCTGTTCCACTGGGGCGGCTTACTCTCGCGCTCTGCATTCGGCGGAGCGATCGGCAGCAAGCTCTGCTGGGCGGCGATTCTGTTGGGCTTCACCGGGATGATGGTGCGCTGGTACGAATCCTATCTGCTGGGTGCGGATGTCGGGCACATCCCCGTCTCGAATCTGTATGAAGTCTTTGTCTTGTTCTGCCTGATCACGGCGCTGTTCACGGTATTTTATGAAGGCAAGTACGAAACTCGGCAGGTCAGCGCATTCATTTTGCTTGTGATCTCCGCCGCTGTCGGCTTCCTGCTGTGGTACATGACCAGCCGCGATGCGCATGAAATACAGCCGTTGGTGCCCGCGCTGCAAAGCTGGTGGATGAAAATTCATGTACCAGCCAATTTCATTGGTTATGGCACCTTCGCGCTGGCCGCGATGGTGGGTATTGCCTATCTAGTGAAATCCAAAGGTGTGCTCGAGGATCGTCTGCCGCCTCTGGAAGTGCTGGATGACATCATGTACAAGGCGATCGCGGTCGGTTTTGCTTTCTTCACCATCGCCACCATTCTCGGTGCGCTGTGGGCTGCTGATGCCTGGGGTGGTTACTGGTCGTGGGATCCGAAAGAGACCTGGGCGCTGATTGTCTGGCTGAACTATGCTGCCTGGCTGCATATGCGATTGATGAAAGGTTTGCGTGGACAACTTGCTGCGTGGTGGGCAGTGGTTGGATTGCTAGTCACCACCTTCGCTTTTTTGGGCGTGAACATGTTCCTTTCAGGTCTGCACTCCTACGGAGAACTGTAGAAACCTGGATCGCAAGACCGGAGCGATTGTCCCAATAGGCAGCCGCTCCACAGTAAACGTCGCTCAAATTTTTTCGAAGAGCACTGCCCCGGAGTACGCAATGCTAATCAGGCGCCCCCGCTTTGCCGAACCTGCTGCTTCCGAAATAACACCTCGCCATCTTGCCGAGTCGCGCAGGCTGTTTCTGAGTCAGCTGGCGTCTGGTGCACTCGCCGCCACGGGCATCAAGGCTGATGCCGCTGCGGCGGACAGTGGCACACGACCTCTGACTGCGCCGGCGAATCCCGCCTACACTGCGAAAGACAAGCCAACGCGTTTTGATGATGCGAGCACCTACAATAATTTCTATGAGTTCGGCATGGACAAGGCCGATCCTGCGATGTACGCGGGCTCGCTCAAGACTCGTCCATGGACAGTCCGCATCGAAGGTGAAGTAAAGAAACCGCTGACGCTGGATATTGATGCGCTATTGAAGCTCGCTTCGCTTGAGGAGCGCCTGTACCGGCTACGCTGCGTTGAGGGCTGGTCGATGGCGATTCCGTGGATCGGCTATTCTTTCGCTGAGCTGATTCGTAAGGTCGAGCCCACAGGCAATGCGAAGTTCGTTGAATTCACCTCGCTGGCCGATCCGGCGCAGATGCGCGGCGTGAACAGTCGTGTACTGGATTGGCCCTACGTCGAAGGCTTGCGCATCGATGAGGCGAATCATCCGTTGACGCTACTATGCGTCGGCATGTATGGACAAGTACTGCCCAATCAGAATGGTGCACCAGTGCGTATCGTGGTGCCCTGGAAATACGGTTTCAAGTCGGCCAAATCCATTGTGCGCATTCGCTTCACTGAGCAGCAGCCGCGTACCGCCTGGGGCCGTGCAGCACCGGAGGAGTATGGCTTCTATTCGAACGTCAATCCCGAGGTCGCACATCCCAGATGGTCGCAGGCAACCGAGCGCCGCATCGGCGAGGATGGCCTGTTCAACCGCAAGCGCAAGACACTGATGTTCAATGGATATCCCGAGGTCGCATCACTGTATACAGGCATGGACCTGAAAAAATTCTTCTGACCCAGTTCATGCAGACACTTTCGCCGCAGCGCTTGCGCAGCGTGAAGCTGGCGCTGTTTGCGGCAGCACTCCTGCCTCTGCTGCGCATGGTGTATCTCGGTTTTCAGGACAGACTAGGCGCTAACCCCATCGAATTCGTCACCCGTGCCAGCGGTGATTGGACGCTGTATTTTCTGTGTTTCACCTTGGCGATCACGCCATTTCGCCGACTCACTGGTATGAACTGGTTGCTGCCGTTGCGGCGCATGCTGGGTCTCTACACGTTCTTTTACGCGTGCCTGCATGTCGTTTGCTTCCTGTGGTTCGATCATTTTTTTGATCTGGAGGCGATGTGGCACGATGTGCTGAAGCGACCTTTCATCACCGTGGGTTTTGCTGCCTTTCTGCTGCTGGTGCCACTGGCAGCGACCAGTCCTGATCGCATCCGTCGCTGGCTAGGGCGGCGCTGGACATTGCTGCACCGGCTGATCTACCCGATCGCCATACTGGCGATTCTGCATTTTTGGTGGATGAGGGCGGGCAAGAACAACCTCGGTGATCCGCTATTGTTCGGGGCAGTGATTGCGCTGCTGCTGGGCTACAGGCTGGTATGTCGCTGGCGTGAGCATCAGGCGTCACACCAGCCGGGCTGACTACGTCTCAGACGTTTTCAAGTGAGAACAACTCGGTAGGGGTTTCCCTTCGGCGTATCAGCCGGAACTGCTCGCCATTGACCAGCACCTCCGCCGCACGGCCGCGCGTATTGTAGTTGGATGCCATCGTCATCCCATAGGCACCGGCCGACATGATCGCCAGCAGATCGCCCGGCTCCACAGCGAGCGCGCGCTCACGCGCCAGCCAGTCGCCGGATTCGCAGACCGGACCCACCACGTCATACACCTGAGCAGACGCTTTGCGCTGAGCTACCGGCAGTACGCCATGCCAGGCTTCATACATTGCCGGACGCATCAGGTCATTCATCGCTGCATCGACCACAGCAAAATTCTTGCTACCGCCATGTTTGAGGTACTGAATTTCAGTCACCAGCACGCCTGCATTGCCGACGATGGATCGGCCCGGCTCGAACATTACCGTGATCGGCATGCCGTCATATTTTTCTTTGCGCCAGCGATCGATGCGTGTGAACAGACGTGACAAATAGTCACCGACGGCAACCGGGGTTTCATCATCGTAGGTAATGCCAATGCCGCCGCCAATATCCAGATGATGCAGATCGATGCCTGCCACATGCAGCCGATCAGCCAGTTCGATCACCTTGTCCAGCGCTTCTAGCAGGGGCGCATCATCCAGCAGCTGAGAGCCGATATGGCAATCGATACCCGTCACTTCCAGATGCGGCAGAGAGGCAGCGACCTGGTAGGTGTCGAGTGCATCGTCGAAGGCAATGCCGAACTTGTTTTCTTTCAGCCCAGTCGAGATATACGGATGGGTCTTCGGGTCGACGTCGGGATTCACGCGCAGTGACACGCGCGCGCGCTTGCCGGCCGAGCCAGCGACCTCGTTCAGCCGGTGCAGCTCAGGGATGGATTCGACATTGAAGCAGAGGATGTCGTAGGACAGCGCCAAACGCATTTCGTCCCGCGTTTTGCCGACGCCGGAAAAAATCACTTTATGCGGGTCGCCGCCGGCTGCGATCACGCGCTCCAGCTCGCCGCCAGAGACGATATCAAATCCCGAACCCAGCTTGCCCAGCAGGCTGAGGACGGCCAGATTGGAATTCGATTTCACCGAATAACATACCAGTGCGCCCTGTTCGCCGCGGCCATTGGCGCGGCAGGCGTTGGCATATGAAAGAAAATTCTGCGTCAGGCTGGCGCTGGAGTAGACATAGACAGGCGTACCGAATTCCTCAGCGATCCGCTCCAGCGGCACTGCTTCAGCATGCAGCTTGCCATTCGCATAAACAAAATCAGACATGTCGAATCAGGGCTGGCGCGATGAAGATTCCGGCTGCCCGGCACTGGGTGCCGGCGAGGCGGGTCGGGATTTATCAGGCAGGTAGAGTGGGCCCGTCTGGCCACAGGCGGTCACACCCGCGATAACAAACGCCGCTAGAATCATGCGCAAAGTATTCATGAGTGAGGCAGACCGATGTGTCTGTGATAACCAAAGGAGTGTAGCATGACCGAATCCGAGTTTCTCGCAGCGGCCGAGGCAGTACTGGACGATATTGAGTCGCGTATCGAGCAGACGGCCGATGCAGCGGATGTCGATGTTGAATGCAGCCGCAGCGGCAATGTGCTGGAAATCGAATTCATTGATCAGAGCTCGAAGATTATCGTCAATACGCAAGCACCGATGCAAGAGATCTGGGTCGCGGCACGTTCAGGCGGGTTTCATTTCCGGATGAAGGGTGATCTTTGGCTGGATACTCGCGACGGTTCGGAGCTGTTCGCTGCGCTGTCGTCGCTGGTTTCTGCACAGGCCGGACAATCGCTGGTTCTCTGAAGGGTTGGCAATCATGCACAGCAGCGACCGCGCGAGTATGCTCTCGTGCTGGGCGCTGACAATGCGTCACCTCGGTCAGAACAGCTCGCTCTTCTGCCCCTCTTCGTGCTTTTCCGACGGCGGCTTGGGTTCTGAGGACGATTGCGGCGTGATGCCAATCGAACTCACGCCACCGCCGCCACCTTCGGTATATTCTGAGTACACGTAATCACCGCCTGCGGTGGTGATCCCTGACGGCAGCTCTCGCTCCTGCGTGGACAGTCCCTGCAAGGCTTTCTGCATGTAGCCTATCCATATGGGCAGCGCAAGTCCGCCCCCTGTCTCGCGGTTGCCCAGATTCTTCGGTTTGTCGAAGCCTATCCATGCCACACCGACTAGCTTGGGGTGATACCCGGCGAACCAGGCATCGATGGAGTCATTCGTGGTACCCGTTTTGCCGGCGATGTCACTGCGCTTGAGCGACAGCGCACGTGTCGCCGTGCCATGCCGGATCACGTCTTTCAGCATACTGTCGACCAGAAAAGCATTGCGTGCATCGATCACGCGCAGACTGTCATCGCCCGCTTTTTCCGGATTGACCTGGAACAGAGTCTTGCCATTGTTATCGGTGATTTTCGAGATCAGGTAGGGATTGACCTTGAAGCCGCCATTGGCAAACACTGCATAGGCGCCGGCGAGTTGCAGCGGCGTCACGGCGCCTGCGCCCAGTGCCAGTGTCAGGTAAGGCGGATTTTTTTCTGGATCAAAACCGAAGCGGGTTACGTACTCTTGCGCATACTGCGGCCCGATCTTTTCGAGTATGCGGATCGAGATCATATTCTTCGACTTTGACAAGCCTTTGCGCATCGACATCGGACCTTCGTACTTGTTGTCGTAGTTCTTTGGTTCCCAGGCTTGGCTACCCGTTTGAGACGCATCAAAAGTAATCGGCGCGTCATTAATGACTGTCCCGGGTGACAGGCCTTTTTCGAGGGAGGCCGAATAAATGAATGGCTTGAATGAGGAACCCGGCTGGCGCCATGCCTGCGTCACGTGATTGAACTTGTTGCGATTGAAGTCGAATCCACCGACCAGCGAGCGTATCGCGCCATCCTCGGCACTGGCCGACACAAAAGCCGATTCCACTTCAGGCAGCTGGATGATGGACCAGCCCTGACCTTCCTGCATCACGCGAATGATCGCGCCGCGGCGTATACGTTTGTTGGTCGGGACCTTGTCGGTCAGCGAGCTGGCGGCTTGTCCGAGCCCGGTCTCCTGGATAGAGATTTCTTCCCCAGAGGCCAGCAGTGCGCGAATGCTCTTCGGCGTTGCTGCCAGTACGACGGCGGCAACAATGCCATCGCTGTCAGGGTGCTCGGCCAGCTCGGATTCGATCGCTACCTCGGCCTCTCTCCATATAGCCTTCAGGCCCGCGATAGGGTTGACGTTTTTCATAGTCAAGCACGCCGCGCCGCAGCGCAAGATAGGCGGCATCCTGATCGGATTTCGTGATGGTAGTGAAGACGTTCAGCCCGCGAGTGTAGGTGTCCTCCTTGAACTGCTCATAGACCATCTGTCGCGCCATCTCGGCAACATATTCGGCATGCACACCGAACTCGTTGCTGTCCATTTTGATCTTCAGCTGCTCATCTCGCGCCTGCTCATACTGCGCCGTCGTGATGTAACCGAGATCATGCATGCGCTGCAGAATGTATTGCTGCCGCGCTCGTGCGCGTTTGGGGTTGACGACGGGATTGTTTGCCGACGGTGCCTTGGGCAAGCCAGCCAGCATTGCAGCCTCCGCGATCGTAATGTCCGAGAGTTTTTTTCCAAAATAGATTTGTGCGGCCGATGCAAAACCGTACGCACGCTGACCGAGGTAGATCTGGTTCATGTACAGCTCGAGAATCTGGTCTTTGGTCAGTGTCTTTTCAATTTTCCAGGCCAGCAGCACCTCGTACAGCTTGCGCTTGACGGTTTGTTCACTGGAGAGGAAAAAATTTCTTGCGACTTGCTGCGTGATGGTCGAGGCACCTTGGCGGCTGCCGCCCATTGCATTGTGAATCGCAGCACGAAGGATGCCCCAGTAGTCAACGCCGCCGTGTTCGTAGAAGCGATCGTCTTCGATGGCCAGCACCGCTTGCTTCATGACTTTGGGGATGTCCTTGTAGCGCACCAGGCTGCGGCGTTCCTCGCCAAACTCGCCGATCAGCATATTGTCTGCCGAAAACACGCGTAGAGGCATCTTGGGCTGATAGGTGGCCAGCGAATCGATATCGGGCAGATTCGGATACGCCATCATCATCATGAAGCTGACCAGCAGCACACCAATGACAGCGACCCCGGTGAGCAAGCCGAACAGACTGAGGGCCAGCTTCACGGGCGCAGGCAGCGGTGAGGGGCGTGGACCGGGGGGCGTGTCCCCTTGCGGCGTGGGTGAGTTCATGCGGGAGGAGAAAAGCTAAGCGAATACGTCGCGCGACGATGATCATTATAACGGCTCACCCACCAGAGAACTTCAGCGTTCGACGCCTGATCCTCCAATGTTTGCAGGGCATTCATGAACGATTGCGTCAGGATTTGACAACGAGCGCCCTGTCTTGCTTTACAGATGGAAAAGTCGCTTGCTAGCATCCGCGAGTTTTTAAAAAGGCAATGATTGCCGGGCGGAGTGTAGGTTGGAAATGGGCTGGCGACAGTGTCTGGGATGGCTCTCAGGGAAGCGAACAGTGCCTTTGCTGGGCGTTGATCTGAGCCCTGCTGCGGTGCGCGTGATCGAGCTTTCTTCAGTGGGAGAGCGCTGGCGCATCGAGCGTTACTCCCGTAGGCCTTTGCCGCATGGTGCGATCCGCGAGGGGAATATCGTTAATCCGTCGCAAGTATCGCAGGCGCTGGCGGACGCGCTGCACGACTGCGGCACCGCGAACCGCCGTGCCGCAATGGCTTTGCCATCGGGTTTGGTGATTCGGAAGATTCTGAGTGTGCCGGACGACCTGTCCGAGGAAGAGCTCGAGTCACAAATAGAGGCCGATGCAGAGGACAGCCTGCCATTTTCACTGGATGAGCTGAGACTGGATTTCGCGGTGATCGGGCCGTCTGCTGGCGAGCAAGGCAAGAACGACGTGATGCTGGTGGCAGCGCGCAAGGAAAAAATCGATGAGCGTCTGGCGGTGGCCGAGGCTGCAGGATTGCATACCGTCGTCATCGACATGGAGACTCAGGCGTTACTGCAAGCCGTCGCTCTGCATGATTGGAGCGCTGCTGGCAGTGCTTCTGAGCCGTTCGCTGCATCGCCAGACCGACCGCCATTTGCGCTGGTACAGCTGGGCAGGGATTCCAGCCAGTTTTCCGTGATTCGCCGGGATCAGGTGATCTTCGAGCGCGAGCTGAGCGTGGGACTGCACAAGCTCGAGCAAGAGATCAGCCGTCGCCCCGAACAGGCGACCGCATTCTCGGAAGCCTTTCACGACATGGTGTGCCAAGAGCTGCGGCGTGCGATGCAGTTGCATGCGAGTGCCGCCGACCACACCAACAGCAGCATGCTCTTGCTGGCCGGCGCAACGGACAAGCTGCCCATGCTACCGGCAGTCATCAGTGATCGCCTGTCGATTTCGGTGCAGCTTGCCAATCCGTTCCGTGCGATGGAGCATACGTCTGGAGTGAGCGAGCAGGCGTTGCAGGCAGATGCGTCGTCCTGTCTGGTTGCTTGCGGCCTCGCCATGCTGCGTGCGCCGTCATGATTCGATTCAATTTTCTTCCATGGCGCGAGGATGAGCGCCGTCAGAAAAAGCAATTATTCCAGCGACAGCTGGCGTTATGCGGACTGCTGGGCCTGACTATCGTCTTTGTGATCTGGTTCGTCAACGAGCGACGACTTCAGACGCAGGCGGAACGCAATGCATTGCTGGGTTCTCATATCGCGGCGCTGGATATTCGGTTGCGAGAGATCGCCAGCCTCCGACGTGATATTCAGGCGCTGCAGGCACGCCAGCATGCCGTCGAGGCACTTCAGGCGGGTCGCCACCAGCCTGTGCAGCTATTTCAGGCGTTGGCAGCACGTATTCCCGAGGGCATCATGCTCAAATCCTTGGCACAGGGAGAGCAGTTGTCGCTCTCTGGTTATGCCGTCTCGAACGGGCGCGTGTCGGAACTCTTGCGCAATCTCGATCCGGAGCGAACCCATCTTCTCACCGCGCAGCCAGAACTGGTGGAAATCAAATCAGGCAGCTTTGGCGAGGGCAAAGAGGCGCGCAAGTTGTTTGAATTCACGATCGCGCTGCCCGGCACAAAATCGGCATCCGCCGGAGACAGGCCATGAGCGACACCTACGCACTCGTTGTTCGCCGTGCGCAAGCGTGGATGCAGCAATTCAGGGGACTGCGCGGCCGGGCTCCGGGTCTCTGGCCGTGGTTGCCGCAGCTGACCTTGCTGCTCGCGTTCATTGTCGCTGTCATTCTCGGTGGCGCATGGTTGTTGTGGATGAGCCAGTGGGACGAGATCGCACAAGGTCGAACACAAGAAGAAAAACTCAGAACCGCATTTCGCGAAAAAATCCAGCAGTCGCAGAATCTCGAGCTCTTACGCTCGCAAAAAGTCCGAGTGATGGGCGAGGTGGCGAAACTCGAGCGGCAATTGCCCGGCAAGGCAGAGATGGATGCGATGCTCTCCGAGATCAATCAGGCGGGAGTCAGTCGAGGACTTCAGTTCGAGCTGTTCAAGCCAGGGCAGGTACGGCTCACTGAACATTATGCAGAGCTGCCGATTGACATACGCATGTCTGGTGGCTACCACGCACTGGCAGGTTTCGTTAGCGATATCGCCAATCTTCCGCGCATCGTGACAGTGGATCATCTCATGATCACGCGGCAAAAAGAGAGCCTGGCATTTCAGGCGGTCGCTCATACCTATCGCTATCTTGACGCGGCAGAGAGCCAGCAATTTCTGGCGAAACAGGCTGAGGCCAGCAAACAGAAAGGACGTTCTCCGTGAAATGGCTGCGACAACGATCCGTTTTCTCTTGTGTGCTGTGCCTCGTTCTTGCAGGATGCAGCGGGCCCGAGGATGACGTATTGCAAGCATGGATGGAGAAAGTTCGCCACGAGACAGCGCCAGCGCCGGCGCCTGCGCCCGATCCGTTAGTGATGAGGCCAGTCATCTACCACCCTGCAGACCATCGGGATCCCTTTGATGCGGGGAAGATCACGGTACTTGCCGGTGTGCCAGGAAGCGGACCGCAGCCCGATCTAAAAAGAGTGCAAGAGCCGCTGGAATCCTACCCCCTCGACAGCCTTCGGATGGTCGGGAGTTTGCTCAGACGCGGGCAAGCCGTGGCACTGGTTCAGGCTGACAAGCTGATTTACCAGGTGCGCACCGGACATCATCTTGGGCAGGACCAGGGCAAGGTCATCAATATCTCCGATACGGCGATCGATATCGAGGAAATCGTGCAGGAATCCGCAGGCACGTGGACGACACGCAAAGTACAACTCTCGATCCAGGGTGGAAAATGAGCTGCTTGATTCATCAGATCCCTGTCGCCGTGATGTGCCTGCTGATGTGGGCGTCGTCCGTTGGCGTGGCCCGTGCAGAGCCAAATGCGATTACGGAAATACAAGCGGTTCGCGAGGGCGCGCTGCAGCAGTTGAAGCTAAGCTTCCGGCGAGCGCCTGCGGCAGACGCATCGAACTTCTCGACTCCCAACCCGCCCCGATTGGTGCTGGATTTCGCGGACACGCTGAATGCGACAGGCCACGCCCGACAAGTACTTGATACGGGCGACCTGCGGCATGTCGATATCGTGCAGGTATCCGGACGCACCCGATTGGTGCTGGCATTGAAACGCTCGCTGCCATTTGCCAGCCGCGTGCAGGGCAAGACACTCATACTGAGTTTTTCAGAAGCAGCCACTTCGGCCGCTGGCGCCGCTGCCAGTGCCATCGCGGCGGAACGCAATGCGATACTGGATGTCGATTTTCGACGAGGCAGTAATGAATCAGGGCGGGTCATCGTCGATCTGTCGCAATCGCAGGCAGCGATCGACATTCGCCGACAAGGACAGTCCCTCGTCATCGATTTCATGAAGACCAGTCTGCCGGATCTGTTGCGTCGGAGGCTGGATGTGAAAGATTTCGGTACGCCGGTGCAGAGCATCAGCACGAGCGCGCAAGGCGATATGGTGCGTTTGCTGATCGAACCGTCCGGGCAGTGGGAGCATACCGCCTGGCAAACCGACAAGCGGCTGGTGGTGGAGGTTCGTCCGTGGCGTCCCGATGACGCGAAGACGTCTGCTAACGGTCGAGGCTATCGAGGCGACAAGCTCTCGCTGAATTTTCAGAATATCGAAGTGCGCGCGTTGTTGCAGGTCATTGCAGATTTCACCGGATTGAATGTGGTGGCTAGCGATAGCGTGAGCGGGCAACTGACCTTGCGGCTCAAGGATGTCCCCTGGGATCAGGCGCTGGATATCGTGATGCAGGCGCGCGGACTGGATATGCGCCGCAATGGCAATGTGCTGTGGATCGCGCCCAAGGATGAGTTGCTGACCAAGGAGCGGCTCGAGCTCGAGCAGAAGGCACAGATTTCCGAACTTGAGCCCTTGGTCACCGAGACGTTTCAGCTCAATTATCAGAAAGCCGATGCCTTTCGTCAGGTGTTCGGGCTCGATGGTCAGGTGGGCCGCGGAAGTATTTTGTCACGCCGCGGCAGCGCATCGGCCGAGCCACGCACCAATAAATTGTTCGTCACCGACACGCCCAGTCGTCTTGAGGAAGTGCGCAAGCTGATCCAGCTGACCGATGTGCCCACGCGGCAGGTGATGATCGAGGCGCGGATTGTCGAAGCGGATGACAGCTTCAACCGAAATCTGGGAGCGAAACTGGGTTTTGTCGATCTGCGTGCCATTAACAGCAATGGACCGGCCGGCGTCAATCTGTCGCATTCGACGCGGCTTGCGATCACCGGAAATTATCTAGGCGTGGGTGAACAAACGCAGCAGGCCAGAGCGACTGACAGAAGCTTCATACCGAATACGCAATTCGTCGATCTTCCAGCGAACAGCATAGGTACCGCCACTGCTGCGAATGTCGCAGTCAGTCTGTACTCCGCTGGCGCTAGCCGCTTCCTGAATCTCGAATTATCGGCACTGGAATCCGAGGGCAAAGGCAAGATCATTTCCAGTCCGCGCGTAGTCACCGCCGATCAGCAGGCTGCGGTGATCGAGCAAGGCGAGGAAATTCCTTATCAGCAGGCGACCAGCAGCGGTGCGACATCGGTGCAATTCAAGAAAGCCAACCTGAAGCTGGAGGTCACGCCGCAGATCACGCCGGATGGTCAGATCATTCTGATGGTCGATGTCGCCAAGGATTCACGCGGCACGCCGGTAGGCAACAGCTTTGCGATCAATACCAAGCATGTGAAGGCCAATGTGCAGGTGGAAAATGGTGGCACTGCGGTGTTGGGCGGCATTTTTACCCAGGACGAGCAAGAGAGCCGGTTCAAGGTACCGTTCTTTGGCGACATTCCCATTATTGGTCATCTGTTCCGCAAGACCAGTCGTTCCCGGGTCCGTTCCGAGCTCCTGATTTTCATCACGCCCAGAGTGATCACGGATCCGACGGCGATGCAGTGACTCCATGGCGACGAGGAGGTGACTCCTCAGCATCTTGAGCGAGCAAGCCACAGCAGGCGAATGAGATAAACTGTCATTTTTCCTGCGGAAATCCCGGCGTGCGTGCACGCTGCCGGCTGGCATGCTGAATTCAACAACCAATATTTTTCTGGTCGGACTGATGGGCTCGGGTAAGACCACCATCGGCCGAGCGTTGGCCAAGCGACTGAACAAGCGCTTTGTCGATGCCGACCACGAAATCGAGTCGCGCACTGGCGCCTCTATTCCCCTGATTTTCGAGATCGAAGGTGAGGCCAGTTTTCGGCAGCGAGAAGCTGACGTGATCCGTGATCTGACCGCACAGGAAGGTATTGTGCTGGCGACCGGGGGAGGCGCGGTACTGACTGAAAACAGCCGTCGTTTGCTGAAGGAACGCGGCGTCGTGGTTTACCTGCGTGCATCGGTCAGCAGCATCTTGCAGCGTACCAGCCACGATCGCAACCGACCCCTGCTGCAGACCGCAGATCCCAAGGCCCGTATCGAAGAGCTGTCGCAGCAACGCGGGCCGCTGTATCAGGAAGTCGCGCACATTACGGTGGAGACAGGGCGGCCGAACGTGCAGACGGTCGTACAACATATCCTTGCCCAGCTTGAAAAACACACCTCTGCCGACGACGAAGCACATGCCGCGTCTGGCGACGAGAGTCCTGCAGATCATTCATGAATCCCACCACGGAAGTCTTTGCCGAACTCAAGGTTGCGCTCGATGAGCGCAGCTATCCGATCATCATCGGCCGTCATCTGCTGGAGAACGCAGATTTTGCGCGTTATGTTCCTGGCAGGAGAGTGGCCATCGTTACCAACACCGTGGTGGCTCCGCTGTACCTGGACAAGCTGACCTCCATGCTGGAATCTGCCGGCAAGCGCTGCATTGCCGTCGTGCTGCCGGACGGCGAAGAAGAAAAAAACGTCGATAACCTGATGCGCATCTTCGATGCGCTGTTGCAGAACAAATGCGATCGCAAGACCACACTGCTAGCGTTGGGCGGTGGTGTCATCGGTGACATGACCGGTTTCGCCGCAGCGACCTACATGCGCGGCGTACCCTTCGTGCAGGTACCGACCACATTACTCGCGCAGGTCGATTCTTCCGTGGGCGGCAAGACTGCGATCAATCATCCGCTGGGCAAGAACATGATAGGCGCGTTCTACCAGCCGCAATCCGTGCTGGCCGATACCGCCACACTGATGTCGCTGCCGCAGCGCGAGCTATCTGCCGGCTTGGCGGAAGTGATCAAACATGGCGCCATCATCGACGCCGTTTTTTTTCGCTGGCAGGAAGACCATATGCATCAGCTGATGGCACGCGATGATCAGGCACTCGCCCATGCGATCCGTCGCTCTTGCGAGATCAAGGCGGATGTGGTGCGTCAGGATGAGCGTGAAGGCGGATTGCGCGCGATACTCAATTTCGGTCATACCTTCGGTCATGCGATCGAGGCTGGTCTGGGCTATGGCGAGTGGCTGCATGGCGAGGCGGTCGGTTGCGGTATGGTGATGGCAGCCGATCTGTCAGCCCGACTCGGTTATCTCGATCCTGCCGATCGTGATCGCATCATTACCCTAGTGCGTGCGGCCGGTCTGCCCACGGTGGCACCCGATCTGGGTGTCGATCGTTGGCTGGAGCTGATGGAAGTCGACAAGAAGAACGAGGATGGAAAGATTCGTTTCATCCTGCTCAAGCCGCTGGGTACCGCGACAATCACCGGTGTGCCGTCAGACATGCTGGAAGCCACGCTGAAAGCCTGCGTCAAACACTGACTGTGAACGAAGAGGCAAGACCAAATTCTCATGACGCCTGACTTCGACGCCCATCTTGCTCCGTATGCCGCCCGTGCCGCGACCTCGCGCGGGCGCAGCTTCAGCGAGGCAGCCTCGGCCACGCGCAGCGAATACCAGCGCGACCGCGACCGCATCATTCACTCGACCGCTTTCCGTCGCCTCGAATACAAGACGCAGGTCTTCGTCAACCATGAAGGTGACCTGTTCCGCACGCGTCTCACGCATAGCATCGAGGTCGCGCAGATCGCTCGCTCGCTGGCGCGCAACCTGATGCTGAATGAAGACCTGGTCGAGGCGATCTCATTGGCGCATGATCTCGGGCACACACCGTTTGGTCACGCCGGGCAGGACGCGCTGAACGCCTGCATGAAAGATTACGGTGGCTTCGAACACAACCTGCAAAGCCTGCGTGTGGTTGACACGCTTGAGCAGCGCTATGGTACGTTTGATGGTCTTAATCTGACCTTTGAGACACGCGAGGGCATACTCAAGCACTGCTCTTTATCCAACGCACAGCAACTGGGCGAGGTCGGTCGTCGTTTCATTGAAAAGAAGCAGCCCAGTCTTGAGGCGCAGCTGGCCAATCTGGCCGACGAGATCGCCTACAATAATCATGATATTGATGATGGGCTGCGTTCAGGCCTGCTGACGGTACAGCAGATGAGCGAGGTCCGTCTGTTCGCGCGTTACCACGCCGAAGTAGAAAAGCTTTTCCCCGGTATCAGCGGCCGTCGCGCGATCAATGAAACCGTCCGACGAATGATCAATGCACTGGTCGAGGATCTGATCCATAGTTCACGAGCGAACATCCGCAATGCCGGAGTGACGTCGATTGACGATGTTCGCAATGCGCCGCCGCTGATTGCCTTCTCGGACACGATGAAAGCTGAGGCACAGGAACTCAAGCGTTTCCTGCGAAAAAATCTGTATCAGCACTATCAGGTCAATCGGATGACGAGCAAGGCGCGTCGTATTGTCACTGACTTGTTCGGGATTTTTATCGCCGGGCCGCAGCTCTTGCCGCACGACTATCAGTTGCCGGATGACGATACGCATGAGCAGGCGCGCAAGGTCGCCGACTATATTGCCGGCATGACTGATCGCTATGCAATGCGCGAGTATCGCCGCTTGTTTGCAGTTGACGAGATCTGATCCGAATTTACCCCACGGTTTACTTCAAATCGCGCAGAGGATGCGCATAGTCCGGCCAGGCGGACGCAAAGAAGTGTTCAACCATGGCCGCGCTGACCTCTTCCAGCATCGCCGGATTCCAGCGAGGTGAGTGATCTTTGTCGATCGCCAGCGCGCGCACGCCCTCGATCACCTCGCCATGCTCGAAGCAGCGCCTGACCATGGTGCGCTCCATGCGCAGACAGTCGGCGATATCCATGGTCGCCGCGCGCTGCAGCTGCGACAACGTCACGCACATCATCAGCGGCGATTTCTTTTTCATGGTCTCCAACGCTACCGAGGCAAACTCGCCGGCCTCTCCCGCCAGCGATGCCATGATCGCTGGCACGCTGTCTGCACTGAAGTGACGCTCTATGGCATCGCGTGCCGCAGCCAGCGAAGAGTTCGAGGGATCAGCCTGTGAGTAGAAGGGGGCCGCAAAGCTGCGCACCGCCTCTCGCAGATCCCCTTTGGCCTCGGCGATCAGCGCGTGTAGTGCGGGCAGTTCGGAGGAGGGCACGAAAACATCCGCCAGATCGGCATAGATTGCGTCGGCTGCGCCGATGATGGCGCCAGTCACACCCAGATACGTGCCCAGCTTGCCGGTGGCGCGCGAGAGGAAATAACCGCCGCCCACATCCGGAAACAGTCCGATTCCAACCTCGGGCATCGCCATCTTGGTGCGCTCGGTCACGACGCGCAACCGGGCCTGCGGCCCGGCCTGTGCGATGCCCATGCCACCGCCCATCACCACACCGTCCATCAGCGCGACATACGGCTTGGGGTAGTGATGGATCAGATAATTCAGGGAATATTCTTCGGTAAAGAAGTCTTCGATCAGCGCCGCGCCGCCAGTCGCGCTGGCGATACCTTTCTGATGAAAGAAGCGGATATCGCCGCCGGCGCAGTAGGCTTTTTCGCTGTTGCTGTGAACAAAAACAGCGCTGATCGTTGGATCATCGCGCCATGCAAGCAGCGCGGTGCTCATCGCGCGCACCATGTCGAGCGACAGGGAATTCAGCGCGGCAGGTCGGTTCAGGCTGATGATGCCGGTGCGGCCACTGACGTGGGTCTGAACAAATTCGGTCATGTCTTGGCTCGGGCGTTCGCTTGCGAGGGCGCCCTCGTTCTTGATTGAAAAACCGAAGTGTATCGGTATTCATCCGGCCGAGATTCAAAACGCGGAAAGCCGGTCTTTGGGAAGTGGAAAAGACAAACGGTGATAAAAAGGGCGCGTATGCGCCCTTGTACTGGTGCTTCTCAGCCGCTGGCCTGCTCAGGCTGCTTCCGTCGTCGGCCCCTCATAGCGGCGGATGCCCTCATGCTGATGATCCTGCATTCGGCTCTTGTGCTTGAGCACCTGACGATCCAGCTTGTCCATCAGCAGATCAATGGCGGCATACATATCCTGGGCTTCGCTCTCGACGTGAAAATCCTTGCCGCGCGTGTGCAAGTTGATTTCGACACGCTGGCGTTTTTCTTTTTCGGTGATGCTGTCGACGGAAAGAATCACCGAGACATCGATCACGTTATCGACATGTCGCTTAATGCGTTCCAGTTTGTTTTGCACATACTCCCTTAAGGCGGGAGTCAGGTCCAGATGATGTCCGCTGATTTTCAGGTTCATACACAGCACTCCTTGGCGTAGCGTCGCTGGAGGATCCGGCACGACCGCCGGCGGCAGGCCGGACGGAAAGCAGCGACGGTGAAAAAACTGGAAAAACGTTGAAGACTACAGGGACTTGCGCAGATTAACGGGAGGTATCTTGAGGGCTTCGCGGTACTTGGCGACAGTACGCCTCGCGACGACCATACCCTGTTCAGCCAGCATGTCCGTGATCTTGCTGTCGGAGAATGGATTTTTCGGGTCCTCGGCTCCTATCAGTTGTTTGATCAATGCGCGTATCGCTGTCGATGACGCTTCGCCGCCCGCCTCGGTAGCCACATGGCTGCCGAAGAAGTATTTCAACTCGTACATGCCATGCGGCGTCAGCATGTATTTCTGCGTGGTTACACGAGAAATCGTACTCTCATGCAGACCCAGTGTATCAGCAATTTCGCGTAGCACAAGCGGTCGCATCGCCACTTCGCCGTGCGAGAAAAAATTACGTTGACGATCTACTATCGCCTGCGACACCCGCAGGATAGTATCGAAGCGCTGCCGCATGTTTTTGATCAGCCACTTGGCTTCCTGTAGCTGGGATGAGAGCGAGCCCTCGCCTTTGTTTTGTTTGAGGATGTTTGCGTACATTGCATTGACCCGCAGTTTGGGCATCACCTCTCGGTTGAGACTGACTTGCCATCCATTCCTTGTGCGTTTGACAATCACATCCGGGACGACATAATCCGACGCATCCCCGGCATAGGCCGCTCCGGGATGCGGATTACAGCGCTTGATCACCGCCTGTGCTTCTCGCAAGTCTTCGTCGTCGCAATCTAATACTTTTTTCAGCTTGTTGAATTCGCGCTGCGCGAATAGTTCAAGATGGTTTTCTACCAGCGTCAGGGCCATTCGGCGCGTAACGAAAGGCACTTTTTCCATTCGCCGGATTTGTATCGCCAGGCACTCGGATGCATTACGCGCGCCGACGCCCGCCGGGTCGAAGCTTTGCATGAGTTTCAGCGCAACCATCAGTTCTTCAGGCTCGATGTCCAGCTCTTCCGGCAGGCGGGCATGGATCTCGTCCAGCGATTCTTCCAGATAGCCATTGTCATCGAGCGCATCGATCAGCAATTCCACCAGCGCGCGGTCGCGCCGGTTGTCCACGGTGACTGATAGCTGCTCCAGCAGATGCTCGCGCAGCGTAGATTCATGCGCCTCCAGCTGGGGCCGGCCATTGTCATCTTCCGGCGCCTTGGACGAGCGCGAGACATCGTCGAAGCTCCAGTCTGCTTCATTGCTGCCGCCAGCTTCCTCCCCGCCGCCTTCGCCGCCCTCGCCGGCGGGTGGGCTCTCATAGCTAGCTTCGGGAGTGTCCCCAGCTTCGCCGACGGGCAGCTCACCTGCCGGGGCGGACAAAGGAGCCTGACTGATGACGCCATCGCCAAGCAGACGCACCGAATGATCGAGAGGATCATCCATGCGCTCCAGCAGCGGATTGTCCGCCAGCATGGTTTCCAGCTCCTGATGCAGTTCCAGCGTGGACAACTGCAGCAGACGGATGGACTGCTGCAGCTGAGGGGTCAGCGCCAGATGCTGCGATACGCGAAGCTGTAGCGTCTGTTTCATCGTGAGAGCTACATCCTGAAATGTTCGCCGAGGTAAACCCGGCGCACCGATTCATTGCCGATGATTTCCTCTGGATTGCCGGAGGCCAGCACCGATCCTTGGTTGATGATGTAGGCGCGGTCGCAGATACCCAGTGTTTCACGCACGTTGTGGTCCGTGATCAGCACGCCGATGCCGCGCTCTTTCAAGAAGCGTACGATGCGTTGTATCTCGATGACAGCGATCGGATCGACACCTGCGAACGGCTCATCCAGCAGGATGAAGCGCGGATCAGTCGCCAGTGCGCGAGCGATCTCGACGCGGCGTCGCTCGCCACCCGATAGGGATAGCGCCTTGCTATCGCGAAGCTTTTCGATCTGCAGCTCGGCTAGCAACGCATCCAGGCGCTGCTCGATATCTTTACGCGACAGGGCTTTGCCGCCGCGCTTCTGAAGCTCCAGCACGGCGCGAATATTGTCCTCGACCGACAGCTTGCGGAACACGGACGCTTCCTGGGGAAGATATGACAGCCCGCGCTCGGCGCGACTGTGGATCGGCAGGCTGGAGATGCTGTCGCCATCCAGCAGGATCTCGCCACCCTCCGATGGCACAAGGCCGACGATCATGTAGAACGAGGTAGTTTTTCCTGCGCCATTCGGCCCCAGCAGACCAACGACTTCGCCGCTAGCCACGTCGAGTGACACATCCTGCACGACTTGTCGCGCGCCATAGCTCTTTTGCAGGCCGCGAACTTTCAGCATGCTGGCCGGGTTGGCGCTCATTCCTTGCCTTTCTCCGGATTTCGGGGCTGAAGGGTCGCCCGCACCCTGCCGCCTCCCGGCTTGCTCTCGCCAGAGGTGGAATTGCTGACGGAGTAGAACTCTGCCCGGCTGTCGTAAGAGATGAATTCACCCTCGACCTCATCGGTCACGCGCGCGCCATCCAGCATTTTCACTTTCGCTTGCCTGAATAGCTTGGCGACCTCGGTCTTGGTATCGTATTCGATGCGGTCCGCGGCGCTGCCCTCGATCCACAGATCCTTGCCGCCGTCGCGCTTTTGACGGAACTTGGTCGAGCCACCGGGAGGCGCATACAGCGTCGCATACTGATGACCGGCCTGATCCTGGCGCACCAGCAGTTTGTCGGCATGCATCACCAGCGTACCGCGCGTGAGCACGACGTTACCGATGAAGGTATTGGTCTGCTTGGCCTCGTCGTAGAACATCTGGTTGGCTTCGACATTGGTCGGCTTGCTGAAGTCTGCCTTTTCGGCGTGGGCTAGCCGTGTGCCGTACAGAATGACGATGGCAGAGAAGAAGATAAGAGTGACGAGAGTATTTTTTTTCATGGTCTGCGCATCCTGGGTATATTTGTTCAGCGCGGTGATTCATAAAAACCAGTGACTCTGCTTTGCAGGGTCAGCTGACGCTTGGCGTTGTCCGCGACCATACCGGTGCCAGCGAGCCGAGACTCACCAACATGTATCACCACCGGTCGGTGTGTTTTCACCAGATCGTTGTCCGGCAGCGCCAGCATGTAGTCGGACTCGACCACCAGCGAGTCGGTCCCGCGCGTTTGCGGACGTTCCAGCCGAACCTCGTCATACAAGTGCAGTTCGCGCTGCTGCTTGGTGATCGTTGCGCGCTGCGCCCGCAGCATCATCGGACTGCTTTTTGCCGAGAAGCTGCGCACCGTGGGGCGCTCGATCACGCTACTGTCATCGGCGGGATAATGCACCAGCTTCCTGCCAGTGATCAGGTACTGCGCCTTGCCGTTCGGTGCTAGTCGTGTGTAGCTGAAATCCTCGACGAAATAATCCGGATCAGTACGCGCCGTTGTCGGTCGCGCCTCGTCCCCGCCGCGCAAGGCGACTTCCAGCGCCCAGAAGCTGACCGCCGCCAGCAAAGAGCCGAAGGCCAGCAGCAGCAGGGCAGGATAGCGGCGGCGAGTATTTTCGCTCATGTCAGGTACGGCGCTAGTGCCGCCTCGTAACTACCCTGCGCGCGCAAGATGAAATCACAGACCTCGCGCACCGCACCTTGCCCACCTCCGGCTCTGGCCACATAGTGCGCGCGGCGAATGACTTCAGGATGCCCGTTGGGCACACTGGCAGCGAAACCCACACGTGTCATTACCGGGAGATCGATGACGTCATCGCCCATGAAGCCACAGGCTTCATTAGGCAAGTCTGCTTCTTTTGCAGTACGTTCAAAAGCTGAGCGCTTATCGTGTACGCCCTGCAGGAGCACGCTGATGCCGAGGTCTGCCGCGCGCCGCGCAACGATTGGCGACTCGCGCGCGCTGATGATGGCGGTTTTCACCCCGTTCTGTTGCAGCAGTTTGATGCCGTGGCCATCGAGCACATGAAAGGTCTTGATCAGTTCGCCTTCGGGGCCGTAGCGCAGTCCGCCATCGGTGAGTACGCCGTCAACGTCAAAGATCATTAGTTTCACGCGCCTGGCGCGTTCTGTGACGGAGAGCGGGGCGGTGTCGGCCATCAGATCACCTTGGCTCGGGTGAGGTCATGGATATGCAAGGCGCCGACCAACTTGCCATTGTCTTCTGCGACGAGGACCTGGTTGATGCGGTGCTGCTCCATCAGTTCCACCGCATCCACGGCCAACTGCT
>JBEGNF010000036.1:0-22026 GCA_041182625.1 Pseudomonadota bacterium | reverse complement strand
GGAACGACCTCACGAACGATATAAGGATCATTGGCGATGGTGCTCTTATTTGCATCTGGCGTCACAGAGAACGAATACAGGCCGCCTGAGGCGGTTATCTGGAACACGTCAGTTCCGTCTAATTGGCCATCGTTGTTCAGATCGAGATAGATAGTGACGCCATCAATGCCGGACTCACCTGCATCACGAAGACCATTGCCGTTCAGGTCATTAAACTTGACCCCGCTGATGCTGCCGACCATGATGGCGGCTGGCGAGAATTGGATCGATGTGGCGCCGGATCCGCCAATATCCACCGTCGTCTGCAACGAACCGCCGGTCCAGGCACTGGCACCTTGCTCGGTCGGGCTGGGTCCAGCCAAGTGGAGGCCATAGTAAATTTCGGCGACACCGTTGCTGGTCGTCGCGCCTGTGTAGGTGAACGTGATCGTCACCGTATGGTTCAGCGTTCCGGATCCTGAGGTGGTGATTCCACTGACGCTCGTGATGTCTGCATCTACGGCGTAAAGGCCTTGGGCAACACTACCAAAGTTGGTAAAACCCCCATTGTTTGTAAAACTACCGTCCAAGGTGGGGATAATGGCCGGGTTGGTTACCCCGAGCTGTCCGGGTGTGCGGCTGATATTGAAGGTGGTCAGATAATCGAAACCTAACGCGTCAGTGTTCTGCTGGTAATAGTTGTAGGTGACATTGAATGAATAGGACTGGCCGTTTACCAGCGGCGCTTGGCTGGAGGCCTTGTAGATAAACACATGCGGGATGACCTCCCCCTCAAAGTAATCGGATTTATTTGCATTAAGGATGTTGTTATTCCACTCCGCTGCTGATTGGATCGCTGCATCGCCATCAGCCCAATGCTGATAAACCTTATTGGTCGATCCCGCAGCGTCGGTGAATCCTGTGCTTGCTGTCGGCTGATTGGCCGCCATCGCCGTCAGCAGAAAATGCCAGTTCAGCGAATCATCCGGGTTCACATACCAAGAGGTCACCACCGCTCCATTGGCAGTGCTATCCAGATCCAGCGCACCACCATCCACGACGCTCCACGCCTCATGCCCCTGGCCACCCAGATCGACAATTACGTCATCCAGCGTGCCCCAGATACCATCAACACCAGGGTCACCGGCATGCTGCACCTGAAAAGTCACGGTGCTGCCGGGATCAAATCCTGCCGCAGTGATCTCCACCCATGAGCCGGGTGCGTAGTCTTGTGCATCGGTGCTGACTGTCGTCTGAGTGACCATCCATCTCTCCTGTTGTGTTCGCAAAATTGGATTGAGCGCCGATCAACCCGGAACTCGCAGGCTTATCAGCATCGGGTTGATGGTAGGGAGGAGAGTGGCGTCACACATCCTTCATTTGATGTATGACGCTGCACTACGGAACGTGGTCTCAAGGCACCAGCGGTGGCTGGTCAAGGACCATCAGCGGAGAGAGATGACGTACCAGCTCTGCCTGTTTGCGTGCGCCGGTTTTTTTGAGGATGGCGGAAAGCTGTGTACGAATCGTGGCGACGCTGACTTTCAGGCTGGTTGCAGCATCACCCGGGGCCAGACCGTCGAGGATCAGCATGGCAAGCCTCGCCTCAGCGGGCGTCAGACCGTACACTTGTTGCAGCAACTGGTTCACCGGGCCATGCAGTCCCGCTTGTTCAGTTTGACCGTGTACCAGCACCAAGGCCGCACGGTCTGACCGGTCGGAATGTCGCATCACGATCGGCAAAACGAGCACTTGCCGTGCAGGTGCGCCGGCTACCCGCAGAATCGATCCCGCAGTGTGCGGGGCGATGTCGCAAGCGCTGCGCACCGCATCAGAAAACTTCGTTCTGCAAACGCCGCGCAACACCACGTGACGCTTCCCAGCGCCATTCGCCGTGCGCTCCAGCAATGGCTGGGCATGACTGTTAGCAGCGAGCATACGCATTGAGGGATCGAGCAACAGCAAGGGTAGCCGTATCGCATCCAGCAAGAGGTTCGAGCAGACCAGCCGGTGATTCAGCTGGCGGAACTGCGCCATCAGGTCCAACGCGTATTGCAATGACTTGATGAGCTCTCCCTTGGGACGTGGCAAGGCGTCGATATCGGGCGTTTGATTTAATGCAGGTTTTAGTAGCAGCAGACCTTCGGCGCCATGTTGCATCGTCACCCGCAAGCCCATTGAAGTAGCGGTTGAGCTGACATGTCGCACATCGGACGCAGGGCCAGAAGATCGTTCATGTAGCACCCTGAAGCGTTGCCATCGTCCGGGCTCCAATGTGGCGGCAATCCCGCGCCACTCGAGATGTAGCTCGGACAGGTCATCGGCGCTCAGGTGCCAGCCCTGTGCCACGCGTCGCGCATCGCGCACGCACGTCCAGCTACCTCGCCTGTCCCACAGTCTGATTCCGGCTTGATCGATACCCAGTGACTCGGCCAGCAAACGCAGCGCCTCGGCAAAACGTTGAGGACGAGAGACCCCCTCCAGAAAAAGCGCGGGTAGGCGTGCATGTGCGTCTGAGTCGGCCTGAGTCACGATCTGTTTCACCAAAATAATTTGATGACGAGCTTACCAATCGCCAGACGGCGATAGTGCTCAATGCGAGCGATAAGCAGGCAATTAGTACATCGCCAATACAATGTTCACCGACATGACGGACATCCGGGGCGAGACCGCGACTCGGCAACAGCCAAATCAGTCCGATTTGGAGAGTAGTTCGAAATGCTCCACCTGGGGCGGCGCGGCGAAGAAGGGTCCGACGATGCCACGCCATTGGGTGAATAACTCGGAACCACGAAAATCGACAGTATGGTTTTCCAGGGTGTCCCAGAAAATCATCAGCACATAGCGCTCGGGCGACTCAATGCCCTTGTTGATCTTGTAGCCACGAAAACCTTTGGATTTGCTGATGACGTCTTTTACACCGTGGACGATGGCAGCGTCGAATTCGGCTTGTTTGCCGGGTTGGATGTGTATATCGGCGAGTTCGAGGATCATGGTATCTGGTAGTAGTAGTTGGTTATCGTTGTTGGTTGTCGTAGTTGTTGTCGCTGGCCTCATTATCCCATCATTGAGCGTTCGGCAGACACTGAATCAATCCACGTCGTACTCCGAACCAGGATAACTGTGCAATGCAGGGCAGCGAAAAATCAAGGGCTTGCATCAACAAACTCAGCTGAACAAGTTTCTGGTTTTATTTCATCAGTGCTTACCTTGGGATTCATTCAACCAGTTTTACAATCTACCCTTGCTTGCTTCCCGAAAGACCTCTTATCTCATGCGTGTCACGCTTCTTCATCACGATCAGCAGCAGCGCAAGACGCTGGAAAACCTGCTGAAGGCGAGTGGCTACCAGGTCTCGAGCTTTGCTCGCCATGAGGCGCTACATGCGCACCTGCACAGGGAAGAACCTGCTCTGCTGCTGGTCGACTGGATCGACGACAGCGGAGGACTGGCGCTCCTGACCAGCCTGCGCGAGCAATGGTCCGAGCTTCCGTTACTGCTGCTGTGCCACCGCGCACCCGACGTGGCAGTGCGCGCTGAACTGGCCACCCGGCCGGCAGACGTGCTGCTCCCGCCGCTGCGCAAAAACGAGCTGCTACTGCGCGTGCAGCTGCTGATGGACCGGTACCGACCGGGCCAGGCACGCGGGGAGGTCATTGTGTTTGGTCGACATGAATTCCTGATGGGCCGCTCGCAAGTACAGATTGAAGGCCGATCTGTGACACTCACCCAGAAAGAATTCGAGCTGGCGCTATTGTTCTTCCGGCACCTCGGGCGGCCATTATCCCGTGCCTATATTCACGAGACGGTGTGGTCGCGTGATGCCGAACTGTCATCAAGAACCCTGGACACCCATGTCTCCCGGGTGCGCAACAAGCTGGACCTAAGGCCGGCCGCGGGCTTCCGGCTGGTCCCGGTTTACAGCTTTGGGTACCGGCTGGAGCAGATTACTGAATAACGGCGCATCTCCCGGGGCTATAATAAGAGGAGTTAACCTTGCCCCCACGCCCCCAGCATGCAACTGCTCGCCGTCGGACTCAACCACACCACGGCACCGGTCTCGCTCCGCGAGAAGGTGGCGTTCCCGGCCGACCAATTGGGTCAGGCAGTGGCGTCGGCTTGTGCATGGTTCGGCAACACATCGGATCCATCGCGCGCGCAGGAAACCGCCATTCTTTCAACCTGCAACCGCACTGAGATTTATGGTGCGAGCGCCAACGACGGCAACATCGATACTGCGCTGGATGCGACGGCCCATTTCGTCGCTGACTATCACAAACTGCCTTACTCGGATCTGCGTCCTTATCTGTACGCGCTGCCTCAAGATGAGGCCGTGCGCCATGCCTTCCGGGTGGCATCAGGTCTCGACTCGATGGTGCTGGGCGAGCCGCAGATCCTCGGACAGATGAAAGATGCTGTGCGTCAGGCGGAAGCCGTCGGCGGGCTGGGCACCTATCTGCATCAGATGTTCCAGCGCACGTTCGCGGTCGCGAAAGAAGTGCGCACCACCACCGAGATCGGTGCACACAGCGTGTCAATGGCGGCAGCGGCCGTTCGATTGTCCGAGCGCATCTTCGACAAGCTCTCCGAACAGCATGTGCTGTTCATCGGTGCGGGCGAGATGATCGAACTGTGCGCAACGCACTTCGCTGCGCAGCATCCAAAGACGCTGACCATTGCCAATCGTACGCTGGAGCGCGCCGAGCAGCTCGCGCACCGTCTAAGCGGCAAGACCCTTCGTCTGGCTGAATTGCCTGAGAAACTGGCCCACTTCGATATCGTGGTCTCGTGCACCGCCTCGACCTTGCCCATCATCGGATTAGGCATGGTCGAGCGAGCGATCAAGGCGCGCCGTCACAAGCCGGTGGTCATGGTGGACCTGGCGGTGCCGCGTGATATCGAATCCGAAGTTTCCCGTATGCGTGATGTCTTTCTGTACACCGTGGACGATCTCGGCGCTGCGGTGCAAATTGGGATTGAACACCGTCAGTCGGCGGTTGCACAAGCCGAAGCCATCATCGAAACCCGTGTGCAGGCATTCATGCAGTGGCTCGATGGTCGCTCCGTCGTGCCGCTCATTCGCGATCTGCACGAAACCAGCGAACAGTTACGCCGCGCTGAAGTCGAGCGTGCGCGCAAGCTGCTGGCCAAAGGCGAAGATATCGATGCGGTGCTCGAAGCGCTGTCCAAAGGCCTGACCGCAAAATTCCTTCATGGTCCGCAACAGGCGCTGCATAGTGCGGATTCGGATGAGCGCGCCCGTCTCGCACAGCTGCTGCCGCAGCTGTTCCGCACCAAGCGATAGCGCAGTCACTACGCTGCCTTGCTGCGCGCGCCCGCTCGGTGGGCGCACCTTCTGAACCGTTTTCCCCTCTCTGATGAAACCATCGCTGTTATCCAAGCTGGAGCAACTCACCCAGCGTCTCGAAGAAGTCGGGGCGCTGCTGAATCAAGAACATGCCACCGCTGACATGGATCAGTACCGCAAGCTCACCCGTGAGCATGCCGAGCTGGAACCACTAGTCGCCGTGCATGCGCAATGGGCCCAGTCCCATGAAGACATTCGCGCCGCGCGTGAGATGCTGGCCGATCCGGACATGAAAGCCTTTGCGCAGGAAGAGCTCGATGCAGCGCAGCAGCGCGCCGAAGCGCTCGAACTCGAGCTGCAAAAAATGATGCTGCCCAAAGATCCGAATGACGAGCGCAATATCTTTCTGGAGATACGCGCCGGTACGGGCGGCGATGAGTCGGCACTGTTTGCCGGCGATCTGCTGCGCATGTATACGCGCTACGCTGAGCGCCAGCGCTGGCAGGTAGAAATGGTATCTGAATCTCCTTCGGAACTCGGTGGCTACAAAGAAGTTATCGTGCGTATCGTCGGTCATGGCGCATACTCGCGCATGAAGTTCGAATCTGGCGGCCACCGCGTGCAGCGTGTGCCCGAGACGGAAGCACAAGGTCGTATTCACACCTCCGCCTGCACGGTGGCTGTGATGCCTGAGGCAGATGAGATCGGCGAGGTGGATATCAATCCTGCGGACATTCGTATTGACACCTTCCGGGCGTCCGGCGCAGGTGGCCAGCACATCAATAAAACCGATTCTGCGGTGCGCATTACGCATCTGCCGACCGGCATCGTGGTCGAGTGTCAGGACGATCGCAGCCAGCACAAGAACAAGGCTCAGGCAATGAAAGTGCTGGCGACGCGCATCAAGGATGTACAGCTGCGCGCGCAGCAGAGCGCCGAGGCGGCGACACGCAAATCGCTGGTCGGCTCGGGCGATCGCAGCGAACGCATACGCACCTACAACTTTCCCCAAGGCCGGGTGACGGACCACCGGATCAATCTGACCCTGTACAAACTCGATGCCGTGATGGAGGGTGAGATGGATGAACTGACCAACGCACTGATGGCCGAACATCAGGCTGAACAGCTAGCAGCACTCGCGGAGAGCCACGGATGATCAATCGCTACGCAAAACCTCTGATCCTGCTGCTCACGCTGGCCTGTATCGCCATGCTGGCAGTCGGACTGTATCTACAACTCGTGCTGGAGATGCTGCCCTGCCCGCTATGCATACTGCAGCGCTATGCGTTTGCCGCGACTGCCGTGATCTGTCTTATTACCCTCTTCCTGCCGACCGCTCTGCTGCGTGCCGGCGCTGCACTCGGCGCGCTGGCCTCGCTGACGGGCGCAGGCATCGCCTCACGTCATTTGTGGGTAAAGGCACATCCGACGGTCTCTTGCGGCATTGATCCACTGGAAACTTCGCTAAACAAGGTGTTTTTCGCGGAATGGTTTCCCGCGCTGTTTCAGGCCGATGGTTTGTGCACCACTGAATACGATCCCATTCTTGGCCTGTCGATACCGCAGTGGGCGCTGGTCTGGTTTGCGGCCTTCGCGATCACGCTCGCGCTGATTGCCTTGCGCTATCGTCGCTCAGAATGACGGTAGACGAATTGCTGCGGCAAGGCCGGTTGGCACCACTGGAGGCACGCATTCTGGTTGGGCATGCGCTGCAATGGTCTCGTGTGCAGTTGGTGACACGTTCGCAAGATACACTGAGTACCGCACAACTGCGCGCCATTGATGCGCTGTTCCGTCGCCGCGAATCGGGCGAGCCGATCGCCTACATTACCGGCGTTCGCGAATTTCACGGACTGGATTTTGACGTGACCCCTGCGGTGCTGATACCCCGCCCGGAGACCGAGCTGCTGGTCGAGCTGGCAGATGAACGCTTACCTGAAAACGGCGATGCGCTGGATCTTGGCACGGGATCGGGCGCGGTCGCGGTGACACTCGCCCATCTGCGACCCGATGCGAAGCTGACCGCTACTGATATCAGTGCCGAGGCGTTGCAGATCGCTGAGCGCAATGCGGCACGCCATCAATGCAGGATAACTTTGCTTCGCAGCGACTGGTATGACCAGGTCAATGGCATCTTCGATCTGATCATCAGCAACCCGCCGTACATTGCCGCAGGTGATCCGCACTTGTCGCAAGGCGACTTGCGCTTCGAGCCTTCCGCCGCACTGACAGACCATGCAGATGGCTTGCAAGCGATTGAAACCATCATCAACGGCGCGATGCAGCATCTGAAGCCGGGCGGCTGGCTGCTGCTGGAGCATGGTTATGATCAGGCGGCTTCTGTGCGCAAGCTCTTCGATCGTGGTGCATGGGCTGATATTGACCGCTGGCGCGATCTCGCCGGGATTGAGCGCGTCTCAGGAGCTCGCCGGCCTATGGCATGAAATGCGCCTGTCAATACTGGTGCCAAAGATAAATTTCCGTATCATCCCAGCCTCATTCTCTCCAAATACTCACTTCTTTCCTACTCAAACCGATGTTGCCTTCGATTGAACAACGCCTAGCCAGCGAGATTGCGGCCCGAACCGAACAAGTATCAGCAGCCATCGCGTTGCTCGATGAGGGTGCGACGGTGCCCTTCATTGCCCGCTACCGCAAGGAGGTCACTGGCGGGCTGGACGACACTCAGCTGCGTCTGCTGGAAGAGCGGCTGCGCTATCTGCGCGAACTGGAAAGCCGTCGCGAAGCTATCCTTGCGTCGATTGAAGAACAGGGCAAGATGACGCCGCAGCTGAAAGATGCCATCCTGCGCGCCGAAGACAAGACGCACCTCGAAGACTTATATCTGCCCTACCGTCCCAAGCGCCGCACCAAGGCGCAGATTGCCGCAGAAGCGGGACTCGAGCCACTGGCCGATGCACTGCTGGGCGATCCTTCGCTCGATCCTGACACCGAAGCTGCAAAGTATATTCGCGCCGCTTTTACTACCGATCAGGGTGAGAATCCCGGTGTGCCGGATACCAAGGCCGCACTGGACGGGGCGCGCCAGATTCTGATGGAGCGCTTCGCCGAAGAGGCATCGCTGCTGCAGGAGTTGCGCGAGTACCTGCTCGAACATGGCGTTATCGAAGCCAAAGTCATCGAAGGCAAGCAGCAGGCCGGCGAAAAATTTGCCGATTATTTCGATCACACGGAAAACCTGTCGGGTATTCCCTCGCATCGTGCGCTGGCGTTGCTACGCGGTCGTCGCGAAGAAATCCTCGCCATGACGCTGCGACTCGACAGCGAACTGGAAAAACCTAAATGGGATGCGCCACATAATCCCTGCGAGAGCCGAATCGCCGCACGCTTTGGTGTCAGTCAAAAAAATCGTCCAGCCGACAAATGGTTGCTCGATACCGTGCGCTGGGCCTGGCGTGTGAAGATCTTCATGCACCTGGAAACCGAGCTCATGACGCGTATGCGCGAAGAGGCCGAGGCTGAAGCGATCCTGGTGTTTGCCCGCAATCTCAAAGATCTGCTGCTGGCAGCCCCGGCCGGTCCGCGCGCGACGATGGGTCTGGATCCGGGGCTGCGTACCGGAGTCAAAGTCGCTGTGATCGATGCGACTGGCAAAGTGGTCGATACCGCGACCATCTATCCGCATCAGCCACGCAATGACTGGGATGGTTCGCTGCACCTGCTCGCGCTGCTCGCGCGCAAACATCAGGTGTCGCTGGTCGCTATCGGCAATGGCACCGCATCGCGCGAAACCGACCGGTTGGCGGAAGACCTGATCAAGCAAAACCCTGAGCTGAAATTGAACAAGATCGTCGTGTCCGAAGCCGGCGCATCGGTGTACTCAGCTTCCGAATATGCATCAAAGGAGTTGCCTGAACTGGATGTCTCGCTGCGCGGCGCTGTCTCGATTGCGCGTCGTCTGCAAGACCCTCTGGCCGAACTGGTAAAAATCGATCCCAAATCGATCGGCGTGGGTCAGTATCAGCATGATGTGTCTCAGACCCGTCTGGCGCGCACACTGGATGCCGTGGTTGAAGATTGCGTGAATGCGGTGGGTGTTGATGTGAACACCGCGTCGGCTCCCCTGCTGGCTCGTGTCTCGGGACTCTCCAGCAGCGTCGCGCAAAGCATCGTGCAATACCGGGACCAGAAAGGTCTGTTCGGTTCGCGCGCCGCACTGCGCGAGGTACCCCGACTGGGTGACAAGACTTTCGAGCTGGCTGCTGGTTTTTTACGCGTGATGAATGGCAGCAATCCGCTGGACGCCTCTGCGGTTCACCCCGAATCCTATCCGCTGGTGGAAAAAATCCTGGCTGACATACAACGCGATGTGAAGAGCGTGATCGGTGACAGCGGATTATTGAAATCACTGGATCCGAAACGTTTTGCAGATGAACGCTTCGGCGTGCCAACCGTGGCAGATATTTTGAAAGAACTCGACAAGCCGGGCCGCGATCCGCGTCCGGCATTTGTGACAGCCAGCTTCAAGGAAGGCGTCGAGGAAATCAGCGACCTGCGTCCTGACATGATTCTCGAGGGTGTGGTGACTAATGTGGCCGCTTTTGGCGCTTTCGTGGATATTGGCGTGCATCAGGACGGGTTGGTACATATCTCTGCGCTATCCAACAATTTCGTGAAAGATCCGCACTCGGTGGTCAAGGCCGGTCAGGTGGTGAAGGTCAAGGTGCTGGAGGTCGATCCCAAACGCAAGCGCATTGCACTGACCATGCGGCTATCCGATGCGGCACCCGCGCCGGGGGACAAGCGCGAGCGTAGTGGGGAGCGTTCAGCCGACCGGCGCGGTAATGATCGCGCCCAGCCGCGTCGCGAATCCGCCCCCTCCAACACGGCGATGGCGGCCGCGTTTGCAAAACTCAAAAGCTGAGTCGGCCTGAGTCAACTGAACTTTGAACGGACTCGTTGTTTATTGATCCGTGATGGGTCCCCCCTGCGGCGGGGTGACAGGATTTCGGTCCAAAGCCTCCGGATCGTCACCGCAGCGCAGGCGGGGCTCCAGCCTCTTTGGCCGTGCTCCAACAGCGTTTTACGTGCGGGACTGGCATTGGGCAGCAAGCCCGGCTTTTCCCTATAATGCCGGGATCAGTACCCTTACTTATTTGCGAGGAAGTCATGAGTGACGTGCAATCCTGGATCAAAGAGACCGTGACCAGCCACTCGGTCGTGCTGTTCATGAAGGGCACCGCCCAATTCCCTCAGTGCGGCTTCTCCGGGCGTGCGATTGAGCTGCTGAAAGCTACCGGCGTCCAGGATCTGGTAACGGTGAATGTGCTGGAAGATGATGAAGTCCGTCAGGGCATCAAGGAATACTCCAACTGGCCCACGATTCCCCAGCTGTACGTGAAGGGCGAGTTCATCGGCGGCGCCGACATTCTGGGCGAGATGTACGAGTCCGGTGAGCTGCAGACCCTGATCAAGGGCTGAACTCCATGAAGCGCCTGGTCGTCGCCATTACGGGTGCATCAGGCGCGCTATACGGAGTGAGGCTCCTGCACTGGCTGCGTGAAGCGGGCGGCATTCAGACTCACTTGATGATTTCCGAAGCGGGTGCGCTGAGCCTGCACCACGAGCTCGGCATCACGCGCAAGGAGGTAGAAGTCCTCGCCGACGCGGTGCATGCTGTACGCGATGTAGGCGCCTGCGTGGCTAGCGGCTCTTTCCCGTCCGAGGGCATGATCATCGCCCCTTGCTCAATGAAGACACTGGCATCGGTTGCGCATGGTTTGTGCGACAACCTGATCTCGCGCGCTGCCGATGTGATGCTGAAAGAACGTCGCCGACTGGTTCTGATGGTCCGCGAGACGCCCTTCAATCTGGCGCATCTGCGCAATATGACGGCGGTGACGGAGATGGGAGGCATCATCTTCCCGCCTTTGCCAGCGCTCTATCAGAAACCTGCCGACATCACCGAGATGGTTGACCATACGGTGGGCCGGGTGCTGGATCTGTTCGGTGTCGAGCAAACGCTTGCGCCGCAGTGGCAAGGGCTGCGCCAAAGCAACTGAAAAACCTCAGGTGCTCTCCGCCGGCTCGGGTGTCGCCTCCTGGATTTCCATCTGCAATTCCTGCTGCTGGCTGCTGGACGGGCTGTCACTGCGTTCACGCATACCCGTCACCATGCGCTGAATGGCATCGTTAAAGCCCTCCATCGAAAAGCTGCTGAGACGAAATTTGCCATTGGTCAGCGGGAAGGCAAAACCGACCACTGGCGTCTGCTGAAACGCGCGATTCATCGCATCATTTTCATTGAACCAGTAGACCAGAATGTCGCCATTGGCGGTCGCCACGGGTTCGCACACGCCTTCGATGGTCAGCGCACCGGCATCGGTCGTGATCATGAACGGATAGTTACCGCTCGGCTCACAATCGATGCCATTTGCAAAATAATAACGACAGCTTCCCTGGGCGCACAGAATGCCAAAGGTCGACGTGCCATTCTCATGCGTGGTCGCCTCGCCCATCCCGTCAAGGAATTGCGAGGACCAACTGCCATGCGACATTCTGTCGTCCGCCAGCGCTGGCATGGTCAGTAATAGCGATATCAGAAGAGGAAACCAAGCGCGCTGCATGCGACTCTCCGCCAAGTCTTGAGGACAAGCCGCGAATTTACCACGCGGGAAACAAATCAATCGTCTATGTCGAGGCTCACACTGCCCAACCCGGACACGTCGATGCGCACACGATCGCCGGCACTCAGCCACTGTGTCTCAACCACGCTGCCCAGCAAAATGAACTCGCCCGCCCTCAGACCAGGGAGTCCATGCTCGCCATGGGCATTCGCAAGCCAGGCCAGTGCATTGAGCGGATGGCCCATCACCAGTGAGCTGTTGCCGCTGGCGACCTCGATCTCATTGATCCAGGTGCGCCCCGTCAGGTTGGCTAGATCCAGATGGCGCCAGTCCTTCACCGGCTCGCCCAGCACACAGCCCGCATTGTAGAAATCATCGGCGGCGAGCGTGCGAACGCCGAGCTCGCGGTAGTCGGTGTAGCGCTCATCGACCAGCTCCATACCCACCATCACCTCACCCACCGCCTCGGCGACATGCTCGCGCGTGTAGGGCTCGGCGCGTGGCGGCAAATCCTTTGACAGACGTACCGCGACCTCGCACTCAATACCGATCTTGACGAAGTGCTTGCGTGAGACTTTGCCGTGACCGTGCATCACGGTACGGTCAAAGACCCGGCCAGTGGCAGGGTGATTAATGCCGACGAAGGCCTGCATCACAGGCGTGGTGCAGCCTATCTTGTGGCCGACGACCTTGCCGTGACCACCGGTGGTCAACATCTCGTTCAGCGCCGTCTGGATGGCATAGCATGCCGTCATGTCTTGCGGTGCAAGCTCGGTGGGTAGCGGTCCGATGGGTATGCCAGACAGACGTTGATCCATCAGGATGGCTGCAGCACGCTGTGCAGTGGTCTGCATCGGATCTCCTATTCATGTGTAAGCGTCTTGTTTGTATGAAAGTCTAACAAACATCACGCACGAACTTCCAATTTTGCCAACTCGCGTAAGGCACACTCATTTCTATTGAAAATTTATAGTGTTTTTATAGGGAAATACAGTGAATTTTTCATCTGTCGGGGAGGTGATCCTCTAAGCAAATTCGCAGTTTTTCAAGGGTATAATCCGCCGTTTTCTTTTTGGCGCTCGGCTCGCGCGCCCTCACAAGCCATTCGGAGATTCCTCATGGGTTCAATCATCAAACAGGCCGGTTGGATGGCGCTCGCACTAATCGGCGCTTTCGCGCTGGGCACGATCGCGCTGTCGAGGGGCGAAAGCATCAATGCCCTGTGGATCGTGGTCGCTGCGGTAGCCGTCTATCTGATTGGTTATCGGTACTACGCACGCTTCATCGCGACGCACGTGATGCAACTGGATGGCAGCCGCGCAACGCCTGCTGTTCGCCTGAATGACGGACTCGATTTTGTGCCGACCAACAAGCATGTGCTGTTCGGCCACCACTTCGCCGCGATTGCTGGCGCAGGCCCGTTGGTTGGCCCAGTGCTGGCGGCACAGATGGGTTATCTGCCGGGGATGATGTGGATTCTGGTCGGCGCCATTCTCGCGGGTGCGGTGCAGGATTTCATGATCCTGTTCGTGTCCACGCGCCGGGATGGCCGTTCACTCGGCGATCTGATCAAATCGGAGCTGGGGTTAGTGCCTGGCGTGATCGCCTTGTTCGGCACTTTCATGATCATGACCATTTTGCTGGCAGTGCTGGCGCTGATCGTGGTGAAGGCGCTCGCCGAAAGCCCTTGGGGTACGTTCACGGTGGCGGCAACGATTCCTATCGCGCTGTTCATGGGTGTTTACAGCCGCTATCTGCGTCCGGGCCGTGTCGGCGAGGTATCAGTGATCGGTTTCGTGCTGCTGATGGCCTCCATCGTCTATGGCGGTCATGTGGCCGCTGATCCGGTGATGGGTCCGATGTTCACCTTCAATGGCAAGCAGCTGACCTGGATGCTGTTGGCCTATGGCGTAGTAGCCTCCGTACTACCGGTATGGCTGCTGCTGGCGCCTCGCGATTATCTGTCGACCTTCCTGAAGATTGGCGCGATCGTCGCGCTTGCGCTGGGCATCGTATTTGTCGCGCCTCAGCTGAAAATGCCGGCAGTGACCAAGTTCATCGATGGCAGTGGCCCGGTATGGTCGGGCAGCCTGTTTCCTTTCCTGTTCATTACGATCGCCTGTGGTGCGGTATCGGGCTTTCATTCACTGATCTCCTCTGGTACCACTCCCAAGCTTCTGGAGAATGAATTGCACGCGCCGTATATCGGCTACGGCGGCATGCTGATGGAATCTTTCGTCGCCATCATGGCGCTGGTAGCGGCATCCATCATCGAGCCCGGCATTTACTTCGCGATGAACAGTCCGGCGGCGCTGATTGGCACTACACCGGAAACAGCAGCGGCAGCGATCAGCCAGTGGGGCTTCGTGGTCACGCCAGAAATGCTGCAACAAACCGCAGCGAACGTCGGCGAGACCACGATCATCTCCCGCACGGGCGGCGCACCAACACTGGCCGTCGGCATGGCGCATATTTTCTCGTCCGCGATCGGTGGTCAGGCGATGATGGCGTTCTGGTACCACTTCGCGATTCTTTTCGAAGCACTCTTTATTCTGACCGCGGTGGATGCTGGCACCCGCGTCGGACGCTTCATGCTGCAAGACTTGCTGGGTACGGTAGTGCCCTCATTTAACAAGGTTCACGGACTGGCATCGAACATCATTGCCACGCTGCTGTGTGTCGCGGCCTGGGGCTACTTCCTGTATCAAGGCGTGGTCGATCCGCTGGGTGGCATTAACACGCTGTGGCCTCTGTTCGGGATCTCGAACCAAATGCTGGCAGCGATCGCGCTGATGCTGGCGACCGTCGTGCTGTTCAAGCTCAAGCGCGAGAAGCTGGCATGGGTCACTATCGTGCCCACTGTCTGGCTGTTGATCTGCACGCTGACAGCGGGCTATCAGAAGCTCTTCCATGAGAATCCCAAGATCGGCTTCCTCGCCCACGCCGCCAAATTCAAGGCAGCCGCCGCTGAAGGACAGTTGCTGGCACCAGCCAAATCGGCGGCGCAGATGCAGCAGATTATCTTCAATGATTATGTCGATGCCTCGCTGGCGGCGATTTTCATTGCCGTCGTGCTGTCGGTGCTGGTGTTCGGCATACGCGCCTGCGTGAATGCAATGCGCGCGGACAAGCCGACCACGCAAGAAGCAGACATGGTCCCGCTGGGCTCGGCTCAGGCCTGAACCAAGGAGAAACGTCGATGCTCGATGAGCTTGGAAAACTTGGCGCGTATCTCGGGCAGACCGCCAGGCTGATGGTCGGCCTGCCCGACTATGACAATTACCTGAATCACATGCAGGCGAATCATCCGGACCAGCCAGTGATGAGCTACGAGGAGTTCTTCAGGGAACGGCAAGATGCGCGCTATGGCGGGAAAGGAAGAATAGCTCGCTGCTGCTAGCAAGGCCTTCTGAGGTGTAAAAAACCCGGGCTATACCCGGGTTTTTTTCTGCTGAAATTTGGTGCCGACTGCAGGACTTGAACCCGCCACCCCATGATTACAAATCAAGTGCTCTACCAGATGAGCTAAGCCGGCTTGCGAACTGCAAATTATACGACGTTATTTGACCCGGGTGAGCTTTGGCCGCGCCCTTGTCTTGGGCGGTTCAGGATCGGGCTTTCCATCATCTTCATTGTCACCCTCCCGACTTGCTGAATTGCTGACCGGAGCCAGCATCGGAGCACTGATACGCGAAGGCGTATCGCTCTCTTTGACGGGCGGAGCTTTTTTGCCATCAGCACGCTTCTTTCGTCCCTGCGGTTCGTCACGGCGGACCTCGAAGGCCATGCCTTGGCCATTCTCCCGCGCATAAATCGCGCTGACATTATCAACCGGAACCTCGATCTCGCGTGCCACGCCACCGAATCGAGCCTTGAAATGGATAAAGTCATTGTCCATCTTCAGGTTGCCAGTCGCCTCGAAGCTGATGTTGAGAACGATCTCACCGTTTTTCACGAACTCCATCGGCACCCGCGTCCGAGCATCCACGGATACCACGATGTAGGGCGTGTAGCCATTGTCCGTGCACCATTCATAGAGTGCACGCAACAGATAAGGCTTGGTCGATGTCTCTGTCATGAGGGATCCGGAAGTGGTGTAGGTCAGCGGCGCATGACCTTCTCGGATGGCGTCAATGCCTCGATGTAGGCAGGGCGCGAGAAAATACGCTCGGCGTATTTCATCAGCGGCGCCGCCGTCTTGGACAACTCGACGCCATAGTGATCGAGGCGCCACAATAGGGGCGCGATGGCCACGTCAAGCATGGAGAAATCATCCCCCAGCATGTACTTGTTCTTCAGGAATAGCGGGGCGAGTGTGGTCAGGCGATCACGGATCTCGTTACGGGCCTTCTCATGGCTTTTTTCTGCCGACCGGGATTTCTCGTTCTCCAGCGCGTGCACATGGATGAACAGCTCTTTTTCGAAATTGAACAGCATCAGACGCGCACGGGCACGCATGAGTGGATCAGCAGGCATCAACTGCGGATGAGGGAACCGCTCATCAATGTATTCATTGATGATGTTGGATTCATACAGCACCAACTCGCGCTCAACCAGGATAGGTACCTGGCCGTAAGGATTCATGGTGGAGATATCCTCGGGCTTGTTGAACAAGTCCACATCACGGATCTCGAAATCCATACCCTTCTCGAAAAGCACGAGCCGGCAGCGCTGAGAAAAAGGGCAGGTCGTGCCCGAATAGAGAACCATCATTTTTGCAGTTCCTTGGAAACAAAGAGGGTGAGGCGGCGACCGCCTCACCCTGCTCACGAATATTCTGCTTTTCGCTAAACCCGCTTATTGTTCTTGATCAAAACGAATGGCAGGGCACGAGGAAACAGGGCCGATTATTTGACTTCTTTCCAGAAGGATGCGTTCAGGCGCCAGGTCAGGAAAACCAGACCGGCCATGAACAGCAGAACCCAGACGCCCAATTTTTGGCGCTTGCTCTTCACGGGTTCGCTCATCCATTCCATGAAACCCACCAGATCAGCCACCTCGGCATCATAGGCTTGCGACGACAGCTTGCCAGGCTTCACCTGCTCGAAACCGGCAAACTTGTGGATGCTCTTGGATGCATCATGGGGATCTTTCTCTTCGACGAATTTCGCGTTGCGCACGCCCTGCAACTCCCACAACACATGTGGCATGCCCACGTTGGGGTAGACCAGATTGTTCCAACCCGTTGCGCGAGCATCGTCCTGGTAGTAAGTGCGAAGATAGGTGTAGACGTAGTCGGCACCCGAACCTTGCGACGACGCTTTTGCGCGCACAATCACTGACAGATCCGGCGGCACCGCGCCGAACCATGTCTTCGCATCCTTCTCGGACAGACTGACCTTCATCAGATCGCCCACTTTGTCAGAAGTGAACAGCAGATTGTCCTGGATTTGCTTCTCGCTCAGGCCGATATCGCGCAAGCGGTTGTAGCGCACTAGCGAGGCCGAGTGGCAATTCAGGCAGTAATTGACGAACAGTCGTGCGCCATTTTGCAGTGCCGACAAATCATTACTGCGGTCAGGCGCACGGTCGAGCGGAAAGCCGCCCTCAGACGCCAAGGCCATTGCTGGGACCAGTGCCAGTGCCGCAAGCAATTTCTTCAAAAGTTTCATTCTTTTTTTCCTTATGCGGCTTAGTGCGGCTGGAAATTCACACGGGTTGGCACGGGCTTGAATTCACCCATACGGCTCCACCAAGGCATCAGCAGGAAGAAACCGAAATAGATGATGGTGCCGATCTGCGCGACCAGCGTTCCGACAGGCGTCGGCGCCTGCACACCGAGGTAACCGAGAACCACGAAAGCGATGCCGAACACGACATAGACGATTTTGTGCCAGTCGGGACGGTAGCGAATCGACTTGACCGGGGAGTAATCGAGCCAGGGCAGGCCGGCCAGGATGAGCACGGATACACCCATCAGCACCACGCCCCAGAACTTCGCATCGAACACCAGCATCGCAATCACGATGACAGCCGCTGCACCCATGACCGCGTTCTTGATGAGTTGCGGCAGACGGGTCTTGAAAACGATCAGCGCGGCATAAGCGATCACGCCCAGGATCAGCGCGTACATGAACTGTGACGTCGTTGCACGCAGGATCGAATAAAACGGGGTGAAGTACCAAACCGGCGCGATATGCGGGGGGGTCTTCAGCGGATCAGCCGGAATGAAGTTGTTGTACTCGAGGAAGTACCCACCCATTTCAGGCGCAAAGAAAATAATCGCGCTGAAAATGAACAGGAACACCGAGACTCCAAAAATATCTTTGGTCGAGTAGTAGGGATGCGAAGGAATGGTATCGATACCATGGCCATCGGGACCGAGATTTTCCTTGACCTCGATGCCGTCAGGGTTGTTGGAGCCCACCTCATGCAGCGCGATCAGGTGCGCGACCACCAACCCCAGTAGCACCAGCGGAATCGCGATCACATGGAACGAGAAGAAGCGATTGAGCGTGGCATCCGACACCACATAGTCACCGCGAATCCACAGCGACAGGTCCGGGCCGATGAAGGGGATGGCACCGAACAGGTTGACGATCACCTGCGCACCCCAGTAGGACATCTGACCCCAAGGGAGCAGATAGCCGAAGAAAGCTTCAGCCATCAGGCACAGGAAAATACCGACACCGAACAACCAGATCAGTTCGCGCGGCTTGCGATACGAACCGTAAAGCAATGCACGTGTCATGTGCAGATACACCACGACGAAGAACGCCGAAGCACCGGTGGAATGCATGTATCGCACCAGCCAGCCCCAGGGTACTTCGCGCATGATGTATTCGACCGAGGCAAAGGCGAGGTTGGCATCAGGCTTGTAGTTCATTACCAGGAAAATGCCGGTAACGATCTGAATCACGAGCACCAGCGCCGCCAGCGAACCGAACAGGTACATCCAGTTGAAGTTCTTGGGCGCGTAGTACTTGCCCCATTGATCGTTCCACAGCTTGGTAAGCGGGAATCGCGAATCGACCCATGCCAGAGCCTTCTGTGCAGCCGGCGCATCGGCCGGGAGTTTTTTCTCAACGAATGCCATGATCAAGCCTCGCCTTTCTCATCTTTGCCAATCGCGATACGCGTATCGCTGAGGTACATGTGGCGCGGCACTTGAAGATTGTCCGGCGCCGGCTTGTTCTTGTAGACGCGGCCTGCGAGATCGAACGTGGATCCGTGGCATGGGCAAAGAAAACCACCTGCCCAGTCATCGGGCAGCGAGGCCTGCGGACCGGTCTGGAACTTTGTCGTCGGCGAGCAGCCCAAATGCGAGCAGATGCCGACGGCGACAAGAATGTCGGGCTTGATCGAACGCGTTTCGTTGCGCGCGTACTCTGGCGTGAGTTCGTCGGCATTACGCTCCGATTTCGGATCAGCGACCTGTCCATCCGTCTTCTTGAGCGAGGCGACCATATCGGGCGTGCGCTTGATGACCCACACAGGCTTACCGCGCCATTCGACCGTTTTCATCTCGCCCGGCTTCAGATCGGCAATATCGACCTCAACAGGTGCACCCGCCGCTTTCGCTCGCTCGGAGGGCTCAAAAGTTGAAACAAACGCGCCAGCCGCTGCAAGACCGGCGACGCCTCCCGCAGCACAGGTTGCGACCAGCAGGCCACGACGGCCTGAGTCGACCTGATTTTCGTCACTCATAACAACCCCAGTCAATGAAATTGCAAAATTGGTATGGAACTTCCAGCAACCCGTTATTATATCGGAGCGGCTTTTTTTTTGAGGGACGGGCGAAGCATTGTCGCGCCCAAGCATGCAGAAAAGGCGAAACTGCGAACAAACGGAAAAAATTATTTTTTAGCTAAGCTGATGGGCGGCGAAATTTGAATTGCCAGAACAACGCTGACCCGCTTGCGCCAGCACGGGCCCCGATAAGAAGCATCAGGTTTTCTGATCGTCTGACGAGGGTGAAAAACCGGCGTCGGCAAGGACAAGCGGCAGCGCAGTTCCGCTGAGCAGGCCGTAACGGCGTGCCTCGTAGACCGCCTCCCCACGGGAATGCACAGAGAGCTTGGCGTAAATGTGCTTGATGTGAGTCTGCACCGTGCCCAGCGAAAGCCCCAGCGCCACAGCGACCTTTGCGTACGAGTTGCCGCGTGCGATTAGCTCGAGAATCGCCGACTCACGGCGCGTCAGGCGGCGCGCAGGCGCCTCCCCACCCTCGGGTTCAAACCGCCGGAGTGGACGACGCATTCTGGCGATCACCTTTCGAGCGATCACCGGGCTGATCGGCGAACCGCCGCTCTTCACCTCGAGCAAGGCCCTTACCACGTCGGAATAGCCAGATTCTTTGAGCACATAACCAGAAGCGCCGGCCTCGATACAGGCAAGCACCTGTTCTTCGTCACTTGAACTCGTGGTGACCATGATGTCGGTATCGGGATGCAAGCGTCTGCAGGCCTCGATGATGACGATGCCCGAACCATCCGGCAGGCCCAGGTCAGTCAGCAATAAATCGCACTCGTTGGCTTTGAGCCAGTCCAGCGCCTCGGTGACGTTACCGCACGATGCAGACAAGCGCAGTGATGATTCCGACTGAATGGCTTTGCAGAAAAGTAGTCTGGTCGCAGAGTCGTCCTCAACCACCATAACCCGGGCAGGCTGCGCAGGCTGGGAACACAACATGATGAAAAAATCCGTATTGATCAGACACCATGCGATCGGTACCCATTGCCTGCACATTGGTTCCTGAAAACCAGACAAATCCACGAAAATGCAAACATCCGTGATGAATAGCCATCGCAATTCATCTTGCGATGGGTGAGTTCAGTTCGAATGTTCGGTAATCATTAACTCAGATCGGCGGGTAATACACGCAAAAAAACATGGTGAGTACGCAGTGGAGTCACTCATCAGACCGGGTTCGGAATATCAATGAATTGATGACGGAGCCCAAATTTATCGGCAAGATAATCACCTAGCGCTTGTACGCCATAGCGTTCGGTCGCATGATGACCGCAAGCGAGATAAGCGGCACCACTCTCGTGCGCAAGATGCACTGTCTGTTCTGAAATCTCACCGCTTAGATAAACACTCGCACCCGCAGCGATCGCCTCACCAAAAGTATTTTGTGCAGCGCCCGTGCACCATCCGACACGACCCAACGGCTGCTCGCGATCACCGATCAGCAAAGGCGTACGGCCCAGCGCGCGTTCGACCACTGCAGCCAGATCGCCCACCGTGCGCACCGAGGCGTCGGCACGTCCCAGCCATCCCAGATCCTGCTCGGCGAAACGCGACTTGGCGACCAGTCCCAGACGCTTGCCGAGCTGTGCATTGTTCCCCAGCTCTGGGTGCGCATCCAATGGCAAATGGTAGGCAAACAAATTGATGTCGTTGGTCAGCAGCAGTTTCAGGCGCCGATGCTTGGGTCCGATTACACGCGCATCCTCTCCACGCCAAAAAAAACCATGATGAACGACGACCGCATCGGCCCCAGCCTCCCGTGCCGCTTCCAGCAATGCAAGGCTGGCAGTAACGCCGGTCACGACCCGACCCACCCGCTCTCGGCCCTGCACTTGTAATCCGTTTGGGCAGTAATCCCGAAAACGGTTAATATCAAGTTCAGTGGCCAAAAAATTCGCCAAATCGTCACGAAGCACGATCTTCTCGCTCATCACTCATCCTTTATCTGTCTCTGGTATGCGTCGTCTCTGGCTGTTGTTCGCGCAGACTGTCACTGTCGCGCTCGCATTGTGGTTCATTGTAGCGACCCTGAAGCCTGAATGGCTTGTCAGGGAACCTTCGACAGTTCGTCTTGAGTCGACAGCGGTACCCATACAAGAAGCTACCACCGGCGCCGATCATTCCGGCGGCTATCGCCAAGCTTCTCAGCGCGCGATGCCGGCGGTCGTGAATATCTTCACGACCAAGGAAGCGAAGCAACCGCCGCATCCGCTGAATAACGACCCCCTGTTCCGCCGTTTCTTCGGTGATGGTTTTGGTCAGGATGAGCGACAGTTCAGTCTGGGCTCGGGCGTGATCGTCAGCGCCGAGGGGTACATCCTGACGAATAATCATGTGGTCGAGGCTGCGAACGAGATCGAGGTCGCGCTTGCGGATGGCCGCAAAGTGTCAGCCAAGCTGGTCGGCACCGATCCCGAAACCGATCTGGCTGTGATCAAGGTCGACCTGAAGAACCTGCCC
>JBEGNF010000035.1:0-23160 GCA_041182625.1 Pseudomonadota bacterium | reverse complement strand
GGTGATCGTCAATATTGAGGGTAGCGGCACACAGGCACGTGCGAGCATCAATTTTGGGAAAAGCGGGATGAAGCTGCTGGATCTGGGGGTGGCGAAGCTAGAAAAAACAGAAGGCTGAGCAAATCGTGTCCTGGTCAGTATTGACGGCTTGTTTAATTTTTTGAAAAATTCATCTGGATTTTTTCTAATTGATACGCCAATTCTCTGGTGATCTCTGTTTAATAAATCTTTCGCACACCCAAAGTCTGATTAGTATGCCCGTATCGGAGTAGTGATGCCAGCTTTTCTGTTTAGGCAATATTTCGGATGGGTGGACGCCACTGCATCCAAAACTATTTTCCTTCTCTCCTTCCGGTTATAGTTCGTAAGGCAGCTCTGCTAATCGAACTTTGTCATGATCGAGTGTCCAGTCTTTCACCGTGACTGTGACCCCTTTGTCACTGATCTCACGCTCATGAGTGTTTGCCGCATCTCTGAGTGTCGCGATGATCACATTGGGATCTGTGCGCCAGTGCTTCGAACAGTTCTCCCCCCGGATATTGGAAAGCGCCGTTCCCAGAGTCTGACTTTTCGTTGCCAATTTAAAATCAGTCAGCTTTTTGAAAAAACCTGTTAACTTTGCCAAAAATCCTTTTTTTTTGTTTTCTGAAACAGAGTCGCGGTAGTAAAGATCGATCGTTTTGAGCCCGCCATCGGTGCTTTTTTTGGCGACAAAATTGTCTCCGTTCAACTCATTGATTGAGTTGATGTGTTTTGGCATGTGAATGTTGACTTGATAAGACATTGCAGGATCTCCGATATAACGGCGCTGGAAAACATGGTAGAAAGCAAGCATATTTTTCCACTGCGGAATTTCGAGAATTGAATTTGTGACAAAGCCACGTTTTTAAACTTCCGATGACGGCTTTTCAAGAAAAAAGCGTCTCTCGTAAGTGCGTGACATCACACTGGGGATAGTTCCGGCCGCTCAAAAACCTGCAGATAGGTGGGATAGAAAGAGCAGTACATTAGTTCCGGCCGCTCAAAAACCTGCAGATAGGTGGGATAGAAAGAGCAGTACATCACGATCGTCAGAATTACTGACAGCGGCATCAGGAGCATGATCGTGACTAAAGTTTTTCCGAGCAGCAAGCTCAGCACTGCACTGACGATGGCGGGGAGCGCGATCCCGATGACAACCCAGCCAAGCGCATACGCAACGAAGGCTCGCCCACAGCGCCTGACAGCAAAGAAGCTGTAGAAAATGGCCTTGAACAAGCCCATCCGCTGCCAAGTGGCGAGCGGTGCGGCATGCCAGAACGCCATCGCAAAAGGCATGTAGAGCAGCGACGCGAACATCATCGCCAGCGGCAAATCATTCACTTGTAAGTTCTTGTCATCGGCAGGCAGCTGTCCTGACATCAGCTTCCAGAAGCTACCGCCATCAATCACCGACGACAGCAGCACGCAGCCGATCGCGGCCAGCAGGTAGAGGGCGCCCAGTCTGAGCAGCGTGCCCAGCGCAGGTGAGCGGAAGGCCGTCAGCAGAAGATGGGGTTTGGCTTTGCGTCCGGCTTCGATCTCTACGCAAGCCTGCATGAAGGCCATGGAAAACGCCGGTACCAGCAATAGCGGCAGCATCTGTCCGATCATCGGGATGAGCGATAGCGTGAACATCAGCAGCATATACAGCAGGAAGAGCATGGAGAGTTCGGCCGGCTGCTGTCGGAACAGCGCAAAGCCTTGCCGTATCCATTCGATGCCTCTGCTCGCGGGTATGCGCTCCATGTTCAGGCCAGACCCTCAACAGGATGTGCGATGCGGTGACGGAGGATGCGTTCGAAGTGCGTCGGATCATGCGGCGTCAGCAGCTCGGCCTCGCGCGGCAGGTAGAAGTCATACAGCCGTGATAACCAGAAACGCAGTGCGCCGGCGCGCAGCATCGCGGGCCATGCCTGCTTTTCTTCAGGGGTGAAGTTACGCACCGATGCATAGGCATCGAGCAGTGCCCTTACGCGCACCGCATCTGTTTCACCCGTTACCAGATCAATGCACCAGTCGTTCACGGTTATGGCCACATCAAATAACCAGGTGTCGCAGCCGGCAAAATAGAAATCAAAGAAGCCGGTCAGCTGCTCGCCGTCGAACATCACATTGTTGCGGAACAGATCGGCATGTACCGGACCCTTTGCTAGCGCGTGATAACTCGCAGACGCGCTAAAGGCTTCCTGGAAGTGCATTTCTGCCCGGAGCAGCTGCTGGTTCTCGTCGGATAAAAAGGGCAGTACTTGGGGCGCAGTCTCGCGCCACCATTCCAGACCGCGTAGATTCGGCTGGTACAGCGGGAAATCTCTGGCGGCGAGGTGCATCTTCGCTAGCATGCGGCCGACTTCGCGGCAATGCACGGCTTCGGGCGCCGGTTGCCAGTGACCGTTCAGCCGAGTGACGATAGCCGCGGGTTTGCCATGCAGAGCGGCGATCAGCTCGCCCCGGTTACTTTGCAGTGGGGCGGGTACCCGCACCTCGCGCTCGGCGAGATGTCGCATCAGATTCAGATAAAACGGCAGCTGTTCGAAGCTCAGTTTTTCGAAGATCGTCAGAACGAACTCGCCGCGCTCTGCGCTCAGAAAGAAGTTGCTGTTCTCGATACCCGAAGAGATGCCTTCGAGCGAATGGATACGGCCCACAGGGAATTGCTCAGCCCATGGTATGACCTCTTCCAGACTGACCGGGGTAAACACTGCCATAAAAAAAGAAACCAGATAGACAAGAAGGACAAAAAAGAAGCAGCAGGAAAATTCATCCGCACTGTGTTGCGGCCATACGGTTCAGCGCGTGGATAATTTACCGGTTGAGTGTCGGCGGCGGTGCGGGTTGAATGTCCTTCGGTCGCCCGGGACGGAACTGGAAGATCTCCCACTGCGCTGCGCGACCACCACCCTCGGATGAAGGAATCTGCTCCGATGGCGTTACGTAGTAGACATTGGTGCCGCGCCGGACGCGTACCGAGGTCACGGCGTTTTGCTCGCGCTTCTGCGTGATTTCTGTAGTGCCATCACCGACAGCAGCCGATATCGCCGGGTCATCGGGGAGGGGTTCCAGCCTGTCTGCGGCCCATGCGGTTCCCTGCGCGCAGGCGGCCAGCGTCAGGGCAATGCCAACGCCAGCGAGGCGCTGCTGAAGCAAGCGGTGGTGGTTCATGAAGGGGCTCCCTGTCGGGTCACATGGGTAACCCTCATTCTAGCAAAGCCCTCGCCATTGCATCTCGCCCAGGCTCAGAGGAAGGAGCGATGTGGGTGCTCGGTTTCCTCCGGGACGATATCGCGCGCCTCATAGAAGGCAAAGATCGCCTCGACAATGTCTGCCGGTTCATCAATGAGCTGCAGCAGGGTCATGTCTTCGGGGTCCACGAGGCCTTGTCCCACCAGGGTGTGCTGGAACCAGTCGAGCAAGCCCGACCAGAATGGCGTGCCCACCATGATCACGGGTATGCGGCGAGTTTTGCCGGTTTGTATCAGGGCTAGCACTTCCGACAGTTCATCCAGCGTGCCGAAGCCGCCCGGCAGCACGACATACGCATCGGCGTACTTGACGAAGGCCACTTTGCGGGCGAAGAAATGCCGGAACGAAAGCGAGATGTTTTGCCAGGTGTTGCTGGCCTGTTCGCGCGGCAGCTCGATGTTGAGCCCGATCGACGGCGACTTTCCTTCATAGGCACCTTTGTTCGCTGCTTCCATGATACCGGGGCCACCGCCGGAGATCACTGAAAAGCCTTCGTCGGACAAGCGCCGAGCGATATCGATGGTGGTTTCGTAATACGGATCACCTGGCCGGATGCGAGCCGATCCGAATATCGATACCGCAGGACGTATCTCGGAGAGGCGCTCAGCCGCGTCGATAAACTCTGCCATAATCGTGAACATTTGCCACGACTCGCTTGCCTTGCGCGAGGTCGCGCGCTCCACGTTGGTCAACTGCCGCAGCCGCGGCACCCGTTTCCGGTCGCTTTCCATATGAATAAAACCCTGTTGCTGGTGGATGGTTCGAGTTATTTGTACCGAGCATTTCATGCGATGCCCGATCTCCGCAATGCAGAGGGTGCGCCTACCGGGGCGATCTACGGCATGATCAACATGCTGCGTCGCTTGCGGCAGGACTATGCCGCAGGATACATGGCCTGCGTGTTCGACGCAAAAGGCAAGACCTTCCGCGACGATCTCTACCCGGAGTACAAGGCGCACCGACCATCGATGCCTGAAGATCTTGCGCGTCAGATCGAGCCCATCCATGAGGTCGTGCGTGCGCTGGGCTGGCCCATTCTGATGGTCGACGGCGTCGAGGCCGACGACGTGATTGGCACGCTGGCGTCTGAGGCTACGGCGCACGGAATGTCTACGGTCATCTCTACCGGTGACAAGGATCTTGCGCAGCTCGTCAATGAGCATGTGACGCTGGTGAACACCATGAGCAATGAGACGCTCGACCGTGACGGCGTGATCGCTAAATTTGGCGTGCCACCTGAGCGCATCGTCGATTACCTGACGCTGGTCGGCGATACCGTGGACAACGTGCCCGGGGTGGAGAAAGTCGGGCCAAAGACGGCGGTGAAATGGCTGACGCAGTACCAGACACTGGATGGCGTGATGGCGCATGCGGCTGAGATCGGTGGCGTGGTCGGCAAGAATCTGCAAACGGCGCTGGACTGGTTGCCGCAGGCGCGCGTGCTCGTCACGGTCAAATGCGACTGCGATCTCGTGCCTCACCTTGAATCGATTGAATCCACCCTGGCGGCACGCGAGGAGGACAAGGAAGCGCTGCGCGAATTCTTCACCCGGATGGGCTTTCGGACCTGGCTGCGCGAATTGAGCACCGAGGGCGCCGCGCTGCCTGCAGCCGATGCCTCGGGGTTGCATGAGGCGACCGCATCACAAGGTGCATTGTTCGCCACTGATCCGCCGCCACCAACGCACTATGAGATGGTGCTCTCTGACGCACAGCTCAATGCCTGGCTGGAGCGTATTAGTGCGGCGTCCCTGACAGCCATCGATACCGAGACAACGTCGCTGGATCCCATGCGCGCCGAGGTCGTCGGGCTGTCGCTCAGCGTCGAGCCCGGCATCGCTGCCTATGTGCCGGTGCAGCACCGATATCCCGGTGCGCCTGAGCAGCTATCGCGCGAGCATGTGCTGGGCAAGCTCAGGCACTGGCTCGAAGATCCCACCTTCCCCAAGGTGGGACAACACCTGAAATATGACGCGCATGTGCTGGCTAATCATGGCATCACGCTGAGGGGCATTGTGCATGACACGCTTCTGCAGTCTTATGTGCTCGAATCGCACCGTAGCCACGATATGGACAGCCTGGCTCTGCGCTGGCTGAACAGGAAAACCATCAGCTACGAAGACGTGTGCGGCAAAGGCGCGTCGCAGATCGGCTTTGACGAAGTCAGCATCGAGCGCGCGACCGAGTACGCCGCAGAGGACGCCGACATCACGCTGCAGTTGCATCGGGCGATGTGGCCCCGCGTCGAGGCAAACGACAAGTTGCGCTTCATTTACGAGCAGATCGAGATCCCGACTGCACAAGTCTTGCAGCGCATGGAGCGCAATGGCGTGCTGATTGATGTCGACCGTCTGGCCACGCAGTCGCATGAGCTGGGTAGCCGTCTGATCGAGGTAGAGAAACAAGCTCATGAACTGGCAGGACTGCCGTTCAACCTGAATTCACCAAAGCAGCTCGGCGAGGTGCTATTCCAGAAACTCAAGCTGCCGGTAGTGAAAAAAACGCCGAGCGGAACGCCCTCGACCGATGAAGAGGTATTGCAGAAGCTGGCAGACGATTATCCGCTGCCCAAGCTCTTGCTGGATTACCGCAGCCTGTCAAAGCTGAAATCCACCTACACCGATAAGTTGCCGCGCATGGTGAACCCGTCCACGGGTCGCGTGCATACCAATTACGGTCAGGCGATTGCCGTGACCGGCCGGCTGTCATCGAACGATCCCAATTTACAGAATATTCCCGTGCGCACGGCAGAGGGCAGGCGCATTCGCGAGGCTTTCATCGCCTCACCCGGAAACGTGATTGTGTCCGCCGACTATTCGCAGATTGAGCTGCGCATCATGGCGCATTTGTCGGGCGATGAGGGCATGCTGCGCGCGTTTGCCGCGGGCGAGGATATTCACCGAGCCACCGCATCCGAGATTTTTGGCGTGCCGCTGGCCGAGGTGAGCAGTGAGCAGCGTCGCTATGCGAAGGTGATCAATTTTGGTTTGATGTATGGCATGAGTGTCTTTGGACTGGCGGGGAATCTTGGTGTAGAGCGCTCTGCTGCGCAGATGTACATGGACAAATATTTTCAGCGCTTTGCGGGCGTCAGGCAGTTCATGGACGATGTGCGCCAGCAGGCAAAGTCTCAGGGTTTCGTCGAAACGGTGTTTGGTCGCCGGCTGTGGCTACCGGAGATTAATTCACCAAACGGGCCGCGCCGCCAGGCGGCAGAGCGGGCCGCGATCAATGCGCCGATGCAGGGCACGGCAGCCGACCTGATCAAGCTGGCGATGATCGCGGTGCAGGGCTGGCTTGACGAGCAAAAGCTGGCGTCTCGCATGGTGATGCAGGTGCATGACGAACTGGTGCTTGAGGTGCCGGACAATGAACTATCCCTCGTCAAGCAAGCGCTGCCATCACTGATGGCGGGTGTCGCCCAGCTGAAGGTGCCGCTGGTCGCGGAACTGGGCGCGGGTAGAAACTGGGAAGAAGCCCATTAATCAGCAGAATTTGGTAGCATGCCCTAGGTATCGGGGATCAGGGGATCGGCTGCCTCCCGGCGGCCGGATATTCGATCAACCCCCGTGGTGTGTGCCCCCATTGCCCATAAAATAATGTCCAACAAAGCTGCAAAATTTCTGATGACGGCCGGCGCGTTGGCGTTGTTCGCCGGCGTGCTCAGTCCCGCTTTTACCGAGACGGCGCCTGCGCTCCCGCACATGGCGTATCTGCAGCCAGTGCCCGACCTTCAGGATGCGCAAAAGAGATCATTCCGCGCCGGAGAAAAGGTCTTTAATACGCTCTGGATTGCGGTGCCTGAAGATCAGATCTCGAAGTGGTGGGATCTTTCCCAGCCGGGTCCCGGCGGCAGCGAGTGGGGCCTGGGTCCCACGTTTCTTGCGCAGTCTTGCGTGTCCTGCCACATACAGGCGGGGCGAGGGCGCACGAATGATGCGGGCGGCGGCCCGGTGTTCATGCAATCGCTGCGCCTGTCGGTGCCGGGAGCAGGCCCGCATGGCGGCCCGAACCCCGAGCCGACGTATGGCTTGCAGATTCAGAGCTTCGATACCTCGCAGCGCGAAGGCGTGAAATTCGGCGAAGGTGAAGTGCATATTGACTGGAAGACCAGTAGTTTCACGTTTCCCGATGGTTCGGTTATCGAGTTGCGCAAGCCCGTCGTTCGTCTGGAGAAGCTCGGCTTCGGGCCGCTCGCGCAGGATGTCATGACCTCGCTGAGAAATTCCCAGGCGATTTTCGGGCTCGGCTATCTGGAAGCCGTTAGTGAATCCGATATCTTGGCGCTCGCTGAATGGCAGAAGTCGCAGGGATTGAATGGCCGGCCGAATTATGTGCGTGACGATGTCAATGACAAGATGTCGATCGGTCGTTTTGGATGGAAGGCGAATCAGCCCAACCTCAGGCAGCAGCTGGCCTCCGCTTTTCTGGGCGATATAGGTACGACCTCCGCCATTTATCCGACGCAGAACTGTACGGCGGTACAGAAGGACTGCCTTGACGCCAAGCACAGCGGCAAACCCGAGCTGCGCGAGGAATTGTGGGACTCGCTGACATTCTGGGTTAGCGCGCTCGATGCGCCTGCGCCGCGCGACCGCGACCAGCCAGCCGTCATTCGCGGCGAGAAGCTGTTCGCTGCAGCGAAATGCGCTCAGTGCCACGTGGCTGAACTGAAGACCGGGAAATCCGCGCTGATTCCTCAGCTGGCTGGCAAGACAATTCGTCCGTACACCGACCTGCTGCTGCATGATATGGGCCCGGATCTGGCGGATGGCCGGCCGGATTTCAAGGCCGGCGGCCGCGACTGGCGTACGCCGCCACTGTGGGGTATTGGCCTGTCAAAACAAGTGAATGGCAGTACGAATCTTTTGCACGATGGCCGTGCGCGAAATCTTCTGGAGGCGATCGTCTGGCACGGCGGCGAGGCGGAGCCGTCTCGCAAATTGTTCGCAAAGCTGTCAAAAGACGAGCGCGAGGATCTGATCGCTTTTCTCAATTCCCTCTGACGCGACCGGCGGATCGCGTGTCACCGCGGGCTTGGTCATTCGACGAATTGCTCCAACTGCCGCAGCTGTGGTCTAATCGCTGCCGTTAATCGTCTGCCAATTCCGGGACTGAAAAATCGATACCCTGCTTTACATCTTGCTGGCCACCCTGCTTGGTGGCGTTATCAGCATATCGGCTGCCGCTTTCCTGTCGTATGGCTTTTTGTCGCGCATCGTGGAGCGGATGGTCAGTCTGTCGGTGGGCATCCTGCTATCGACGTCGCTATTGCATGCGCTGCCTGAGGCCTTCGAATCCGAGGCGAATATTCATGCACTGTTCGCAACGCTGCTCGCCGGCTTGCTGGGATTTTTTCTGCTCGAGAAATTCGCGATTCTTCGTCACTCGCATCATTACGAAGGCGATGGCCATGATCATGAGCATGGGCATGATGCGCACGAGGCAGGGCAATCAGGCTGGATGATTCTGGTGGGCGATGGTCTCCACAATTTCACCGACGGCATACTGATTGCGGCGGCCTTCCTCGCCGACTTCAAGCTTGGCGTGATCACCACACTGGCTATTACGGCCCATGAGATACCCCAGGAGATCGGTGACTTCATCGTGCTGCTCAATGCCGGGCTGAGCAAGGCGCGCGCGTACACCTACAACCTGATTTGCAGCCTGATGGCGGTGCTCGGCGGACTGGTCGGTTACTACGCGTTGGGCAGCGGCATGCACTTGATTCCTTATGTGCTGGTGCTCGCTTCCTCAGGCTTTATCTATATCGCGGTCAGTGACCTGATGCCACAAATGCAGCGCCGGGCGACGCTGCGCGAATCGGTCCCGCAGTTTGTGTTGATTGCGCTGGGTGTAGGTATTGTGCTGATTCTCACCCATCGCTTTCATATTCACTGAGTCAGCTCAGGCGCCGGTCGCTACCGGTCGCGACGTGTCGCTCGACCATTCGCTCCAGGAGCCCGGATACAGCGACGCGCCACTCAATCCGGCGATTTCCATTGCCAGTGCATTGTGACAGGCCGAGATGCCCGATCCGCATTGCAGAATCGTTGATTGCGGGCTGCTGATCAGTGCGCTGAAATCGTTGCGAAGCGCGTCAGCTGCTTTGAATTTTCCGTCATTCAGCAGGTTGTCCTTGAAGCAGCGATTCTTTGCGCCGGGTATGTGTCCGGCGACCGGATCAATGGTTTCGTTCTCACCGCGAAAGCGATCGGCCGCGCGTGCATCAAGAACGGTATGTTTTTTTGTCGATAGATTGCTCAGCACGTCAGCCGCACTGACCGTGGCCGCCAGCGACGCCTGCAAAGTGATGCTGCCGCGCGGACGTGAAGGTACTTCGGTGCTCAACGCGCCGCCGCCGGCAAGCCATGCGGCCAAACCGCCGTCCAGCACGGCGACATTGGCATGACCTACCCAGCGCAGCATCCACCACAAACGGGCGGCAAACATGCCGCCATGTGCATCGTAGGCAATGACCTGTGAATTCGGATAGACACCCCAATCACGCAGCGTTTCGATGAAGGCCCCCTGCGCGGGCAGCGGATGCCGGCCGCGAAACTCGCCATTCGGGCCGGGAGATTTGTCGGAGAGTGCTGTATCGGCATCCGCATGCTGCGCGCCGGGTATGTGTCCGGCGGCGAAAGCTTGTGCGCCCGCGTGGGTATCGGTGAGCTCTGCCCGGCAATCGAGAACTACGAAAGCGGGATTGTTAATGTGCTGTTTTAGCTCGGTCGCGGTGATCAGCGTGGTATACGGCATTCCAGGTCTCCTCCTTGTGGCACGACATGCCATGACATGCTCTGGCGTGCCTTGTGGTTTTGATTGTCCTGCGATACAGCACGATAGGGTTATCAGACTTGTCTGGGCGTGCTGCTGCGCGCATTATAGAAGGTTGCGACCACGCCGCTGGCAAGAATGATCGCAATACCCAGCCAGCCATACAGATCGATATGGTCGCCCCAGATGAGGATACCCCAGACACTGGAAAAGACGATGCCCGAATACTGTAAGTTGGCCGTTACCAGCATCGCGCCAAGGCGATAGGCTCGAGTCATTGCGATCTGTGCGATCGTGGCGGTGACGCCGATCGCAATCAGCAGGAGCAGGTCATAAGACGACAACGAGTGCAGCAGCCGTACGTGCCCAGTATCGAGATAGCTGTCGATCAGTCCTGAGAGCATGCCGCCGATCGCGCCGGCGGCTGAGAAGTAAAAGACCACGCGATACTCGGGCTCACCGAGTTGGCCCAGCTTGCGCACCTGGAGATACGCAAATGCGGAGACGATGCCGGACGTGAGTGCGACAAGACCGCCCAGCCACTGCTCGGCATGGATCGTCGGCTTTAACAGCAGCGCTACACCGATGAAGCTGGTGAGAATGGCGGCGGCAAGTCCCCACTCGAAGCGTCTTTGTTTATGCCACCAGCCAAGCGCAAACACGATCGCCGCGATCCATATGGGCGCCATGTAATTGAGTGTCATCGCGGTGGCCAGCGGTAGACGGGGAAAAGAGAAGAACCACAGCCAGAGCGCGGTGACGCCAACGAAACCTCGCCATGCGTGATGCCAGGGAAAGTCTGTGCGCAACGATAGGCCGCGCAGAGATGCCAACGCAAACATCATCAGCATGCCGGTGGCGCCGCGGCACATGACGATTTCAGAGGTGGAGGAGGTGGCTGACGCCAGCTTCACGCACACCCCCATCAGGGAGAACATGAAGCTGGCAAAAAGCATCCATAAAGATTGCATGCCGGAGTTCCCGGCTCAGTCAGACAGCGCTGTGTACGTCACAGAGCAATCTTGCTGCGATACCACTCGTGGAAATGCTGCATTCCATCTTCCATCGGCGACTGATACGGACCGACTTCATTCACGCCGCGATCGAGCAGGATGCGACGGCCGGCGTCCATGCGAAGCGCGATCTCATCATCTTCGGCACAGGTCTCCATATAGGCAGCACGCTCGGCATCGACGAAGCCACGCTCGAAGAGCACGATGTCTTCAGGGTAGTAGAACTCCACCACGTTGGTCGTTTTTTGCGGGCCTTTCGGCCACAGCGTGGACACCACGAGTACGTGCGGGTACCACTCGACCATGATGTTCGGGTAGATCGTCAGCCAGATCGCGCCATAGGGTGGCACCTCGCCGCCGCGGTAGCGGAGTACCTCGTCGTGCCACTTCTGATAGACCGGCGAGCCGGATTTTTTCAGTGCCGAATTCACGCCAACGGTCTGCACGCTGTAGCCTTCGCCCATGTCCCAGCGCAGATCGTTACAGGTGACGAAGTTGCCCAAGCCGGGGTGGAAGGGCTCGACGTGATAGTCCTCCAGGTAGACCTCGATGAAAGTCTTCCAGTTGTAGTCGCACTCGTGTGTCTCAACGTGGTCGAGCATGTAGCCGCTGAAATCGAGGTCTTTGGTAACGCTCAGATTTTTCAGGATCGCATGGACATCGACGCCATTATCATCGAACAGCAGACCATTCCAACGCTGAAGCCCGAAGCGGGTGAGGTTCAGGCAAGGGGTTTCACCGAAATGCGGCGCGCCGATCAGTTGGCCTTGCAGGTCATACGTCCACCGGTGAAGCGGGCAGACAATGTTCGGTGCGTTGCCCCGTCCGGTCAGCATCTTGGCCTGGCGGTGTCGGCAAACATTGGAGATGAGTTCGATGCCCTCTGCGCCACGGGTAAGCAGTCGACCATCGTTTTCCCAGGGCAGCGACGCATAGTCGCCGACGTTCGGCACCATGAGCTCATGACCGACGTACTGCGGCCCTTGTCGGAACAGTTGCGAGATTTCTTTGTTCAGCAGCGCATCATCAAAATAGACGCTGACTGGAAGTTGCGCGTTGGATCGCGCGAGTCTTGAGAGACTGGCCAGATCGGACATCCCCACCCCCAAATTAATTTGCACCAACCTAAGAGAGAAATAATCCGCAAATACCTATTCGATCGAAATGGAACAGTGATTTTTTGGACGAGCGCGGGATTATACCCAGACCCTTGTAATACGGACACGGTAGTTGACTTGAAAATCCGGCATTGTTTAGCAATAAGACAGCGATCGAGCTGTGAGGGTGCCCCAGCGCTGGGATTACGGCAAAGCGCTGGCTGACGCAAACCCCTAAAAACTTGCAAAAGCTGGCGTAAAAGCAGAATAGAAATGCTTTTTTGATAAAAATTTGATGCTTGAACAGTCAGCTGGTATATAAGTAAGCAAAGTTGACAGCTAAGCGATTGCACTAAAATAGACAGTTCCTCAGTCGCAGACCGCCCCAGACCGTTTCATGCCTAGAAAAAGCGCTTCCGAACAGCCCAGTCCGTCTTTTGAGGACGCGATGGCCGAGCTAGAGCAGCTCGTTGCAAAAATGGAATCTGGCGAGCTTCCGCTGGAGGCCTCGGTTGCCGCTTACCAGCGCGGCTCTGAGCTGGTGAAATACTGCGCCGCCCAGCTCGAGCGCGTGGAAAAGCAGGTGAAGGTGCTAGAGGGCGACATGCTGAAGCCCTTCGCGACCGATGAAGACGACGACGAAGACGACGAGGATGGCGACGAATGAAGCAGGATTTCGCCGACTGGCGCAAGGCCGTCCAAGTCGAGATGGAGGCCTTGCTGCTGTCGCACCTGCCATCGGCTGAGCTGTTGCCGCGAACCTTGCACGAGGCGATGCAGTATGCGGTGCTCGATGGCGGCAAGCGGGTCCGTCCTCTTCTGGTGTTTGCCGCGGGCGAAGTGTTCGATGCGCCTCGCGATGCAGTAGAGCGCGCGGCTTGTGCGGTCGAGATGATCCATGCGTATTCCCTGGTGCATGATGACATGCCCTGCATGGATGATGATGATCTGCGGCGGGGCAAGCCCACGGTACACAAGAAATATGACGAGGCGACCGCGCTGCTGGTGGGCGATGCGCTGCAATCGCAGGCATTTGAGGTGCTCGCTGGCGGCACCCTGGATGCATCACGCAAGGTGGCCATGCTGACCCGCCTCGCACAGGCATCCGGTTCGCGTGGCATGTGCGGTGGGCAGGCGATCGATCTGGCCTCGGTGGGCATCGCGCTGTCAAGAGATCAGCTGGAGCAGATGCACCGTCTGAAGACAGGTGCACTGCTGGAAGCGTCGGTGATGCTGGGGGCAATGGCGGGCAAGTCCCTGCAGGCGGATGAGGCTGCCGCCTTGCATGCTTATTCGGCATCCATCGGTCTGGCCTTTCAAGTGGTGGATGATATTTTGGATACCACCGCGGATTCGGCCACGCTGGGCAAGACCGCCGGTAAAGATGCGGCCAGCAGCAAGCCGACTTATGTGTCTATTCTCGGACTGAACGAGTCGCTTGCCCTCGCAGAGAAGTTGCGGCAGGATGCCCATGAGGCTCTGGACATTTTCGGGGGCCGAGCGTTGCGGCTGGGTGAGCTTGCCGATCTGATCGTACAAAGAACCACCTGAGACGACTACTGAGACGCCATGACTCTTTTGCAAAAAATAAACGACCCGGCGGAATTGCGGGCGCTCTCGCGGGCGGAACTCGCGACACTCGCCGATGAGCTGCGCACCTACCTGCTCGAATCCGTCGCGCGCACCGGTGGTCACCTGTCGTCCAATCTCGGTACCGTCGAGCTGACGATCGCTTTGCATTACGTGTTCAACACGCCCGACGATCGCATCGTTTGGGACGTCGGCCATCAGACTTACCCGCACAAGATACTCACGGGTCGTCGCGATCGGATGCCCACGCTGAGGCAGCAAGGTGGCTTGTCGGGTTTCCCGCGCCGCAGCGAGAGCGTGTATGACACTTTCGGCACTGCGCACTCATCGACCTCCATCTCGGCTGCGCTGGGCATGGCGTTGGCTGCGCGGGCGAAGGGCGAGAAGCGCCACTCGGTCGCTGTGATCGGCGATGGCGCGATGACGGCTGGTATGGCGTTCGAGGCACTGAACAATGTGGGTGTCTACGAAGACATCAAGATGCTGGTGGTGCTGAATGACAATGACATGTCGATCTCGCCGCCAGTCGGCGCGCTCAACCGCTACCTCGCCCGGCTGATGTCAGGCAAGTTCTACGCAGCGGCGAAAAACATGGGTAAGCAGATGCTTCCACCATCAATGCGTGAGCTGGCCAAGCGTTTTGAAGAGCATGCAAAAGGCATGCTGGTGCCGGCGACGCTGTTCGAAGAATTCGGTCTGAATTACATCGGCCCGATCGATGGGCATGATCTCGAATCGCTGATCCCTACGCTGCAGAATCTAAAGGATCTTGACGGTCCGCAGTTTTTGCACGTCGTCACCAAGAAAGGTCAGGGTTACAAGCTGGCTGAGGCGGATCCGATTCTTTATCACGGCCCCGGCAAGTTTAATCCCAGTGAGGGCATCAAGCCTGCGGTGAGCACCAAGACTACCTACACACAGGTGTTTGGTGACTGGCTGTGCGACATGGCAGCGCAGGACGATCGTCTGGCCGGCATCACACCCGCGATGCGCGAGGGTTCGGGCATGGTGAAGTTCGAGCAGCAATTCCCTGATCGCTACTACGACGTCGGCATCGCCGAGCAGCATGCCGTCACCTTTGCCGCTGGTCTTGCCTGTGAAGGATTGAAGCCGGTCGTTGCGATTTATTCGACCTTCCTGCAGCGCGGTTACGACCAGTTGATTCATGACGTTGCATTGCAAAACCTGGATGTCACGTTCGCGTTGGATCGTGCGGGCCTGGTGGGTGCCGATGGCGCAACGCATGCGGGCAACTACGATATCGCTTTCCTGCGCTGCATCCCCAATATGGTCGTGATGGCTGCCAGCGACGAGAATGAGTGCCGTCAGATGCTGACCACAGGTTTTCGCTACCGAGGCCCGGCAGCGGTGCGCTACCCGCGTGGCGCCGGTATCGGTGCGGCAGTGGATAGTTCACTTACCCCGCTGCCCATGGGCAAGGGCGAGATTCGCCGCAAAGGTCGTCAGGTGGCGATACTCGCGTTCGGTACGATGGTGGCGCCTGCACTTGGTGCTGGAGAAACGCTGAATGCCACGGTGGCGAATATGCGCTTCATCAAGCCGCTTGATGCTGCGTTGGTCGCCGAGCTGGCGGCGACGCATGAGCTGATCGTCACGGTCGAAGAAGGCTGCATCATGGGCGGGGCAGGTTCGGCGGTTGCCGAGGCACTGGCAGCCGCTGGCATCGTCAAGCCGCTGCTGCAGCTAGGTTTGCCGGACAAATTCATTGACCATGGCGATGCGCAGCAACTACTGGCGCAATGCGGACTGGATGCGGCAGGAATTGCAGCCTCCATTCGCCAGCGAATTCATGCGCAAGAGCCGAGGCTGGTAGTCAACAGCTGATCACGAAAACAAGTTCTGGAAAAAGGCGTGGTCGACAACAAGGTTCTCGGCGATGCTCAGAAACCTCGGCGCGATGGTTTTCATTGCGAGGCATTTCTGCCTTTCTCCCACAACACATCGCTGCCGCCCGCGTAGCGGTTGAGCACCCGTGCCAGCACGAACATCAGGTCAGACAGCCGGTTCACATATTGCCTCGGCTGAGGATTGAGCGTCTCCTCATGGCCCAGTGCGACGATGGCACGTTCTGCGCGGCGGCAGACGGTGCGGCACACATGGGTCAGTGCCGCAGCGCGCGAGCCACCGGGCAAAATGAATTCGGACAAAGCCGGCAGCGTGGCGTTGTACTTTTCCAGCAATTCATCCAGCCGAATCACCTGCGCTTCCTTGATCATCGTGAAGCCCGGGATGCAGAGCTCGCCGCCGAGATCGAACAGGTCGTGCTGGATCGTGACCAGCTCCTCCCGCAGATCCGCCGGCATGTCTTCGCAGAGCAGCACGCCGATCTGCGAGTTCAGCTCATCCACATCCCCCATGGCCTGTACCCGCAACGCATCTTTGCGGGTGCGGCTGCCGTCGCCCAGCCCGGTGGTGCCATCGTCGCCGGTGCGGGTAGTGATTTTTGAAAGTCGGTTGCCCATATTGTGGAAATTGAATGAGATATCAGCACAGGATAAGGGAAATCCCCACCAGACTGTTCACTCTTGGTGAACTTTGGGTTCCGTTTTCAGCAAGCCGGAAGACGGCTTCCTTGGTGGAATCACGAAGGGTTCTCTTGCGCGACGCGGGGTACAATAAGAGCCTTCCGGAGAGACCCAGATGAACCATCCCGCCCTGCCTGCCGCGCTCAGGCGCGAACTACCTGCCGAGCTTCTTGCCGAGTTGCGAAAGCACTTTTCTGATCGTCTGTCCACCGCCCAGGCCATCCGCGAGCACCACGGCCGGGACGAATCCTCCTACGACCCTATGCTGCCGGATGCGGTGTTGTTTGCGCAGTCCACCGAAGACGTCGCGCAGGCAGTTGCGCTGTGCAATCGCTACTGTTTCCCCGTGATCGCGTTTGGTACCGGTACCTCGCTGGAGGGCCATGTGCTGGCGCTGCAGGGTGGCCTGTCAATCGATCTCTCACAGATGAATGCGGTGTTGGCGGTGAATCCTGAGGATTTGACGGTGACCGTTCAGTCCGGCGTGACGCGCAAGCAGCTCAACACCGAGATCAAGGACACGGGTCTTTTCTTCCCGATCGATCCCGGTGCGGACGCCTCGATCGGTGGCATGGCGGCGACCCGTGCCTCGGGCACGAACGCCGTGCGCTATGGAACGATGCGGGACAATGTGCTGGCGCTGACGGTGGTGACCGCCGAGGGCAAGATCATCAAAACGGGTACCCGCGCAAGGAAATCCTCTGCCGGTTACGACCTGACCCGGCTGTTAGTCGGCAGCGAAGGTACGCTGGGCATCATTACCGAGATCACCCTGAAGATTTATCCGCAACCCGAGGCCATCTCTGCGGCCGTGTGCTCGTTCTCCGACATTGCCAGCGCGGTAAACACGGTCATTCAGACGATACAGATCGGTGTGCCGGTGGCCCGCGTCGAATTCCTCGATGAGAACGGCGTCAGGGCGATTAACAAGCATGACAAGCTCACTCTTCCTGAAAAACCGCTGCTCTTGTTCGAATTTCACGGCAGCGAGCATGGCGTCAAGGAGCAAGCAGAGTTGGTGCAGCAGATCGCTGATGAGCACGGCGCGACCGGTTTTGAGTGGGCGACTCGCCCCGAAGACCGTTCTCGGCTCTGGCAAGCAAGGCATAACGCGTATTTTGCGCTGCTGCAGTTACGCCCTGGCTGCAGGGCAATTTCGACCGACTGCTGCGTACCAATCTCTCGGCTGGCCGATTGTCTTCTTGAGACCAAGGCGGATTGCGAGCGCCAGAATATCGTGCACGGTATTGTCGGGCATGTGGGCGACGGTAACTTCCATGTGCAGATGATGGTCGACACTAGCGATCCGGAAGATGTTGCGCGTGCCGAAGCCGTCAATCAGCGCATGGTGGCGCGCGCAATTGCGATGGACGGTACCTGCACCGGCGAGCATGGCATCGGCTTGCACAAGATCGATTTCCTGATTCAGGAACATGGCGAGGGTGCGGTCGATCTGATGCGCTCCATCAAACATGCGCTGGATCCCAATAACATTCTGAATCCCGGCAAGGTCATTCGCTGGTAAGCCATCCGGCTCGGTTTTACATCACGCAGATAGTCCCCGACCTATGGCAACACGCATTCCCCCGGTTCACGCACTGTCTGCTTTCGAGGCGGCTGCACGTCATGGCTCCTTTGCGCTTGCCGCAGAAGAGTTGTGCATCACGCCTTCGGCACTATCGCACCGCATACGCCTGCTCGAAGAATTCGTTGGCGAGCGACTGTTCATACGCGATGGCCGCAATGTCGGTCTCTCTGAATTTGGTCGGCGGTATCTTGATGTCGTTCGTCAGGCACTTCGCACGCTGACCGATTTCCCCATGCCAAGGCGTGCTGCCTCCGTGCAGCCACGCGTGAAGCTAACGCTGCCACCGACTTTCGCGCGCTATTTGCTGGTGCCGAGACTCTCATCCTTCACCGAGCAGCATCCTGATATTGCAGTCGAGATTTATCTCTCAGTGCCGCTGTACGATCTCTCGCTCGCAGAAAGCGATCTCGAGGTGCGCTTCGGGCCTGGGAAATATCCGAACCTGCAATCAGAGAAGCTCTTTTCTGAACCGACCTTCGTTGTCGCCAGCCCAAGCTATCTTCGTCAGGTGGGCGACATCAGCACACCGGAAGATTTGCAGAAAGCTGCCCTCATTCGCTCTGCGCTGGAGCCTTGGCAGCCGTGGTTCGAAGCTGCCGGCCTCGACTGGCCGGAGCCGAGCGCAGGTTTGCGGGTTGATGATCTTGGTCTGTTGCTGGAAGCAGTGCGTCACGGCCATGGCATTGGCCTAACCCGCGAGCATTTTGCTCGCGAGCTGCTCGACAGCGGTGAAATCGTCAGGTTGTTCGACATGCAGACAGCGACGCCGCCCCACGCCTATTACGTTGTGTACGAAAAGCAGACCACCGAGCGACCTGAAGTCGATACTTTCTTACAGTGGATGAAGGCGACATTCAGCAAGACCTGAATGCCTGCTGCCCGGCTAGCGCCTTGCTGCAATCTTGCCTTTTTGCTTTTCGGTCACGCTTGTCGCGGCCCGCGACAGAGCAGAATTCGAAGGCGTAGCGCCACTTCTTCAAAAAACTTTCATCACCCCAGTCAAAGCTTTTCAGCATGAACACCCCAAAACGGGGCGTTTTGCGCGTCGGCTTTCGTTACACTGCTGACCTTTGTGATGTCAATCTAAGCGGCTCGCACTAGCGCACAGGATGCCCGATGAACGCCCCTTCTGCCCCCGGTTTTGCCATGGCTCGCCAGCGCGAGGTCGTCGCAGCGCTGAGAGAGGTGCTGCCCACAGCGGCCGTGCTGTTTAATGAAGAAGATACCCGTCCTTATGAGTGCGACGGACTGTCTGCCTACCGTCAGCTGCCCATGGTCGTGGTGTTGCCTGAAAATGAAGCTCAGGTCATTGCCGTGCTCAACACGTGCCGTCAACTGGCAGTGCAGATCGTGCCGCGTGGCGCAGGGACTGGCCTGTCTGGCGGCGCCACGCCCATCGCCGATGGCGTGGTGCTGTCCACCGCTCGACTGAACCGCATCCTGAAGCTCGACCCGTATGCGCGCACCGCGGTGGTTCAGCCCGGTGTGCGCAATCTGGCGATCTCTGAAGCCGCTTCTTCGCATGGTCTGTACTACGCGCCCGATCCGTCATCTCAGATTGCCTGCACCATTGGCGGCAATGTCGCTGAAAATTCTGGCGGCGTGCACTGCCTAAAATATGGTCTCACCGTGCACAACGTGATGCGCGTGCGGATGGTAACGATCGACGGTGAGGTCGTCGAGCTGGGCAATGACGGCCTGGATGCGCCGGGTCTTGATCTGCTGGCGGTCTTCATCGGTTCTGAAGGGATGTTGGGCGTCGTTACCGAGGTAACGGTCAAGTTGGTGCCCAAACCGCAAACAGCGCGCGTGATCATGGCCTCGTTCGACGATGTCGTTAAAGGTGGCAATGCGGTCGCCAATGTGATCGCGGCCGGCATCATCCCCGCTGGACTGGAAATGATGGACAAGACCAGCTCGCGCATGGTCGAGCCTTTTGTCAAAGCGGGTTATGACACTGATGCCGAGGCTATTCTGTTGTGCGAGTCTGACGGCACTGCCGAAGAAGTCGACGAAGAAATCGCCCATATGACCGACGTGCTGAAGGCTTCCGGCGCAACGGCGATTGCGGTATCGCAGGATGAGCCCGAGCGACTGAAATTCTGGTCAGGCAGAAAAAACGCGTTTCCTGCGGCTGGCCGCATCTCGCCGGACTACTACTGTATGGATGGGACGATACCGCGCAAACATCTTGCACAGGTGTTGCTGGGCATCGCCGACATGGAAAAAACCTACGGCCTCCGCTGTGCCAATGTATTCCATGCAGGCGACGGCAATCTGCATCCACTGATTTTATTTGACGCAAATACGCCGGGCGAGTTTGATCGTGCTGAAAAATTCGGTGCGGCGATTCTTGAGCTGTGTGTTGAGGTGGGTGGCACCATCACTGGTGAGCATGGCGTTGGGATCGAAAAAATCAACTCGATGTGCGTCCAGTACTCGCCCGCAGAACGCGAAGCTTTTTTTGGCGTGAAGCGCGCCTTTGATACGGCTTTTTTGCTCAATCCCGACAAGGCCATTCCCACGCTGCACCGCTGCGCCGAATACGGCAAGATGCATGTGCGCGCCGGTCAACAAAAATTTGCGGATCTTCCCCGCTTCTGACTGACATCATGGAACAGGTACTACAGGCTTTCAGGGATCGCATTGCCTCGGCGACGGCATCCGGTACACCCTTACGCATTCGCGGCAATGGCACCAAGGACTGGTACGGCCAGCAGTTGGAAGGCGAGGTGCTCGACACCAGGGCCTACAGCGGCATCGTTGCTTACGATCCGACCGAGCTGGTGATTACCGCACGCGCCGGCACGACCTTGCGCGAGATCGGCAAGGCGCTATCCGAAAAAAATCAGATGCTGGCTTTTGAGCCGCCGCGTTTCGATGGACTGGCAACCATCGGCGGTATTGTGGCGTCTGGTCTCGCCGGCCCGCGCCGTCAGGCTGTCGGCTCCGTGCGCGACTTCGTGCTCGGCGCGGTGCTGATGGATGGCAAGGGTGAGGTGCTGCACTTTGGCGGACAGGTGATGAAGAATGTCGCGGGCTATGATGTATCGCGGCTACTGACGGGTTCGCTGGGAACCCTGGGACTGATTCTCGAAGTGTCAGTCAAAGTCTTGCCGCGCCCGGTCGCCCAGACCACGCTGCATTTCGAGCTCTCCGAGGCGGAAGCCCTACAGCAGCTGAATCTCTGGGGTGGTCAGCCATTGCCGATTTCTGCCTCGTGCTGGCATCAGGGGCAGCTGACAGTACGCCTGTCGGGCGCGCGTGCCGCCGTGGATGCCGCAGTCCAAAAAATGGGTGGACACAAAGCGAATGACGCTGAGGCGTTTTGGGATGGTTTGCGAGAGCAAAGCCATGAATTTTTCAGCGATCTCCCCAACGGCGTGTGGCGTGTCTCCGTATCGACCGTCGCTGAACCCTTGCAATTGCCCGGTGAACAGCTGATCGAATGGGGGGGCGCACAGCGATGGCTGAAGACCACGGCAGACGCCAGCGTCATTCGTGCCGCCGCAGCTAACGCGGGCGGTCATGCGACCCTGTTCAAGGGTGGCGACAAATCCGTGGGCGTGTTCCATCCGCTGGAAGCTGCCGTCGCGCGCATTCATCGTAATCTCAAAAACACTTTCGATCCGGCCGGCATTTTCAATCGCGGCCGCATGTACCCGGATTTCTGACGATGCAAACCAATCTCGCCGATTTCATACGTGACACGCAGGAAGGTCAGGAGGCCGACGCCATCCTGCGCAAGTGCGTGCATTGCGGCTTCTGCACCGCCACCTGCCCCACGTATCAATTGCTGGGTGACGAGCTGGATGGTCCGCGCGGTCGCATCTATCTGATCAAGCAGGTCCTCGAAGGTAAACCCGCTACCGAGAAGACTCAGCTGCATCTGGATCGCTGCCTGACCTGCCGCAATTGCGAAAGTACCTGCCCCTCAGGTGTCAACTACGGCCGTCTGGTCGATATTGGGCGAGGTATTGTCGAGAAGCAGGTCAAGCGACCATTCGCGCAGCAACTGGTTCGCACCGCATTGAAAGAAATTCTGCCGCGCAGGCAGGTATTCGAGCCAGCGATGAAAATCGGTCAGGCGGTACGTCCCTTGCTGCCCAAGGCCCTGCAGCACAAAGTACCGGAAGCAAGGAACTCTGGTCGCTGGCCGGAGCGTGTTCATGCGCGCAAGATGCTGCTGCTGGATGGTTGCGTACAGCCTGCCATGTCGCCCAATATCAACGCGGCTGCTGCACGTGTGCTGGATGCACTTGGCGTGCAGCTGATCGTTGCCCCCAAAGCCGGTTGCTGTGGCGCGATCCGCTACCACCTGAATGACCAGGACGGTGGACTCGACGATATGCGCAACAACATCGATGCCTGGTGGCCTTATGTCGAAGCAGGTGTCGAGGCGATCGTGATGACGGCTTCGGGCTGTGGCGTGACGGTCAAGGAGTACGGCCATTTGCTTGCGCATGATCTGACTTATGCAGAGCGTGCCTCGAAAATTTCGGCGCTGACCAAAGACCTGTCTGAAATTCTCCCTGAATTCACGCAGCAGCTGGCAGAGAAAGCCCGCGTGAAAAAACGCGTGGCGTATCATCCGCCTTGTACTTTGCAGCATGGTCAGCAGATTCGCGGCAAGGTGGAAGACGTGTTGCGGGCAGTCGGAGTCGATGTAACGCTATGCGCTGATAGTCATTTATGCTGTGGCTCGGCAGGCACCTATTCGGTATTGCAGCCTGAGCTGTCATACAAGCTCAGGGATAACAAACTCAGCAGTCTGAAGGCGACCGGCGCTGAAGAGATTGTGTCTGCGAATATCGGGTGCCTGACGCATTTGCAGTCAGGCACCGATACGAGGGTAAGTCACTGGGTGGAGCTGATAGACCAGCATCTGGTCAGTGTCTAGACACTCTCCTGGAAGTCAGCGGGCATGATGCCAGCCGACGGGTGCAGTTATCTCGCGATCACACCATCTCTTCATCGTGCTTGAGTGGTCGGCCTGTCCAGGTATCCTTATCATCTTCCTCATCGCTGTCTGTTTCATAATCACTATCGTTGAGTGTGATGATTTCACTCATATCCTCTTCGTCGGGTGCAGAATGATGGTGTTCAGTTTTACTCGCGGCTGAGCCTACGCCAACCATCGACTGAATACACGCACGTATGATGCCGCCATACACCCCTCGGGCTTGAAAGCCTGGAATCGCTATCAGCAACATTGCCGGAATGATGTAGCCGATCATGGCCAGGAAGGGATTGGCGCTCGCCCTGAGACCAGAGCAAAAATGATT
>JBEGNF010000034.1:0-26854 GCA_041182625.1 Pseudomonadota bacterium | reverse complement strand
ATGAGGGCTCATACTAAATCATTCAGAATGTATTTGCACTCGCAATTTGTCAGTTCTTTATTGCCATTCAATTAAAAACTTTGCGAGTATCGAAATGCACTCATGATTAAGATCAAAAATTTTTCTTGAAAGAATTTTTTGTATCGAAATATGAAGTGACCGTCCTTCGTTCATCATGACGCCAGCTACGTATACCTCGACAGGTCGCTGAAGAACCGTTGCTCGATTTCGCAACATCATCGCTGCAACGACAATCTGACCCCTATCAACCTGTGTTATGCGGCCGATGGCTGGAGCGTAGACAGCGTAGACCTACTGGAAGAGTGCCGCGTGAGATAAGGGCGGTATACAGCCCGCATGCGAAGTACATTGCCTTGCGAGCCGGTGAATGCAATGGCAGAGATTCCCACACCACCATTGGCCTACCGAGATACCATCAAGGTGCACTCACCGATGAAAATGAGCCCGCGGAATGTCAGCTTGCAAAGCTTAGTTTTGGAGGCACGTGCTGGACGAGTCCCCAAAAAGTCCCCTGAGGCGGACTGGCAGCAAAGAAAAATGGGTTAGTGCTTTTGACACTAACCCATTGATTTTAAAGCACTTTTGATGCTGAAATGATATGGCGCGGCCGGCAGGAATTGAACCCACGACCCCTTGGTTCGTAGCCAAGTACTCTATCCAGCTGAGCTACGGCCGCGTAGACCAAAATTATAACACCAGAAAAACTGTTTGGGTCAGGCTCACCATTAGCTCTGCCCTTAGCGTTTAGGCCGGTAGAGATCGTGTCCTGCTTCATGAATCTGCTGCCGCAGCGCGCGGCGCTCCTCGGGGGACAGGCGCGGTGGACGACGATCTTCATCGCGCTGACGGGCTTCCTCAGATCGACGCTCCCCGGCTGGCTGATCGCGCGCGCGCTCCGGCCCGGGTTTCTGCTCATTGCCCTGCGAGGGCGGTGCGGCCACGGATAATCCCGGCCCGCCAAACAAAACCACTAGGCACGAAAGAACGAGGCGATTCTTCATCGGAAATAGGTTGACCATGGGCCGGGACGAGGCATGGCAGACTTTGTAAAGCTTTGTAATCATTGCTCTGCCGCCTGCTGTGAATGACAGGATCGACGTTACCATACGGTCATGAACTCGACAAATGCTCCCCGCCCGGTTCCTTCGCGCCGCACCCGGGGCGCCCAGGCAAAGATCCTCGTCGTTGACGATGATGCGCGGCTGCGCGATCTGCTCAAGCGATTTCTGAGCGAGAACGGCTTCGCGGTCTCAGTTGCGTCAAGTGCGCTGGAGATGAACCGAATTTGGATACGGGAGCGTTTTGACTTGCTGGTGCTGGACCTGATGCTGCCCGGCGAAGATGGTATGTCGATCTGCCGCAGGCTGCGCAGCGGAGATGACAACACACCGATCATCATGCTCACTGCCAAAGGTGAAGATGCCGACCGCATCGCCGGACTGGAACTGGGCGCGGACGATTATCTCCCCAAACCCTTCAATCCGCGCGAATTACTCGCGCGCATTGGCGCGGTGCTGCGCCGTATGGTAGCGACAGAGGCTCCTGGTGCCCCCTCTGATCATGATGAGATTTATCATTTCGGCGCGTTCGAATTCGACCTGGGAAAACGCGCGCTGACCAAAGCCGGTGCACCGGTGTCCCTGACCAGCGGTGAGTTCTCGGTGCTCAAGGTGCTGGCTCGCCACGCCCGCCAGCCGCTGTCGCGCGAAAAGCTGATGGAGCTGGCGCGGGGACGCGAATATGAAGTCTTTGATCGCAGCCTGGATGTACAGATTTCACGGTTACGCAAACTGATCGAGCCCGACCCCTCCACGCCGCGCTACATTCAAACGGTGTGGGGACTTGGTTACGTCTTTATTCCTGATGGCCAGCGCCAGTGACATGCACAGCCGGTCGCCATCGGGCATGAAAAACGGCCTGTTCTGGCGTACCTTCGTCCTGCTGGCTTTTCTGATTGCGGCAAGCATGGCCGCGTGGGTCGCCAGCTTCCGCATCGTCGAACGCACACCCCGGGGCGAGCAGATCGCCGCGCAGGTAGTGTCGATCGTCACCATCACCCGCGCCGCCCTGCTGCACTCGGCGCCTGCCTTGCGGCGCGAGCTGCTGTTTGAGCTCGCGACGACGCAAGGTATACGCGTCTATCCCCGCGAAGATGACGACGATACCGAACCCATGCCCGATACCGATCTGATCCGCGTGATCGAAGATTCGGTTCGCGCTCGACTAGGCGAGGACACACACTTTGCCGGTTACGTGAATGATATTCGTGGCTTCTGGGTCAGCTTCCGGATCGATGACGATGATTACTGGCTCATGCTGGATCGCGAGCGCGTCGAGCGGGCATCTGGCGTGCAATGGATAGGTTGGGCCACGATGACGCTGTTGCTATCACTGATTGGCGCGGCCTTCATCAGCCGCCTGATCAACCAGCCGTTGTCGAGGCTATCATCCGCTGCTCGTGCTGTCGCTCGCGGCATCACGCCGGCACCACTCCCAGATAGAGGACCTGCCGAGATACGCGAGGCGAATCAGAGCTTCAATCAGATGGTGCAGGACCTGAAGCAAGTCGAATCTGACCGCGCAGTCATCCTGGCAGGCATCTCTCACGACCTGCGAACCCCGATCGCGCGAATGATGCTTGAAGTCGAAATGGCCGGTTTGTCCGACGAGGCAAGGCGAGGCATGCAGGCTGACCTGTCGCAGATGGAAGCCATCATCGCGCAATTCCTCGACTATGCGAGACCTGCTGAGTTGGCGAGCTTCACTGAGCTTGATCTGAGCGAGACGTTGAAAAAAATCGCTGCAGAGTCATCACGCCATGACGATCTGCAGATCACGATGCATGTCGCCGATGGGCTCAGGGTACGATGCAATCCTACTGAGTTGCAACGCGTCGTCACCAACCTGATAGAAAATGCACGCCGGTACGGAAAGACAGCCCACCGCGAGCTGACCGACATGGAGATCACTGCGCACCATGATGGCGGACAGGTGATGTTCGAGATTGCAGACCGCGGCCCCGGTCTGCCGGAGCACCAGATCGACCAGGTACTGCGCCCGTTCACGCGCCTGGATACCGCACGAAGTCAGGCCAATGGTGCGGGGCTAGGGCTAACCATTGTCGATCGTGTGGTACAGCGTCATCGCGGGCGTCTTGAAATAAAAAACCGCGAGGGCGGTGGCCTCGCGGTTCGTATATGGCTTGCAACCGCCTGAGTACAAGCAGCAGCGATCAGCTCAGATCTTTGAGCAAGGCGGCCAGGGTTTCTTGCGGCAGCTCTTCCAGATGCACGAGATAGTTTGGATGGTCGCAGCCAATCATCATCTGCGCGCCACCCTTGAGCGCGGCTTTCATGTCCGCGGTCAGCTCGAAACGCACAAAATGCACTGCCGAGGTTTTTTCTTCGTTCTCGCGATCGAGATCTTCGTCGGCGATCGCATAGACGCGTGCCTGACCTTCCACTTGAACGAAAAGGCGGTCTTCGATGCCGATCATTTTGGCCAGCGCCACTTTGCGCTCCGCGACGTTGCCATATTCAATCAGCATCGTGGCCTTGAAGTTACTACCATCCGGGCACAGCGGGTTGTAGGCGTCAAGTTCTGACTGAATGCCCTCTTCTTCGAAGATTTTCTCGATGCGCAGCATCTCCTGCACTTGATAGCGCAGCGTCATATCGTCTTCAAAAAGCAGCGTCACATGGTTACCCAAGTGAACGGTGCGATTTTTCTTGTGCTGCATGACCTGTTTGCGAAACTCGGGACGCTGCTTCGCGTAAGTCTCGAGGGTCATCAGGCTCTCGCGGGAAATGATCATGACAAACTCCTTGTTTCAATAACTGAGATCAGATGGCATACGCTTTGCGCAGCAGGGTCAACGGATGGGCCATCTCGGTTTTTTTCAAGCCATTTTCATCCATGCCCTGCGCTATATGGTGGCCTGCCAGCTGGCAGTCCGAGGAAATGTAATTGGGCTCTTCGTTGGCCATCGCCTTGAATACCGGCTTACCGATTTTCATCGCTGCCGCGTGATATTCCTTCTTCACGCCGTAGGTACCCGCGTGACCAGAGCAACGCTCGACAACATTAAGCTTGGTGTCCGGGACCAGCTGCAGCATGTCGGCCGTCTTGCGTCCGACATTCTGTACTCGGGAATGACAAGGAATGTGATACGACACGTGCCCCAGCGACTGCTTGAAATCCGTCTTCAGCAAGCCATCCCGGTTGCGCGCAACGAAGTATTCAAATGGATCCCACATCGCCCCTTTAACCTGCTGCGTATCAGCACAATCGGGGAACATCAGTGGCAATTCCTGCTTGTACATCAGCGTGCATGACGGAACCGGTGTCAGAATCGCGTAACCTTCCCTGGCCAGCTTGGCCAGATGCGGAATGTTGATGGCTTTTTTCTCTGCCACCCCTTGCAAGTCGCCTTGCTCGAGCTTGGGCATGCCACAGCAGGCTTCCTTCTCGACCATCACATAGGGAATCTCATTGTGATCGAGTATTGCAAGCAAATCGTGACCGATACCGGGCTCGTTATAGTTGACATAGCAGGTCGAATAAATCGCCACCTTGCCGGGGGTGTGCTTTCCATCCTGCACAGGATGGTTCGCGGATTTTTTTGCTCCTGAGCGGAATTTGGTGGAGGCAAATTCTGGCAGCCAGGCGTTCTTGTCCACACCCTATTCACCGCATTCACGGTTTGCGTCACGATGGGAATACCGGCGAATTTGCCCAGACCATCGGTGTCGGAGAGGAATTTGTCGCGCGCGAGCACCTCGCCTTTTTTGAACTTCACTGCTTTCGCACGCAGCATCAGATGAGGGAAATCCAGGTTCCACTCATGTGGCGGCGTGTACGGGCACTTGGTCATGTAGCACAGGTCGCACAGATAGCACTGGTCGACGACCTTCATGTAGTCCTTCTTGTCGACGCCATCGACTTCCATCGTGTCTGATTCATCGACCAGATCGAACAGCGTGGGGAACGACTGGCATAGCGACACGCAGCGACGGCAGCCATGGCAGATGTCGTATACCCGCTCCAGCTCAGCGTTTAGAGATTCTTCGTTGTAGAAATCTTCAGACAGCCAGTCCAGCGGATGCCGGGTCGGTGCTTCCAGATTACCTTCACGTGCCATGATGGTTTCCCTCGTGTGCGTGATTTTTTGATGTCGGATTAGTGCGGTTGTGGCAGGCGCAAACCAATGGGGGAAGGTCAGGTCGCCTGCCGCAACCCTCTCCGCTTGTGCGCAGAGAGATTTGCAATGCCGGAAGAGGCAGCGGCCGTCCTCTACCGCCGGATCCGAATCCGGCGATAGAGCAGCAGCGAGTGCTTAGTCAACCAGTGCGTCCAGCGCTTTCTGGTAGCGGTTCGCGTGCGAACGCTCAGCCTTGGCCAGCGTCTCGAACCAGTCAGCGATCTCGTCGAAGCCTTCTTCACGAGCCGTCTTGGCCATACCCGGGTACATGTCGGTGTACTCGTGGGTTTCTCCGGCAACAGCTGCCATCAGATTCTGGCGCGAGGAGCCGATCGGCATGCCGGTCGCTGGATCACCGCACTGCTCGAGGTACTCGAGGTGGCCGTGAGCGTGGCCGGTTTCGCCTTCAGCGGTCGAGCGGAACAGGGCTGCAACGTCGTTCTGGCCTTCGATGTCAGCCTTGTTCGCGAAGTACAGGTAGCGGCGGTTGGCCTGGGATTCGCCTGCAAAGGCGTCTTTCAGATTGGCCTCGGTTTTGGAGCCTTTCAACTTGGACATCTGTATCTCCTTATGAATTCACAAAGGTAAACGTGCCGTCGCAGCCGGTCGTGGATGCCTGCGGGAACGACTACGACTGAAAACCGACTCATTAGTATAGGTTTTCGGGGATGGATTGTGAGGGTGGGTCCGGAAAATCTCAAATTGGCGTTCTCAATGCTATCGATTAAGAAAATCAATCGATCCGGGGAAAGAGCTTAATGAGAACTATTATCAACGGCATGACAAAGAGCCTGTCCCATGGGGTCGGTGGCAAAGCGGCAGTACCGCAGACAGTAAAGACGTTCGGCACAGGTACTGCCAACGCCGGCAGCGGCCCCATGGGACAGGCTTCAAGGCCGGAAAATCAGGGAGGTTGCGTGAGCCGCGATGCCCTCCTCCCGTCCTTCCCAGCCCAACCGTTCATTGGTCTTGGCCTTGACATTGACCTGAGAAGCGAGAATCCCGAGGTCTTCGGCGATGTGCATCACCATCGTCGGCAAGTGCGGCGCGAGTTTGGGTTGCTGAGCGATCACCGTCGCATCGATATTGCCAATTTCAAAACCTGCCTCGTGCAGCTTCTGCCGGGTCGCTCGCAGCAACACGCGGGAGTCGGCACCCGCGTAGCTCGCATCGGTATCCGGGAAATGGCGACCAATGTCGCCCAATCCGGCGGCGCCGAATAGCGCGTCCGTGATCGCATGCAGCAGCACATCCGCATCCGAATGTCCCATCAGACCCGCTCGGTGCGGAATGGTCACACCGCCAATAATCAGCGGGCGGCCGGGCACGAGCGCATGGCTGTCGTAACCCTGCCCGACGCGGAACGGCGGCGGCGTCTTCATGCGCTTCCTTTCAAATAGAGTTCAGCCAGCAGCATATCCTCCGGCAGCGTCACCTTGAAATTGCGGGGACTGCCCTCCACGAGCCGGGGTTTCAGACCGAGGCGCTCGAATGCACTGGCCTCGTCGGTAATCGCCTCACTAGACTGCAAAGCCGATAGGAGTCGAGCATGCCGGAACATCTGCGGCGTCTGTGCCGCCCACAAGTGCTCTCGCGGCACGGTGTGATCAGCATGGGCATGGGCATCGCTGCGCTTGAGGGTATCCACAACCGGCAGTGCCAGCAACCCGCCTACGGGATCGTCCTGTACCGAGGCGATCAGTTTTTCGATCAGTTCATGACTGAGACCGGGACGTGCCGCGTCATGCACCAGTATCCAGTCGTCGGGATCAACATCCGGCGCCATGGCAAGCAGACCATTGGTCACCGATGCCTGCCGGGTCGCTCCACCACAGCGCAAGATCTGAGTGCGAGGCATCGGTGGCAGCGTGTCAATGTAGTCATCTTCAGCGCTCACCACCAGATAAACGGCATCAATGACCGGCGAATCGGCGAACGTCTGCATCACATGCTGAATCATGGGCTTGCCGGCCAGCGGCGCATACTGCTTGGGCAGAGAGCTACCCATGCGCGAACCAATGCCGGCGGCGGGTATCAGAGCGATGAAACGCGGCAGGCTCATGGGCAGGTCGGTAGTGAGTGGAGATCCGGTAATCCCGGATGGACGCGTTCTGAGGGCGGCCCGGCGGGCTGGCGTTGATTGTTTGCGGTCATGGGCCGAATCTGCCGGACCAGGACCAGCACCATGCGATGACTGATTTATAATCTCATCTTGGTTTTTTACTGTCAATTCCGGCCCTCGCCAGCACCCGCCTGATACCGCTTGAATCTGGTCTATCAGCTTGCGCACCCGTGAGGGCAAGCCCTTCGCGAAGACAGTAGCGTCTTTGCAGATCATGCCCTTAAGTCCAGCCACACCCCTGCCCAAACCCGGCCACCGATTCGTGCTTCCTGCGCTGCACGGCGCAGGGGAGGCGTTTGTGCTTGCGCAAGCCGCACACGAACTGAAGGCCAGTGGACGAATGCTTGCCATCGTCGTCGCCGATGCGCCCAATGCGCAACGCTTGCTGACCGAAATCAGCTGGCTTGGCAAGACAGGCACTGACAGCCTGCGTTGTCATCTGCTGCCCGATTGGGAAACGCTACCCTACGATCAATTCTCGCCGCATCAAGATCTGGTGTCGGAACGACTCGCGACGCTGCATGAAATCCAGAGTGGCGAATGCGATGTGCTGATCGTTCCTGCCACCACGGCGCTGGTGCGCATGGGACCGCCATCATTTCTCGCCGCTTACACCTTCTTCTTCAAGCAGGGCGAACGTCTGGATGAGAACAAGCTGAAGTCACAACTGACGCTGGCCGGCTATCACCATGTCGGACAAGTCATGTCGCCGGGTGAGTACTCGGTGCGTGGTGGGCTGATCGATCTGTTCCCGATGGGCTCGGCGCTGCCTTACCGCCTCGACTTGTTTGGCGACAGCATCGAAAGCATACGGACCTTTGATGTCGATACGCAGCGCTCGCTGTATCCCGTCAAGGAAGTCAGGATGCTGCCGGGCCGCGAATTTCCGATGGATGAGAATGCTCGCAGCGCCTTCCGCAGTCGCTGGCGCGAGGCGATCGAAGGCGACCCCAGCCGATCTCATGTGTATCGCGACATCGGTAATGGCATTGCCTCAGCCGGTATCGAGTACTACCTGCCACTGTTCTTCGAACACACGGTGACACTCTTTGAATATCTGCCAGACAGTTGTGGCTTCGCTCTGATCGGCGATATCGATGCCTCGATCAAGCGCTTCTGGAATGACACACGCTCACGCTACAACTTCCTGAAAGCTGACCGCGAGCGGCCACTGCTTGCACCAGAGCAGATCTTCCTGACAGATGAAGATTTCTTCACGCTGATCAAGCCGCATGGTCGCTGGGTGTTGCAAGAAGATGCATCCGCTTCTGCGCTCTCGTCACCGCTGCCGGATATCGCTGTCAACCGACGTCTGGATGATCCGCTAAGCAACCTGCGTTCGTTCGCGTTGCAGACTGCGGCGCGGGTCATGATTTGCGCCGAGACCAGCGGACGCCGGGAAACCTTGCGCGACTATTTCAGCGAATACGATCTCCCGTTGTCCGTCTGCGAGAACCTTGACGATTTCAACCGTCACACTGACAAGTTGATGCTGTGCGTCGCCCCGCTGCATGCTGGCTGCATCCTGTCGACTGAGCTCGGCGGTATCGCGTTCATCACTGAAACCGAGCTGTACGCCGGCAGTGGCCGCCGTGCGGGTCGTCGCAAACAGGAAGCTGTCACTCAGGTCGATGCGATGGTTCGCGATCTGTCTGAGCTGAAAATCGGCGACCCCGTGGTGCATATCAATCACGGGATCGGTCGTTACCACGGGCTGATCAGCATGGATCTGGGTGAAGGCGAAACAGAATTTCTTCATCTCGAATACGCAAAAGAAACCAAGCTGTATGTGCCGGTCTCGCAGCTGCATGTGATCTCGCGCTACTCTGGCGCCGCGCCCGAAGATGCGCCGTTGCATGCGCTCGGGTCAGGTCAGTGGGACAAGGCCAAGCGCAAGGCCGCCGAGCAGATACGCGATACGGCGGCCGAGCTGCTGAACCTGTACGCACGCCGCGCCAGCCGGCAGGGTCATGCGTTCCAGTACTCTGCGCACGACTATGACGCGTTTGCCGAGTCCTTCGGATTCGAAGAGACTCCCGATCAATCCGCGGCAATCCACGCGGTCATCCAAGACATGACCTCGGGTAAACCCATGGACCGACTGATCTGCGGCGACGTTGGTTTTGGCAAAACCGAGGTTGCATTGCGAGCCACCTTTGTTGCGGTCATGGGCGGCAAACAAGTAGCGATCCTGGCACCTACTACGCTGCTGGCAGAGCAACACGCGCTGACCTTTGCTGATCGCTTCGCGGACTGGCCAGTGCGCATCGCCGAGCTATCGCGCTTCCGCACCGGCAAGGAAGTCACGCAGGCGCTGAAGGGACTGGCCGAGGGCACCATCGATATCGTGATTGGCACCCACAAGCTGCTATCCTCTGATGTCAAATTCCAGCGCCTCGGGCTGGTGATCATCGATGAGGAGCATCGTTTCGGCGTGCGCCAGAAAGAAGCACTGAAAGCCCTGCGCGCCGAGGTCGATGTACTAACGCTCACAGCGACGCCGATTCCGCGCACCTTGGGCATGGCGCTGGAAGGTCTGCGCGATTTTTCAGTCATTGCGACCGCGCCGCAAAAACGGCTGGCCATCAAGACATTTGTGCGCGGTGAATCTGATTCCATTATTCGCGAAGCCTGTCTGCGCGAGCTCAAGCGCGGTGGGCAAGTGTACTTCCTGCACAATGAGGTCGAGACGATAGAAAACCGCAAGGCCAAACTCGAAGAGCTGCTGCCGGAGGCACGCATTGCTGTTGCACATGGCCAGATGCATGAGCGCGAACTTGAAAAAGTCATGCGCGATTTTGTTGCGCAGCGCTTCAATATCCTGTTGTGCACGACGATCATCGAAACCGGCATCGATGTGCCGACCGCCAATACCATTATCATGCACCGCGCTGACCGCTTTGGCCTTGCGCAGCTGCATCAGCTACGCGGTCGCGTCGGTCGATCGCATCATCAGGCCTATGCTTATCTGCTGGTACATGATGTGCAATCACTGACCAAGCAGGCCGAGCGTCGACTGGAAGCGATCCAGCAAATGGAAGAGCTGGGCAGCGGCTTTTATCTCGCGATGCATGATCTGGAAATTCGTGGCGCAGGCGAAGTGCTGGGCGAAAACCAGTCCGGCGACATGACCGAGATCGGCTTCCAGCTCTACTCGGACATGCTGCATGCTGCGGTAAAAGCCCTGAAGAACGGCAAAGAACCCGATCTGGCAGCGCCCTTGTCGACGACCACCGAAATTAATCTGCATGTCCCCGCTCTGCTGCCCGCCGATTTCTGCGGCGATGTGCATGAACGGCTATCGATCTACAAACGATTCGCCAATTGCGAAAATGCGGAATCGATCGATGACTTGCAGGAAGAACTGATCGACCGCTTCGGCAAACTGCCCGACGCGGTCAAGGCACTAATCGAGACTCATCGGCTGCGGCTCTCTGCGAAAAAAGTCGGCATTGTGAAGATCGATGCCCATGCCGAGTCGGCACTGTTGCAGTTCGAACCCAAACCGCCGATTGATCCGATACGCATCATCGACCTGATACAAAAAAGTCGTCATATCAAACTTTCCGGTCAGGACAAGCTTCGCATCACCGCCAACATGCCGGACCTGTCAACGCGTGTTTCTCAGGTCAAGGCAACGATCAAGGCGCTGGCCGCCTGACAGTACTCACCATGGTTGACATGAAACTCATCATCCAAGGCCCGCAGGCCGCGTGGCACGCCGCTCATCGGGTCGCAGATATCGCGAAAGCTCACACGGTCAAACAGATCAGCGAGCATGTATTCCGCTGCGATGGCGTGCATAGCGATGAGGAGACCCGTGATGCGGTGCGAGGTGCCTGCCTGGGTGCGGGTGTAGATGGCGCCTTCGTACCGGTCGATCTCTTGCTGGAGCGATTCCGCGTATTGGTGATGGACATGGATTCAACACTGATCACCATCGAATGCATCGACGAGATCGCTGACATGCAGGGACTCAAATCCGAGGTGGCCGAGATCACCGAAGCCGCGATGCGCGGTGAGCTTGATTTTCGTGACAGCCTGTTAAAGCGTGTCGCGCTGCTGGAGGGACTGGATGCATCCGCGCTGGATCGGGTCTTCGAGCAGCGCCTGAAACTCTCCAGAGGAGCAAAGGTTCTGCTAGAGGCGATGAAAAATGCTGGTCTTCGTACCGTGCTGGTATCAGGCGGGTTTACCTATTTTACTGAACGCTTGCAGCAATCGCTGCCACTCGACCTGACACGCGCCAATGTACTCGAAATCAGCAAAGGCAAGCTGACCGGGCGCGTAAAAGGCGAGATCATCGATGCACAAGCCAAGCGCCACACCGTAGAGCAAGAATGTGCCGCACTGGGTGTCTCGACCGCAGCCGCAATCGTCATCGGCGATGGTGCGAACGATCTAGAGATGATGGCGGTCGCCGGTCTGTCCGTTGCCTATCGCGCGAAACCTGTGGTGCAGCAAAAAGCCAGCGTCGCACTGAATTTTTCGGGATTGGATGGCTTGTTGAATCTGTTCCATTGAGCCAGAATCAGTCGATGGATTATCAAGTGACCTTTGATGCCGATACCGAGTCCCGCAAGCGCTGGCTGTGGTGGCTTTATCTGGGGCATGGCGCATCGGTTGTGTGCTCGCTCGGCATGCTGTCTTTCATTCCCCTGATTATCAACTACCTCAAGAAAGACGAGACCGAGGGCAGCTTCCTGTACACCCATCACCAGTGGCAGATCCGCTCATTCTGGTGGTATGCGGTATGGTTTTCGGTAGCCTGCCTGATCGCACTCACGATCATCGGCATTCCGCTGGCAATGCTGATCTGGGCCGGCGCCTGGATATGGAAGGCGTACCGGCTGACCAGAGGATTCATCTACCTGTCGGACAACAAGCCTATGCCAGTACCTTCAGCGCCTGCTCAAGATCATTGATCAGGTCGCGCGCGTCCTCCAGACCGACATTGAAACGCACTAGCTGCCCTGCCTCGGTCCAGCCACGCCGCATCTGCGCAATGCGATAAGGAACGGCCAGACTGTTCGCACCACCCCAGCTATAGCCGATCTTGAACAGCTTCAGGCTGTCGATGAAACGATCGGTTTGCTCCTCGGTGAATCTCGGATCGAAAAGCACTGAGAACAATCCACCGGCGGCTGTGAAATCGCGGCTCCAGACCAGATGTCCCGGGCAATCGTCAAACGCCGGATGTAGCACCTTCGCTATCTCTGGCCGGTTCTTCAGCCAGGCTGCAATCTCGCGCGCCGCCTGGTCATGCGCATCGAAACGCAGCTTCATCGTCGGCAGGCCACGCAGCACCATATAGGTGTCGTCCGCCGAGACGCCCATACCCAAACGCATGTGGGTCATCTCGATCTTGCGATGCAGCTCACGGTCGCGCGTGATCACCGCGCCCATCAGCACATCCGAGCCGCCCGAATGATATTTGGTCAACGCCTGCATCACGATATCCACGCCATGGTCGAATGCGCGAAACGCCAGTCCCGCTGCCCACGTATTGTCAAGCGCTACCGGAACCTGCCTCGCCCTCGCCGCGCGACAGATCGAGGGGATGTCCGGCACCTCCATGGAGACCGAACCCGGTGCCTCCGTCCAGATCAGGCGGGTGTTTGGCCGAATCAATTCAGCAATGTCTTCACCGATCAGCGGATCATAGTAGCGTGTGCTGATCCCGAAATCACGGCTGAGCCAGTCACCCATCTCGCGGTTCGGGTTGTAGACATTGTCGGGCAGGAGCACATCGTCGCCGGTCTTTAGCAGCGCGAGATCGATCATCGCGATCGCGGCCAAACCACTGGGCGCAAGCAGACAATGCTCGCCGCCCTCAATCTCGGCCAGCCGCGCCTCGAGCGTGAATGTAGTTGGGGTCCCATGCAGGCCATAGGTGTAGGATTGCTTGTCCTGCCAATTGCGCGCGCGTAGCGCCCCAACATTCTTGAACAAGACGGTCGATGCATGATGTATCGCCGTCGGAAACGCAGCAAAACCTTCGGGCGGGCGATAGTCCGTCGTGGTCAGCAAAGTCTGCAGCTGCTTTTTTTCGCTCATGGTCCGTCAGATTCAGTCCGCGCTAGCCCACAGATCGTGAGCGTCTGCCGTGGTGATGGTCACGTCAACAAACTCGCCCACTTTCAGCGTCCGTGAGGGATCATAAGGCAGCTTCACATAAACGACTCCATCGATCTCTGGCGCATCAGCAGAGGAACGGGCGATTGCACCGGTACGATCAACCTGGTCGATCAGCACCCGCATTGTCTTGCCTATTTTCGCCTGCAGACGCTGGCGGGAGATCCCCTCCTGCAATTGCATGACGCGCGCGCGACGCTCTTCCCTGATCTGGTCTGGCACTGCCGGCGCAATGTCATTTGCCACGGCGCCCTCGACCGGTGAATACGCAAAGCATCCAAGCCGGTCAATCTGCGCTTCCTGAAGGAAGTCGAGCAGATACTGAAATTCCTCCTCGGTCTCCCCAGGAAAACCGGCGATGAAGGTCGAGCGTATCGTGATATCCGGACATGCTGCGCGCCACGCGCGGATACGCTCGATGTTCTTTTCTCCGCTAGCGGGACGCTTCATGCGCTTGAGCACATCGGGGTGCGCATGCTGAAGCGGCACATCGAGATAAGGCAGAACATGGCCGCCATTCATCAGCGGTATCACCTCATCCACATGCGGATACGGGTACACATAGTGAAGCCTCACCCACGCATCATGCTCCCTGGCCAGTTCGCCCAGTGAACGCACCAGATCCGTCATGTGCGTGCGCACGGGTTTACCACTCCAGAATCCGGTACGGAATTTCATGTCGACGCCATAAGCACTGGTGTCTTGCGAGATCACCAGCAGCTCTTTCACACCTGCCTTGAACAGGTTTTCCGCCTCCAGCATGACGTCGGCAATCGGGCGCGACACCAGATCGCCGCGCAGTGATGGAATGATGCAGAAGCTGCAGCGATGGTTGCAGCCTTCGGAAATCTTCAGATACGCATAATGCTTCGGCGTCAGCTTCACGCCCTGTGGCGGTAGCAGATCGAGGAAAGGCTCATGCGGCTTGGGCAGATGCAGATGCACGGCATCCATCACCTCGCCTAGCGCATGCGGACCTGTCACCGCCAGCACCTTGGGATGCACCTTGTGCACGATGTCTTCGCCCGACGAATCCTTCTTTCCACCCAGGCAGCCCGTGACAATCACTTTGCCATTCTCGTTCAGCGCTTCACCGATCGCATCCAGCGATTCCTTCACCGCAGAATCAATGAAACCGCAGGTGTTCACGATAACCAGATCCGCGCCATCGTAAGACTTGGCGGTGTCATAACCTTCAGCGCGAAGCTGGGTAAGGATCTGCTCGGAGTCGACCAGGGCCTTCGGGCAACCGAGGGAGACAAAGCCGACTTTGGGTGTTGAGGTAGAAGACATGGGAGCTTGACAGGCAAGGCCGCCACAACGGCGGCGTGGGACGGCATTGTACCCGCCACGCGCGCTAGCCTGCTCACGTGGGGGAGCGGCTACGGCCCGAGATGATCGCCCGAACTGCCACGCAGTCCGGGCGGAGAGGAGAGATTTATTTCGCTTCGGTCGCCGCCTTGGCCATCGGCGCCCCGGGGAAGGGAAACACGCCGAAGACATTTTTTGCCTGGCTCTGCATCTGCTCCTGCATCTGGATGAACAGGCTCTTGCTCTGTTCGATGTAGTTGCTCATCATGCCCTGCATCATCGGTCCCTGCACGCTCATGAATTGCGTCCACATCTCGGGGCTGAACGTCTTCTCGTCCATGATGCCCTTTGAGTTTTCTGCGAGCTTGTTCTGGATGTCGATGAAGACCTGAATGTTCTTTTCAAGGTAAGAGCCCATCATGCCCTGCATCGCATGGCCGTAGTAACGGATGATCTGCGACAGCGCCGAGCTAGAGAACATCGGCTGACCATTGGCTTCTTCTTCAAGGATGATTTGCAGCAGGATGCTGCGGGTCAGATCTTCTTCGGTCTTGGCATCTACAACGACGAAGTCCTCGTTGCCCAGCACAAGTTGTTTCACATCGGCAAGGGTGATGTAAGAACTGGTTTGCGTGTCGTACAAACGCCGATTCGGATATTTCTTGATCAGGCGCTCCGACGCCTTTTTCGCGGTGCTCATGAGGGTTCCGTTTATTTTGCGTCGCAATGTAGGTCGCGACATTGTAGTCAAATTTCGAACCGAAGTTCGTATCTCCGACTTCGTATAGTGCACGAAAACAATGACTTCGCAAAGCAAAGTCTTTCAGCTTTGCAATATATTGCGACGCGACGTCAACGGTTTTTCAAAATGGAAAGTCCCCTATTCCGACGGTGAAATCAGTCGCGCAAGGTGAGCAAACACTCAGGCCTTTACTTTTACATAACTGCCCGGTGCCGGCTCAATCGGCGGGTGTGATCGATTGCCGTAACTACGGGGCGCAGCGACCTGCTCGCCTGCATGGCTGGCCAGGAACTCTGCCCAGCCAGTCCACCAACTTCCCGGGTGCTCGGTCGCCCCGGCAAACCAGTCATCGGCCTGCGCGGGCAGCGTGTCATTCGTCCAGTAGCTGCGCTTCTTTTTGGCGGGAGGATTGATCACCCCGGCAATATGACCGGACGCGCCGAGCACAAAGCGGTTCTTGCTCCGCTTGCCGGCATTGAGCAGCCCAGTACTTGCATAGGCACTGGCCCATGGAACGATATGATCTTCACGCGATGCGTAAATGAACGCTGGCGTCTGTATTTTCCCCAGATCGATAGGATCGCCGGACACGGAAAGTTTGCCCGGGACGCGCAGATTGTTCTCGAGGTACATGTTGCGCAGGTAGTAACAGAACATCGGGCCGGGAAGATTGGTGCTGTCCGAGTTCCAGTACAGCAGATCAAAGGCCGGTGGGCTTTCGCCCTTCAGGTAATTGGCCTCGACATAATTCCACACTAGGTCATTCGGCCGCAGGCTGGAGAAAGCCGCCGCAAAATCGCGGCCCGGCATCAGCCCGCCCTTGCCTATGGCCTGTTCGCGCTGGACCACCTGCGCCTCATCGACATACACGTCGATATTGCCCACATCGCTGAAGTCGAGCATGGTGGTCAGCAAGGTCAAGCTGGAGGCGGGCTTCTCGCCGCGCGCCGCCAGCGCCGCCAGCGCGCTGGCCAGCAGCGTACCGCCCACGCAAAAACCCAGCGTATTCACCTGCTTTTCGCCGCTGATCTCTTGCGCGACATGAATCGCCTCAATCACGCCCTGCTCGACATAGTCATCCCAGCCGAGCAATCCGCGCTCAGCGCCCGGGTTCACCCATGAGACGACAAATACGGTATGCCCCTGCTCGACCGCGTAACGGATCAGCGAGTTTTCCGGCTGAAGATCGAGGATGTAGAACTTGTTGATGCAAGGGGGAACGATCAGCAGCGGACGTCGGTAGACCTTTTTCGTCAGCGGACGATACTGAATCAGCTGAATCACCTCATTCTGAAACACTACGCCGCCCTCACTGGTGGCGACATTGCGCCCGACCTCAAAAGCGTTTTCATCGGTCTGAGAGACATGGCCTCGTCGCATGTCGGCAATCATGTTCATGATGCCGTTCTGCAGGCTCTCGCCCTTGGTCGCGATCAGCTTTTGCTGCGCATCTGGATTCGTCGCCATGAAATTCGACGGCGACATCGCATCAATCGCCTGCTGAGTCGCGAAGCGGATTTTCTTTTTGGTCTTGTGATCAGTCTCAACGGCGTCTGCGAGTGCATTCAAGTAGCGTGCGTTGAGCAGATAAGCTGCTGCATTGAATGCATACAGTGGATTGGAACTCCACGCTGGCGATGAGAAACGGCGATCTCGTATCTCAGGCGCGCGCGAGGCGAGCAGCCCTGTCCACAAAGCGGACATCTCTTCGACGTAATCCTTCTGCAGCTGCGCCAGCTTTTCCGGAGGCACCATGGCCATGACTGATGGCATACCGGGCACATCAGGCAATCCGGGCATCATCGGCATGGCGGGCGTGCCCTGCATCCCGGTCTGCATCAGATTGATCACCGACTGCCAGCCCTTGGGATCAGCGAACTGCGCCATCCATGCAGCCGCGCCCGATACAGGATCCGTTTTGTTGCCCTGACCCGGATGCCCGCTGCTGGCTGATTTGCTCATGCGATCTCCCCCGTATTCAATCTGCCGTTTTCGCGTATGCTGCGCGCCATCGATTGGATAACTTCGCAAGAGGAGCGCATGCACATCGCTGCGGTTGGCTGGATGTATGTCGTGCTGATGATGGCTATCACCGAGGATTCGGTGGTCGCCGGCATTATGACGTTTTTCTTTTACGGTGTGTTACCGACACTTGTCATTATCTACATCGGTGGTAGCGGCCAGCGCAGAAAACGCCGCGAGATGGAAAGACTGCAGGCCATGCAAGAGCAGCAACAAGCGGGACAGGACCATACGCCCGGATCTACTTGATCCAGATCAGCGTCGCCATACGACCTGTCACTCGCTCGCGACGAAAAGAATAAAAATGCACGGGTTCGCTCATGGTGCAGTGGTCGCCGCCCATCACCCGGGTCACGCCTGCGGCTGACAGCGCCAGGCGCGCAAGCTGAGGCAAGTCGGCGAGATATTTTCCCGGTTTGCCCTCAATCGCAGTGAAAGCCCTTCGGGCCTCATCGCCCAAGCGATCAAATGACTGCAGCACATCGTCGCCGACTTCGAAGCGGGCAGGGCCAATGCCCGGCCCGAGCCAGGCCGACAGCTCCCCCGCGCCAGCCGCTCTCATTCGCCCTATCGTTGCCTCGATCACACCGCCGGCTAGCCCGCGCCATCCGGCATGCGCCGCGCCCACGACCTTGCCTTGCCTGTCGGCCAGCAGCACGGGCATGCAATCGGCGGTCATGATCGCGCAGACGATGCCGGGCTCGGTCGCGAAACTGGCGTCGGCCTCGGGCGCGCTGAGCTGCGCAAGCGCGAATTTCGCATCGACGACCCGGATGCCATGCACCTGCTTCAGCCACGCCGGCTCTGACGGCAGCACCGACCGCAACAGCGCTCGATTGTGCTCGACGGCGGTCGGCAGATCACCGACGTGGGGGCCGAGGTTCAGTCCGCCACCGCCGGCGCCATCATCGTAAGGCGGCAAGCTCACGCCACCAGATCGCACCGTCGACAGCGCACCGATACGCTCGGGAAGATCGGGCCAGTGAATAGGTAGTGAATGCATCGCCGTCAGACGGATATTCCCGCACGTACCAGCAGGCCGGCCATGTCAGCAGGCACCGGCGCATGCCACTCGCAATCCGCGCCAGAGCCCGGATGTGTAAGACAAAGTCTTTCAGCGTGCAGCGCCTGCCGGGGAAAGACCGATACGAGATGCGATTTTCCGTAGACCGAATCACCCACAATGGGAAAACCTACCGATTGCAGGTGCACACGAATCTGATGCGTGCGCCCGGTCTCCAGCTTGCAACGCAGCAGCGCCACCGGGCGACCATCGATCTGACCGGAAGCGATCTTCTGGTAGTGCGTCACTGCTGGCTTGGCCAGCGGTGACTTGCTGACTGCCATGCGCGTGCGCTCGCGAGCATGGCGGGCAATCGCCGCCTCGACGCGGCCGCTCGACACCGGCTGCCCCCAGACCAGCGCCAGATACTCCCGACCCATCGAACGCTCCTGCAGCTGGCGCACCAGATCTGTTTGCGCGATCAGCGTTCGCGCCACGACCATCAGGCCGCTGGTGTCCTTGTCCAGCCGATGCACGATACCGGCACGCGGCACGCCCTCCAGCTCAGGCCAGCGGTGCAACAGACCGTTGAGCAGGGTACCCGACCAATTACCCGCTGCCGGATGCACGACCAGTCCCGCCGGCTTGTCCAGAACAAGGATGGAGGAGTCTTCATGCACCACTGTCAGCGGCACGGGCTCGGGCGAGTAAGCATGCGCCTGTTCGGCGGGTTGCGGCTGCACGGAGATCGTTTCGACGCCCAGCATCAGGCTGCGCACCTTGGCCGGTTTGCCATCAACCAGCACCAGCCCCTCCTCGATCCACTGCTGAATCCGGCCGCGCGAGAACTGCGGCAGCAACACGGACAAAGCCTTGTCAAGCCTCACACCCTGACTGCTGTCATCCAGACGCAAAGAAATCGGGTCAAGGCTGCCGCCAACGACCTCCGCATCGTCCAAAGCGTCGTCATCCATCAGTTCTTCGGTAGGGGCCTGGCTGTCTGCTCTCATGGGGTATCCATCGGCTATAATCAGTGCACCGAATTTTCCGCGCACGCGCCCTGCCCCATAATGAAAAAAATCCTGACACTCGCTGTGATTGCGCTCGCCTTCGTGCTGTCGGGCTGCGGCTCGCTGGGAGAAAAAAATGACGAGACCAAGGGCTGGTCGGCAGACAAATTATACGCTGAGGCCAAGGACGAGCTGAGATCGGGCAACTACGAAAAAGCAATCAAGTATTTCGAGAAGCTTGAATCACGCTACCCGTTTGGCGTCTATGCGCAGCAGGCACAGATGGAAGTTGCCTATGCCTACTACCGTCAGAATGAACAGGCACAGTGCCTGGCGGCAGTGGAGCGCTTCATCCGCCTTCACCCCAACCATGTCAACGTCGACTACATGTACTACCTGCGAGGCCTGGCGAACTTCAATGACAAGAAAGGCCTGTTCGACTTCGTGAGCCGCCAGGACCCGACCGAGCGCGACCCGAAAGCAGCGCGCGACGCATTCGACGCATTCAAGCAGCTGGTCGATCGTTTCCCGGAAAGCAAATACGCTGACGATGCGCGTGACCGGCTGCGCTACCTGGTCGAAGCCATGGCGCAGTATGAAGTGCACGTGGCCGATTACTACCTGCGGCGTGGCGCGCATGTCGCAGCGATCAATCGCGCGCAGGTCGTCATCCGCGATTATCCGGCATCGCCCTCGGTGCGTAATGCGCTGCGCGTACAGATCCGTGCCTATGACGCGCTGGGCATGAACGACCTGCGCGACGATGCCGAACGCGTGTTCCAGCTCAACTACAAAGTTAACTCCGCTGCGCAGATCACCAACGACGCAGAAAAATCCTGGTGGAAGTTCTGGTGATGCTCTGGTGATGCTCTGGTGATTCGCCATACAGCAATCCATGGCCAGAAACGGCTGCCTGAACCGCCGCCACCGTGATCAGCGATCAACCCTGCTTGCGCCGAAATACCCAGCGTGTCGCATCCGAGGCCGCTGGCGCGAATGCATAACCCTCTGTATCAAAAGCCTGCAGCTTTTCTGGCGCGGTGATTTTTTTCTCGATCGCGTAACGCGCCATCAGTCCGCGCGCACGCTTCGCGTGAAATGAAATGATCTTGTACTTGCCGCCCTTCCAATCCTCGAAAACGGGCGTGATCACCGGTACCGGCAGATCGTCGGCGTGAACCGCCTTGAAATACTCCTCCGAGGCCAGGTTCACCAATGCCTTTGATTTTAGTGACTTGAGAGTGTCCGAGAGATGGCCAGTGAGTTCATCGCCCCAGAAAGCATACAAATCCTTGCCCCGCTGAGTCTGCAGGCGAGTCCCCATTTCCAGACGATACGGCTGCATCAGATCCAGCGGACGCAGCAGCCCATACAGGCCGGACAAGATGCGCAAATGATCCTGTGCCCAAGCCAGCTGCTTCGTGTTCAGCGAGCGCGCTTCAAGGCCTTCATACACATCGCCATTGAAGGCCAGCACCGCCTGCCGCGCATTGTTAAAGCTGAATTTTTTTGTCCAGCTGGCGTAACGGCTCACGTTCAGCTGCGCCAGCGGGTCAGAGATCTGCATCAGACTACCGATCTCGGCTGGCGACTTGCCTCGCAACGTGGTAATCAGTTCCGCCGAACGCGGGATAAAATCCGGCAAGGTATGTACGTCCGTAGTCAGCGGTGATTCATAGTCCAGCGTCTTCGCCGGCGACAAGACCATCAGCATGAGCTGTACTCCTTCAGATAAGTTCCCCGAATGATACCGAAAGCAAGCTCTGTGTTCAGACCTCGCGTGGTGCTCGATACCAACGTCTGCCTTGACCTGTTCATGTTTCGCGATCCGCGATGGCAGGCGCTGCTGGAGTCGCTCACCTGCGGGGAGATCGAGGCATTCACCCGGCATGATTGCCGCCGAGAGTTCGAACTGGTGCTCGCCTATGACAAGATGAAACTCTCGGCAGAGTCGCAGACGGCGATACTGGCTGAATTCGATCAGCGGATAAGACCGTACGCAAGCAGTGCGGAGATTGAGGCTGGCGCGATGGCGAGTGGGCTACCTGTTTGCAAGGATGGCGATGACCAGAAGTTCCTCGAGCTCGCACTGGCCTGCAAAGCCGATGGGCTCATTACCAAGGACAAGGCCTTGCTGAAGCTGGCTCGCAAGACCGCGCGCAATGGGCAGTTCAGCATACTGGCGCCGGAGGCGTGGCTGGTGTGGTTTGCAGAATTGAAGCGTGCTCACATCAGCACGCAGTCTCTCAGTAGTTGACGGCGCCTGGACACGCGACACCCCCAAAAGCCCAGCTTAAGAAAATAAAAACGGCAACAAAGCGCTTCCATTTGATGCCGTTTTTTTATCAATCCCGGAGAGTTGGCGCGAGGACTCAGGCCTTCCTCTGGCTCTTGATCCATTCGGTCATCTCGACCGCATTCGCTTTCCGATCCGCAGTCACTTGTTGCACCGTCGGGCGCTCACCCACCTGTTTCAGGTAATCGCGCACTGGATATTCCGCCATCATGTCTTCACCATAGATCGCCTTGGTCGCCATGCCAACCATTGGCAGATGACAAATCGCCGCGCAATCGGCCATCGTAAATCGATCGCCTGCGATATAAGGTGAGAACCTTGCGATGCGACCAAAGCCAGCAATGGTGCGCTTTAAAAGTTTTTGTACGCGGACCTTGGTCTCATCGCTGATTTTCCCTCCGAAAAACGCCTCGGCGTAGAGTTCGCGCGCCACCAATTCAAGATGCAATTCCATGTACTGAATCAGCTCGCGAATGCGCGCCGCTTCAAAGGTGTCAGCAGGCAGCAGCGGTTTTTGCGGATACGTCGCCTCGACGTACTCAAGCATCACTTGTGACTCGAACAGCACCTTGTCACCAATCTCGAAGTAAGGCACTTTGCCCAGCGGAGATTTCTCGAGCAATGCCGGTGAACGGTCTACCCACACGAGTTTTTCCTGGAACGGGACTTCTTTTTCCAGCAACGCGAGCTTGACTTTATTGTAGTAATTACTGGCCGAGAAGCCGCACAGAGTTAGCATTCTGCCTCCTGGTTTTGATCGGTCCGGCGCAAGTCCGGGATGTGTTTGACGAAGCTTGCTGGGGTTACAATGAAGGGATGCAGTCTATCACTGGCCGCATCACCCGACAGCGGCTCAACCGCCACCCAACAGCGTCACTAACGAAGCCCCTGCCACCCCATGTCCGCCGAACTGCTCGCCTCCCGTCGAGATGCCACGCTGATCCTCACGCTCTCCAATCCGGGCGCAAGGAATGCGCTGCATCCTGACATGTACGCCGCCGGTGTGGAGGCCTTGTCGACCGCCGAACGCGATCCCGAGATCCGCGCCGTGGTGCTGACCGGCGCGGGCGACACCTTCTGCGCAGGCGGCAATCTGAATCGCTTACTCGAAAATCGCAGCAAAGAGCGCACGGTGGCCGCCGATTCGGTCGGCAAGCTGCACGCATGGGTCGAGGCGCTGCGCGAGTGTCCCAAGCCCGTGATCGCCGCAGTCGAGGGTCCGGCAGCCGGTGCGGGCTTTTCATTGGCACTGTCCTGCGATCTGATCGTGGCGGCACACTCATCTCAATTCGTGGCGGCCTATGTGAAGGTGGGGCTATCCCCCGATGGCGGCATCAGCTGGGCGCTGTCTCAGGCGTTGCCACGTCAGCTGGCCACCGAAATCCTGATCGAAGGCAAAGCCGTCTCGGCAGCAAGGCTGCATCAGGCAGGCGTGGTCAACCGTGTCGTCGTTGACGGACAAGCATTGAATGCCGCACTGGACTGGAGCGACGAGCTTGCGCGGCTGTCGCCTCATGCAATCGAAAACATCAAGTCCCTGCTGAGAGAAGCGCATAACCATACCCTGCCCGAGCAACTGGAATCCGAAAAACAAAGCTTCGTCGATTGTCTGCACCACCGCGACGCGTTGGAAGGTATTACCGCCTTTCTCGAAAAAAGAAAACCTCATTATCAATGAGACCATCGGTCAACAACAAAATAAGAAAGCAATCCCGCAATGAGCTTCAAACCACGTCGCCGCGTATTCCTGATGCGGCATGGCAGCGTCACTTACTTCGACAATGAAGGCAAGCCCTATCTGCCAGAGACTGTTCCGCTCAACGAACAAGGACAGGCGCAAACCACCGCTGCGGGTCGCGTATTCGCAGGTGCCGGCATACGCTTTGACAAAATCATCGTGTCCGGACTGCCCCGCACGCTGGAGACTGCCCATCGCGTTCTGGCCGAGACAGGGCAGAAGATCGATCTCGAACACTGGCCCGAGCTCGTGGAAATCCGAGGCGGCAAGCTCTCTGCCATCCCGGATCATCAGCTGCGCGAAGCCTTCACCGGCGCGTTCGAGGGCGTGCCCCCCGAAGACAAACAATTCCTTGGTGGCGAGACCGTTGGTCAGCTGATGGACCGCGTCTATCCGGCCATCGACAAACTGCGTGCCGATCCCGAGTGGGACACGGTGTTGATGGTGCTGCATGGCGGCGTCAATCGCGCGATCCTGTCCTATGCGCTCACAGGCCAGCGACTATTCCTCGGCAATCTGGCACAGACGGCGGGCTGCATCAATGCGATGGATATTGGCGCATCAGCATCGGATTGGGTAGTGCGTCTGGTGAACTACTCACCACCGTCCGAGCTACAAGCCGAATCGCGCAGCACGACAATGGAAGCACTTTTCGAGCAGTACCGCAAGGCGCGCGGTCTGTAAGTTTCAATCAGTAGACTTCTACAAACAATAACGCAGGAGCAAGCGGGACTATGTACGAAGAATTCATGGGAACCAAACCTGTCGCAGAGCGTATGAAAGTCGATCTCGATGCGCTCTCCGCCTACATGCACGCGCATGTCCAGGGATTCCAGGGGCATCTGCAGATAGAGCAATTCAAGGGTGGCCAGTCCAACCCGACCTTCAAGCTGACCTCCGCTGATCAGCACTATGTGCTTCGTACCAAACCCGCACCGGCAGCGAAGCTGCTACCTTCTGCGCATGCAATCGATCGCGAATTCCGTGTGATGGATGCGCTATCGAAAGCAGGTTTCCCCGCTGCTCGACAATACGCCTTGTGCGAAGACGAGTCTGTGATCGGACGCGCGTTCTACATCATGCAATTTGTCGATGGCCGCGTGTTATGGGATCAGTCACTGCCTGGCATGAGCAAGGAAGACCGCGCAGCGCACTATGATGAAATGAACCGTGTGATCGCACAGCTGCACAGCGTGGATTACCCATCGGTCGGATTGGACACCTTTGGCAAGCCGGGTAATTATTTTCAGCGTCAGATCGATCGCTGGATACGCCAGTACAAGGCGGCCGAGACCGAACATATCCCGGCGATGGAGCACCTGATCGAATGGTTGCCAAAGCATATCCCGGAGGGAGAGCTCACCACCATCGTGCATGGCGACTACCGGCTCGATAACATGATTTTCCATCCGACAGAACCCAAGATTCTGGCCGTGCTCGACTGGGAGCTGTCCACTCTCGGCCATCCGCTCGCCGATTTTTCATATCACTGCATGAGCTGGCATATCGAGCCCGGTCTTTTCCGTGGGATTGGCGGACTCGATCTGAAAGCGCTGGGCATCCCGTCCAAAGACGAGTACATCGCCCGCTACAGCGAACGCACTGGTATACAGATCAACAAAGAAGATTTCCGCTTCTACCTGGCGTACAACATGTTCCGTATGGCGGGCATCCTGCAGGGCATCATGAAACGCTACCAGGATGGCACGGCGGCCAGCGAGCAAGCATTAAAGAGTGGACAAGCCGCCAAGCCGATGGCGATCATGGGCTGGGATTATGCGTCTGGCGCACGCCCTGTCTGATTCACTCATACCGAGCAATTCGATTACCCCACACGACCACTGACAATAACGAGCGAGGAGACAACATGGAGTTCGAATATTCCCCACGGTGCATGGAGCTGCGCGAGAAGCTCAACCATTTCATGGACAAGCATATCTATCCGAATGAGCGCACCTACAAAGAAGAAGTTGACCGCAATGGTCGCGAGAAAGGCAATCGCTGGATACCGACCGAGATCGTCGAAGAACTCAAGCCCATCGCTCGCAAGGAAGGCCTGTGGAATCTCTTCCTGCCCAAGTCGCCGCACGCACCCGAAGGCCTGTCCAACCTCGACTACGCGCCACTGTGCGAAATCATGGGCCGCATCACCTGGGCGCCAGAGGTCTTCAACTGCTCCGCGCCCGACACGGGCAACATGGAGACCATCGAGCGTTACGGCTCTGAAGAACACAAAGAGCAGTGGCTCAAGCCCCTGCTGCGCGGCGAGATCCGTTCCGCCTTTGCGATGACCGAGCCGGACGTCGCCTCGTCAGACGCGACCAACATCAGCACCCGGATCGAGCGCGTCGGCAATGAATATGTGATCAATGGCCGCAAATGGTGGACGTCGGGCGCCGGCGATCCGCGATGCAAGATCTATATCTTGATGGGCAAGACTGACCCGAACGCACCACGTCATGCGCAACAGTCGATGATTCTGGTGCCCGCCGATACCAAGGGCGTGACCGTCGTCCGTCCCCTCTCCGTGTTCGGCTACGATGATGCACCGCACGGCCATTGCGAGGTTACCTTCGACAATGTGCGCGTGCCAGCGTCCAATATGCTGCTGGGTGAAGGCCGCGGCTTCGAGATCGCACAAGGTCGTCTCGGCCCAGGGCGCATCCATCACTGCATGCGCGCCATTGGCACCGCAGAGCGCGCGCTGGAGCTGATGTGCAAGCGTATCGATTCCCGGGTCGCGTTCGGCAAGAAGGTGTCAGAGCAAGGCGTCTGGCGCGAGCGCATCGCCGAGTCGCGCATCATGATCGACAGCGCCCGTCTGTTGGTGTTGAAGGCCGCCTACATGATGGATACCGTCGGCAACAAGGGCGCCAAGACCGAAATCGCCATGATCAAGGTGCTGGCACCGGTGATGGCGCAGCAGGTCATCGACTGGTCGATCCAGGCGCATGGCGGCGGCGGCGTGTCTGACGATTTCGCAGTCGCCCAGCTGTGGGCACACAACCGCACGCTGCGCATCGCCGACGGCCCGGATGAGGTGCACCGTAACGCGATCGCCAAGCTCGAGCTCGCCAAGTATGCGAGCCTGAGTGAATCGCTGGATCTGCCGATCACCCGTTCCTGATCAGACTGCTGTCATTTAGTTATTGCTGATATCCTGTCAGCAAATAAAGCGCCGGGCGTGTAGACTTCCCGGCGCTTTTTCATTTGGGAGAACCGACCATGATCGACGTTTATTCGATGGCCACGCC